>JALQUH010000219.1 GCA_023263845.1 Candidatus Nanopelagicales bacterium | reverse complement strand
CGGCCACGGCCTCAAGCCCGACCGATCGCGACGCCTTCACGAGTACGACGTCACCGGGCCGCACCTGCTCGGTGAGCATCGCGATGGCGCCGTCGATATCGGGCACGTATGTGGAGTTCTCGCCCACGGATCCTTCGTGCGCGGCGCCGAGATGTACCGGACGCGCGCCTTCACCGACGGCCACCACTTTGTCGATGTCGAGGCGAACGGCGAGCCGACCGACGGCGTCATGCTCATCAATGGAGGCATCACCAATCTCGCGCATCTCGCCGATGACCGCCCAGGTACGTCGACCCTCGCCCATCGCGACAAGAGCATTGAGCGCAGCACGCACGGACTCGGGATTGGCGTTGTAGGCGTCGTTGACGACGATGACACCATCGGAGCGCTCGTGAACCTCCATGCGCCACTTGCTCGCCGGTTTGTAGGACTCGAGAACCGTGACGATGTCCGCCAGGCCGATACCGGCGGCCAGCGCGAAAGCCGTGGCCGCCAGCGCATTGGCCACCTGGTGTTCGCCACTGAGGGTCAGCCGTACCGGCACGGCCGCACCATCGACGTGCAGGGTGAAACTCGGACGGGCCAGCGCATCCAGGGAGATATCGCTCGCGCGCACATCGGCGCCCTCGCCCTCACCAAATGTCACCACGCGGGCGTCCGTGCGCTGTGCCAACGCGGCCACCATCGGGTTGTCGGCGTGCAGGATCGCTACTCCATCGGCCGGGAGTCCGTCGAGGATCTCCCCCTTGGCCTGCGCGATCGCCTCGCGGCTGCCGAGCAATTCCAGGTGCGCCGACCCCACATTGATCACGCCGGCGATCTGGGGATGAGCGATGTCACACAGATAGCGGATGTGGCCGGTGCCGCGCATGCCCATCTCCAGAACGAGGTAGCGCGTCTGCGTCGTGCACGACAGCACAGTCAGCGGCAGCCCCACCTCGGAGTTGAAGGAGCCGCGCGGCGCCACGGTCTCGCCGTGTGGTGCCAGCAGGGCGGCGAGCAGATCCTTGGTCGTCGTCTTGCCGCTCGATCCAGTCAGTCCGAGGACGAGGGTGCCGGGCAGGCGCTGGATGACATACGACGCGAGGCGTCCAAGGGCGATCACGACATCGTCGACGACCACCGCGGGTGAGCCAACGGACCTGGTCGTCAGGCATGCCACCGCGCCGCGTTCACGCGCGGAGTCGATGAAGTCGTGACCATCGACGCGCTCACCCTTGATGCAGGCAAAGAGGGTGCCCGGCACACAGTCGCGATCATCACTCGCAGCGACGAAGACGACCAGATCGGGCTCGCCGTCGACGAGACGGCCACCGACGACTCCGGCGACTTCGGCGAGGGTCATGGGGATCATGCGGAGGCTCCCAGCGCCGCGAGGGCAGCCTCTCGATCACTGAAGGGGTGAACGGTCCCGGCGATCTCCTGACCCGGCTCGTGACCCTTGCCGAGAATGAGCACCACATCTCCGGGTTGCGCCTCCGCGATGGCGGCGGCAATGGCTTCGCGCCGATCACCAATTTCGCGAATGTCCCCCTCCAGTCCCGCTGTGCCCGCGATCATCGCGGCACGAATCGCTGCGGGATCTTCGGTGCGCGGGTTGTCGTCGGTGACGATCAGCACATCGGACCGCAGGGCGGCCACGCCGCCCATGTGCGGACGCTTCTCGCGGTCCCGATCACCACCACAACCCAGCACGGCTATGCGCCGTCCTCCTGTTGTTGGCGACACCGCGGTGAGGACTCGCTCCACCGCGTCGGGAGTGTGTGCATAGTCGACGAGGACCACGAAGGGCTGTCCGGCGTCGACCACCTCCATGCGGCCCGGGACGTGCACATCCGCCATCCCGACGTCGGCGATCGCTTCGGGCACCTCCAGCAGGCGCAGGGTGGTCCAGGCGGCCAGTCCGTTGGCGGCGTTGAACTCCCCCGGCAGGCCAACTGCCACGCGGTGGGTCACCCCGGATCCGTCGTCCACGAGGAGGGTCTGACTGCCCCTCTCCTCGACGATCTCCCGACAGGTCACCTGAGCATCCTGTCGCAGGGCGTAGGTCGTGGCGGGGATCTGGCAGGTGTCGGCGAGGCGCCGACCCCACATGCTGTCGATCCCGATCACAGCCCGTCGCGCGCGCTCAGGAGTGAACAGTGACGCCTTCGCGGCGAAGTAGTCCTCCATCGTGCCGTGGAAGTCCAGGTGGTCCTGCGAGAGCTGGGTGAAGACCGCGATGTCGTACACGAGTCCATCGACTCGGCCGAGGACGAGCGCGTGGCTAGAGACCTCCATCACCACGACGTTGACGCCGCGTTCGCGCATGACCGCGAGGAGTGCGTGCAGATCCGGCGCCTCGGGAGTGGTGCGCGCACTTGGCAATATTCCACCGCCGATGCGTACGCCGGTCGTGCCGATGACCCCAACCGTGCGACCACCGGCGGTCAGTCCCGCGGCGAGGAGCGCCGCAGTAGTCGTCTTGCCATTGGTCCCGGTGATGCCGATGACGGTGAGTGCCTGAGCGGGGTCGCCGTACACCGCCGCGGACACCGCGCCTAGGACCCCGCGCGGATCTTCGGCCACCAGCAGTGGCAGCCCGTGGAGGTCGACGCCCGTGCGATCCGCAGAGCCGAGTGGTCCGGGATCGGTGAGGACGGCGACGGCGCCGAGCGAACGAGCCTGATCGGCGAACTTCGCACCGTGCGTGTGCTCACCGGGCAGTGCGGCGAACAGATCACCGGGGCGCACGGCGCGGGAGTCGTGGGTGATGCCGGTGATGACGATGTCGTGCGCGGCCTGATCGGGCAGCGCGAGGTCGAATCTCGCTGCGATCTGGCCGAGGGTCAGCGGCGCCTCGATCGTTGTGGGCCGCAGGGTCGCCGTCACGACGCCACCTTACGGGGCGGTCGTGGCCGACGCGGTCGTCGACGAGGGTGACGCGCCGGTGGTCGACGGGGCGACACGGCGAGCCTGTAGGGCGTAGGTCATGACCTCGCGGAAGGCCGGGCCGGCGAGTTCGCCGCCGAGCTGTTCGACGGTCGGCTTGACGATGGCCACGGCGACGACAAGTTCAGGATTGTCGATGGGTGCCATGCCGATGAAGGAACCGATGGTCGTGCCGTCGTAGCAGCCGCACTCGGGGTTGATGACCTGCGCGGTACCGGTCTTGCCGCCGACGCGATAGCCGGGCACGGCGGCCATGGGCGCGGTGCCCTTGTCGGAGACGACGTACTCGAGCATCTCGCGGACCTGCCGGGCGGTGCGCGCGCTCACGACGCGATCGCGTTCGACGATGGCGGCGTCAGCGAAGATGCGCGGCTGCATGCGTACTCCGTCGTTGGCGATGGTGGCGAAGACGTCGGCAATCTGCACGGAGTTGACGCTGAAGCCCTGGCCGAAGGTGAGGGTCGGGAAGGTGGTCGCCGACCACGTGTCCATCGGCGGTAGGTAGCCGTCGGATTCCCCGGGCAGGCCGAGTCCGGTGGGTTCACCGACTCCAAAGCGCTGCATGTAGTCGTAGAGCGCGGCTTCGGGGATGGTCTCGGCCGCGAGGATGGTGCCGATGTTGGAGGACTGCGACAGGACGGTGGTGAGGTCCCAGTTGTAGATGCCGTGCTCGCTCGCGTCGTGGAAGGTCTTGCCGCCGCGGTCGAGGGTTCCGGGGATCTCGAACATCGTCGTCGGCGTCGCTCCCCCCTCCTCAATGACCGCGGCCATCGTCATGACCTTGGAGGTTGAGCCGGGCTCGAAGACGTCGCTGAGCGCACGGTTGCCGAGGTTGCTCTCCTCGGCGTTCGACAGGTCGTTGGGATCAAAGGTCGGGACGGACGCGAGCGCGAGCACATCACCGGTGCGCGGGTCCATAACGACGATGGAGCCGCTCTCGGCACCGGACGTGGCCACCTCGTTGGCGAGGACACGCTGCGCCATGTATTGGATGTCGCGGTCGATGGTCAGTTGGACGGCGTTGCCGGGGATGGGGTCCTCGACGATGCTGCCGGCCCCGGGGATGGCCGCACCTCCGGCGGCTCGCTCATAGGTGCGGTAGCCATCGGTGCCGGCGAGTTGCTGCTCACGCGAGTACTCGACCCCAGCGAGACCGCTGCCTTCACCGCCGACGAAGCCGACAACGTTGGCCGCGACGTCACCGGCCGGGTAGATACGACGCGAGGAACGCTCTGAGTAGATGCCGGAAAGGCCGAGTTCGTCGATCGCTCGCCACTGTTCGGGGGTGATGTCCTTGACGACGTACGCGAATCGACGGTCACCGGTCAGGCGCGCGGCGATCTCGTTCACATCACCGCCGATGACGGCGACGATGCCTTGCGCGGTCTCGATCGGATCGACGACGAGTGTCTGATCGGTGGTGACGTGCCGAGATTCGACGGTTGAGGCGAGGGCCACGCCGTTGATATCGATGATGTCTGCGCGCTGTGCGGGGACGGCAACGGTTGTCGTGCGCTGGTCGACGGCGGCTGCGGCGAGTGCGTCACCGCGAAACGCCTGGATCTCTAGTAGTCGCCCGGCAAAGATCGTGATGACGAAGAGGACGAGGACCAGCAGGATGCCGGCGCGACGCCGGGGATTGCCCAGGCGCAGCGGCCTCGGCGGTTGCGGGGGTCGGGGCGGTCGAGGCGGCCCCGACGTTCGCTTGGCGGCAGGCTTGCGGGCGGGGCGAGGTGAGGCAGGACGGCTTTGTGCGGCGGGGCGCTTTGCCGTAGGGCGCGTGGACGACCGAGGAGGCGTCCGGGTGCCGGTGCTCACGGGGTCTCGGCCACTCCCTCCGGCGTGACCGCCGTTGCCGACTGGCCGTCGACCGGTGCGGGGTCGGTGCCGTCGATGGGAGTGGGGGTGATGTCGTCCTCACCGGGCAGCGCCTCGCCAACGCCGGGGTCGGGCGTGGCGATGGGTAGGCCGGTCACCGGGTCGACGTACTCGCCGGTGTCGGGGTCGATGATGGGCTCTTCACCTGAGACGCCGTCGACGGTGACGCCGTCGTAGCCGATGGGCTGACCGTCCTCGGTGATGGGCAGACCGGTGTAGGGATCGATGTAGATCTCTCCGGTCACCGGGTCGACGAGGTAGCCGT
>JALQUH010000214.1 GCA_023263845.1 Candidatus Nanopelagicales bacterium | reverse complement strand
GGGACGAGTCGCAGCCGCGCCAGGTCAGGGCGCGCGCGGCCCCAGGCGTGGGGCCAACGTCGAGTGTCGTGACGCTCAGGGTGGGTGGGGCCGCGCTTGCCGCAGCAGGCGTCGCCAGCGGCAGCAGACCCACGGCCACGGCGGCCGCGGCGAGCGGAGAGAGGATCCGACGCATCCCCCCAGGGTAGGCAATGGCGCGAGCCGTGTCCCGTGCGGGAAATTCGGCAGCGCCCGCCCCTTCCCTGGCGTGCTGGCGTGCCCTACTCTCCGCGCATGAGTGATGATGCGCGCAGCCAGGCGATCCAGCGGCTGCACCAGCGCCGCGGCGTTCTCAATTACGTCGTGGGCGGTGGGATCGTCTGCCTGTTCATGATCGTGATCTGGTTCTTCACCGGTAGGGGGTACTTCTGGCCGGGCTGGGTTATCGGCGGCTTCGCCATAGGTGCCATCGGCTTTGGCGTCAACTCCATGATGAACAAGCCGTTCTCCGAGGATCAGATCAACCGCGAGATCCAAAAGGGTTCCTAGGCAAACTTAGGATGCTGCCGGGCTCGATATCGTTTCCCTCGTGAAGCCCGCCGTCGTCGCCCACCGCGGTGCGAGTGCCTATCTGCCGGAAAGCACTCTGCCTGCGAAGGCACTCGCGGTCGCCCAGGGGGCGGACTACGTCGAACACGACATCGTGATGACGCGCGACAACGCTCTGCTCATCAATCACGACCTGTGGCTCGACGAGGTCAGCGATGTGGCGGAGAAATTCCCCGGCCGTGCACGCGCGGACGGTCACTTCTACGTCATCGATTTCGACCTCGACGAGATCCTGAGTCTGGGTGTCTCATCGCGGTTTCGCGTGGAGGACGGCGTGGCGGTACCCGCCTGGCCGGATCGCTACCCCGTATGGCGGGGCCGCTTCGGCTTCCACACCTTCGCTGAGGAACTGCAGTTCCTCGCCGGGCTCGAGCACAGCACGGGGCGGCGCGTGGGGATCTTCACCGAACTCAAGTCTCCGTGGTTCCACGAGCGCGAGGGACGCGACCTCGTCGGTGCCGTGTACGACGTCCTTGCCCGCTACGGCTATCGGACTCCTCAGGACGGATGTCGCGTGATGAGTTTCGACGGGCACGCCCTGCAGCGCATTCGCGATGGGGTGGCTGCTGATGCCGGGGTCGACGTACCCCTCACGCAACTCATCGGGCACACGATCGACCACGAGGTGTTCGAGCATCGGACCAGTGGTGAGTGGGCCAACGTTGATGTCGATTGGATGAGCGACCCAGCGCAGGTCGGCGCCATTGCCGAGTACGCCGACGGCATCGGCCCCGATGTGGCCATGCTGCTGCAAGGGGGTGCCGCGGACAGCGGCTTGCACGCAAGCGAGTTGGCCGCGGCCGCTCATGCGGCCGGCATGTACGTCACGCCGTGGACCCTGCGCGCTGACGCCCTCCCGCCCGGTGCGTCGAGCTATGCGGAGGTGTTCGACATCCTTTCGGGGGAGGCGAAGGTGGATGCCGTCATCACCGACTTCCCGGATCTCGCCGTGGAGTGTCGGAGCGCTAGCGCTTAGCGTCCGTCAGGATCTGCTGGCTGGCCAGCCGGCCCGGTGCGCCGATGACGCAGCCGCCCGGATGCGTGCCCGAACCGCACTGGTAGTACCCCTGGATCGGAGTGCGGTAGTCGCTGTAGCCCGGGGCGGGGCGGAAGAAGTACATCTGATGGGCGAAGAACTCCCCGGCGTAGATGTTGCCTTCCGAAAGTCCGGTGCGTGCCTCGATGATGTCCGGGGTCACCACCTCGCGCTGCAGGACGAGGTCGTTGAAGTTGGGGAAGAACCGCTGCAGGGTCGCCTGGACACGATCGGCCATGGCCTCCCGCTCGGCGTCCCAGGTGCTGCCCTTCAACTCGTACGGCGTGTACATGACGTAGCACGACATGACGTGCTTGCCGGGGGGAGCCATATCGGGGTCGATGAAGGATTGGATCGACGCGTCGATGTACGGGTGCTCGGAGTACCAACCGTACTTCGCGGCGTCGTAAGCGCGCTCCATGTATTCGACCGACGGCGCGATGTTGATGAATCCGCCGTACTGGTCGATCCGATCGCCCAACGCCGGGTAACGCGGGATGCCGTCGAGGGCGAAGTTCACCTTGGATGACACACCTTGGAACCGGAAGCGCTGAATCGTGTCCACCAGATCGGCCGGGAGTTCGCGGGGATCTGCGATCTGCAAGAAGGTGCGTCGAGGGTCGAGCGAACTCACCACGACCGGTGCGCGGAACTCGGTGCCGTCATCGAGCGCCACGCCCCGCACCACGCCACCCTCGGTGACGAGATTGGCAACGTGCGAGTTCAGGCGGATGTCGGCGCCATATCCCTGGGCCGCACGGGCCAGCACCTGAGTGAACCCGCCATTGCCGCCCTTGTGGAATGACCACGAACCACCGACGCCGTCATGTTCGCCCATGGCGAGGTAGAGCCAGTTCATGCCGCTCCCTGGCGACATGGGGCCCAGTTTGATACCGACACACGCAGCCGAGCAGATCGTGGCCTTGATGATGTCGGACTCAAGGTAATCGTCGACGAAGTCGGCGATGCTTCCGGTCAAGAGGCGGACGGCGTCATGGATGAGTTTCTTGTCCGCGGTACCAAGATGCTTGACCAGCCACTTCATCCGATCCGTGTCAGCCGGATCGTCGCTGAACAGGTTCGGTGGGATGTTGTCGAACAGCGGGCGCACGAATCGGCGCACCTTGTCGGTGTCGTGCTCGAACCGCTCCATTCCGTCGACATCCGCCTTGGAGTGGCGGGCGATCTCCTGTCGGTTGACCGCGGCATCCGGCCCGATCAAGAAGTAGTCGCCGTTGTCCATCGGTGCGAAGTGCGAGCGCATGTAAAGCGGCATGAAGCCGAAGCGCACCAGATCGAGTTCGGCGATGATCTCGGGCCGCAGCAGGCTCAGCGCGTAGGAGAAGGTGGTGAAATTGAAGCCCGGACGAAGTTCCTCGGTGATGGCCGCGCCCCCCACCACATCTCGTTGTTCGAGGACGAGAACGCGCTGGCCGGCCTTGGCGAGGTACGCAGCGTTGGTCAGGCCATTGTGGCCCCCGCCGATGACGATCGCGTCGTAGCGTTGGGTGTCCGTCATCAGGAGGTCTTCCTCTCCGGGTTGTAGAACGGAAGCGTCGTGACGACGGCCCGTACGTTGATGTACTCGTGGTCGACGGTCTGCTCGATGAACACCTCGGTGCCCGGGTCGGCGTATTTCGGCTTCACCCGAGCTATTCCGATATGTCGTTGCAGGACGGGGGAGTACATGAAGCTCGTCGCGTACCCGATGCGCTTGTCATTTGCGTTGTAGAGCATCGACTCCCATCCGACGGGCACTTCATCGGGCACGGGTGGGATGCCGCGCGAGTCGAAGAGTTCGTAATAGTCGGCCCACTCCACCGTGATGCCGACGGTGCACCAGCGGGAGGTGCCTTCGGCCCGCTCGCGCCTGATGGCATCACGACCGATGAAGGGCCGGGTGTCGTCGTCGATGCCGCGCAGGAGCCAGCCGAGACCCAATTCGTCGGGGGTGAATCGCTCGTGCTCGGAGTAGGCATATCGGCTGGAGTTGAATTCCACGCCGATCAGTGGAAGGCCAGCCTCGATGCGCGTCATGCTGAGCGCTTCTTCACCGTAGGGCCGCAGCCCGTGGGCGCGTCCGGCCTCGAGGATGGCATCGAGGACTGTCAGCGCGTCGTTCGTGGGGATCATCATCTCGTACCCGAGGTCGCCGCTGAATCCGGTGCGGCTCACCACGACGTGTGAATCGGCAATCTTGGTCTCGACGAAGCCGAAGTAGCGAAGTTCGGCGATGTCCGGAGTCAAGGACTCAACGATGGCCCGGGAGCGGGGTCCTTGGATCGCGAGGGAGGCGTAGTCCTCGCTTGCGTCAACGATTTCTACGTCGTACGGCCGCGCCAATGATCGCAGGTACCCCATGTTGGGCTCGGCCGCGGTGAGGAGGAACTCGTCGGAGGAAAAGCGGAAGATGACCCCGTCCTCCATGACGAACCCATCGTCGTCGCACCAGATCGTGTACTGCGCCCTGCCATTCTTAAGTCCCCGAATATCGCGTGCGAATACGTACGAGCAGAAGCGCTCGGCGTCCTTGCCGCGAATCCAGTACTTGTACAGCGGCGACGTATCGAACAGTCCGGCAGCGTTGCGCACACCGAAGTACTCGTGCTTGCTGGACAGGTCAAACCGAACGGCAGAGAGGTAGCCGGCCCAGTTGCCCCACATCTGAGTCTGGCTCAGTTCGGCGAGCCGGGGGTGCAGTGGCGTGGTTCGCATCATGGCGACTCCCAGGGTGAGGTGTGTGGGCACCGAGCTTGCGCGACACACTAGGCCCCTATTGGACAATTGCGCAATAGGCTTTAGCGTATCCGTGTGACCCGAATGGCCCCGGATGATCGTCGTGCGGCAATCATCGCCGCCACGCGGCGCGTCATGGCGCGTCAGGGCATCGCCGGCACCCGCGTACGGGACGTCGCGAGCGAGCTGGGCACCTCAAGTGGCCTCATCCACCACTACTACGACTCCATGGATGAACTGATTGCGGAGGCTTTCGCCGAGGAAGCACGCGCTGATCTGAACAGCGTCATGGCGTCAATCAACGAAGCTGGCGATCCGCTTGACCGCCTGATCAGATTCTTCGACACGTATGACCGTGGAATGTCTGATGCCGACGGCGACCTCGGCATGCAGATCTGGCTCGATGCGTGGGCGGAGGCTGCACGACGGCCGGCGCTACGCAAAATCTCCCGTGCACTCAACGAGGAGTGGCAGCGTGTGTTGGCGGGAATCCTTCGCGCGGGCGTTGCTGGGGGTCAGATGTCCTGCGGAGACCCCGATGCCAGCGCCTGGCGCATCCTCTCCCTGATTGACGGCCTCGTCCTGCAACGTGTGGCTCACGGCGACCTGCTCTCACGCGAGCAGATTGACGGGTGGTCTCGCCTTGCGGCGGAGGCCGAGTTGGGGCTGCGGCCCGGTGCCCTGACTCACGACGTGACGGGCTGACCACTCCTAGGCGGAGTCGCCCGCAGGCAGCACGTCACCGTCAAGAAGGCCCTGGTCTATCTGCGAGAACGTGTACATCGAGTCCGAAGAGTCACGACGAAGTAGCCACAGCAGATCGAAGCGATCATCGGGCCAGTGGTGCGGGACCTCGTCGTCGTTGGCGATGGGAAACCCCCGCACCAGGTGTCCCATCGTGCCGTGATGCCACACGACCAACGTCGGCCGCGGGTCACTGAGAATGGACTCGCGCACGGTGCGCTCGCTACCGCGTTCGATGTCGCTGTCGACGACGATCTGCAGACGTCGTGCAATCGGTTGTGCGGTATCCAATTCCCGTCGGCTCTTGGCTTCGGCGGACGGCTTGGTCGCCATGATCCGTTGGGGTGGATGGAGGTCGGGGTGCGGCGCGTGCGCCAGCCACGCGGCCAGAGCACCGGCTCGCATCCAGCCGCGGACCGACAGCGAGTGGTCGTCGTGCTCGCCGTGCGGATTGATCCCGCGGGGCGTGCCGTGATCGCTGGGCTTCTCGCCATGGCGAATGAACATGACGACCGCGGGAGCCCGGGCGGGGTCCAGGGGCGTGACGTGGACCATCGGCGGAACGTAGCACGCGATGACACCGCGTAGATGCCGCCCAGGATTGTCGCTCGACGTGCCGCGCCTCAGCGTCGGATCCGGAAGGCCTAGCCTGGCCCTGTGACGACAACGAAGACCGCTCCCGGCCGCAAGCGTCGGATGTGGCCCTGGATCTTCGGCACGATCGGAGTGGTACTGCTCCTCCTGGTGGCCACCGCCTCCTCGTTCGCCCAGTGGACGGTGAAGCGCAGTTGGCCTCAGACCGACGGCCAGATCGAACTCGCGGGGCTTGCCTCAACTGTCGACGTCGTCCGAAATGACCTTGGTATCCCGACGATCTACGGCGATTCCGACACCGACCTGATGTTCGCCCAGGGGTATGTGCACGCCCAGGATCGATTCTGGGAGATGGACGTGCGCCGCCACATCACCGCTGGCCGGCTGTCGGAGATGTTCGGTGAGAGCCAGGTGGCGACCGACTCATTCCTGCGCACGCTTGGCTGGCGACGTATCGCCGAGGAGGAGCTCGGACTCCTCAGTGAACATTCCCTCGCGATGCTCGATGCGTACGCGGCGGGTGTGAACGCCTACCTCGACGGTCGTTCCAAGCCCGACATCGGCCTGGAGTACACGGTCCTGTCGTTACAGAACCCCGGCTACGTCATCGAGCCGTGGGAACCCGCTGACTCGGTCGCCTGGCTGAAAGCCCTCGCCTGGGATCTGCGCGGCAACATGTCCGATGAAATCGCTCGTGTGGTCTACGCGACGACCACATCGATCGATCAGGCTCAGCAGGTCTTCCCGCCGTACCCCTATGACCGCAACCGGCCGATCGTCGAAGGGGGCGCCGTGGCCG
>JALQUH010000210.1 GCA_023263845.1 Candidatus Nanopelagicales bacterium | reverse complement strand
GAGGCCCTCACCGTGGCGTGGACGGCTCCGGAGAACACCGGCGGTCTACCGATCCAGGGGTACACCGCGACCGCAGAGCCGGGCGGCGTCACCTGCAGCGTCCCCGGCGGCGCCTTCACCTGCGTTATCGACTCACTCCGTGATGACCGCTCCTACACCGTCACCGTGCGCGCCGTGACCGAGGCGGGCAACGGTCGACCTGCGACGTCAGAGGCGGTCACCCCCAATCCACCGCTCACGGCTACCACCGAGCCGCGTGACGTGACCGTGTCGGCCACTCCTGGAGGGGGCAGCGTGACCGCGCGCTGGCGAGCGCCCATCAACGACGGGGGCACCGCTGTGCTGAGTTATACGGCGACAGCCGATCCCGGTGGTGCCACCTGCACCACGGACGGCGCGGGTCGCTCCTGTGACATCGACGGTTTGGACGACGGCACGGCGTACCGCGTGGCTGTCGTCGCGACCAACGCGGTTGGTGACAGTGCCCCGGGCCACTCCGCTCGCTCGGCGACGCCGGGCCGTGTCCCGGATGCACCGAGGTTGACGGACCGGCGGCTGACGTCCAGCACCTCCGTCACCGTCTTCTGGACCCCGGGTGACGACGGTGGCAGTCCGATCACCGGCTACCGCGTCGTGGCGGAGGGCAACCGAACGTGTGAAGCGAGCACCCCGGTCCTGTCCTGCACCATCAGCGGCCTTGAGCCCGCGACGGAATACGAATTCCAGGTCCAGGCGGCGAATGACTTCGGATTCGGTCCCTTGTCGCAGGTCCGGGTGTACCCCACCACGGTGGATGAGCCGGGGTCGAGCTGGAGCGCCCCGCGCTCGGTGACCTTGGCGCCGTACATCACCGCGGGCCGTCTGGTTGCCACCTGGGAGGAGCCGAGCGACGGCGCCCCTCGGCTCGGCTACGCGGTGTACTCCGCCATCACCGGTAACGAACTTTGCCCCGCATCCTTTGACCCTTCAGCATTGCAGTGCATCTGGCAATCAGCGCTGGGCGTCCAGGAGGTGGTCTACGTCCGAGCGGTCGTGTCGAACACGGTGCAGGGTCTGCCTTCGGCGCCGTCGCAGCCGGCGGCCGCCCGTACGGTTCCCTCGGCCCCGCGGGCGATCACCGCGCAGGCCGGAGCCCGGAGCGTGACGGTCAGTTGGAGTGCTCCGGTGCTTGATGGCGGCGCCGAGATCACCGAGTACGCCGTTCGCCTGCAGCCCGACGGAGCCACCTGCACCACCGACGGTGACGGCCGCTCCTGCGTCATCGAGGGCCTGGAGCCCAACGTGACCTATCAGGCCTACGTGGCGGCAGCGAATGCCGCCGGTTGGAGCAATTACGCCGGTGGCACCCAGGCGGCCACGGCCCGTCCCACCGTTGAATTCCCCGCGCCGCCCACCGGCGTCGTGGCGACGCCGGTCGTTCTCGGCGCCGAGTTCGGAGCGACGGTCACGTGGAACGCGCCGGCCAGCGAAGGTGAGGTCCCGGTGACGGGCTACTTCGCGCGGGCCTTCTACGAAAATGCACAGGGCGACACAGTCCTAGACAACAGGTTGAGGTGCACCACCGAGGATGCGCTCACCTGCACCATCTCCGGGCTGTCAAGGGACGTCGAGTACTGGGTGGTCGTTTCCACGATTCCGCAAAACACCGGATCGGTCTCCGACGCGAGCCCCCGCTTCACTGCCGGTCCCGGCAACGCGACTGTTCCCGCGTCAGCCACCAATGTCACGGCAGCGGCCGGCAATGGCTCCGTCACGGTGACCTGGTTGCCGTCGGCCAACGATGGTGGCGCGGACATCCTGCGTCAGGTAGTCCGTGCGTCCACCGGACAACAGTTCGCCGTCGGGCCGTTTGTCTCCACGTACACCATGCGCGGCCTGACGAACGGCACGCCGTACACCTTCACGGTGACCTCGGTGAACGCGGTGGGCGAAACAACCTCGCAGGACTCCAATGTGGCGACGCCCTCGGCCAACCCCGAGCCGCCGCCACCCCCGGCGGCTCTCCCGGGAGCGCCGGGTCAGCCGAGCGGCGTCGGTGGCGATGGGATCGTCGAGTTGTCGTGGACCCCGGCCGAGACAGCCGCCGCCGATCAGGTGATCGGCTACCAGGTGCAGTACAAGCGAGAGACCGCGAATGCGTACACGACCGCCTTCGCCAACACGAGCTCGACGCTGCCCCGTGTCACCGTGCCCGGGCTGACCAACGGCAACCGCTACCTCTTCCGGGTGGCCGCGATCAATGCTGACGGTCAAGGGAGCTGGTCGCCGGTCTCGGCCGCGGTCATGCCCAGCGTCGCCGTACCGGACGCACCGGGTCGTCCGGTGGGCTTGGCGGGCAACGCCCAGGTGTCGCTGCAGTGGGATGCGCCCGCCTCCGATGGTGGTCGGGCGATCATCGGGTACGCCGTGCAGCGGTCGACCGACGGTCAGGTGTGGACGACGGCCATCGGCAACACGTCCTCCGAGGGACGGACGGCGACTGTCACCGGGCTGA
>JALQUH010000116.1 GCA_023263845.1 Candidatus Nanopelagicales bacterium | reverse complement strand
CGCGTGCTCGAAGGCTGAGCGCAACATCGACGTACGGGGCGATGACCTCGCGCTCATCGCGGAGCCCTGACTCGGCCGCACCGGCCAGGGCGACGAACATGCCGCGCAGGATCGTGCGGGCGTTGTCGAGTTCGGAGCCTTGGAGGGTGTCGGCGCTCCAGGCGTGTATCTGCTCCTCCAGTGCGAGTGCTTCGCCCAGTGCGCCCTCGGCATCGCCCGCGTCCAGCAGCAGGTCGAAGGCTGTTTGATGTGCGAGGGCGACCGCCTTGAGGGAGGGCGCCTCGGATGCGAGTCTCGCGTCGGCAACCTCTGACGGGGCAACTGTGGCGATGGGCGACGCGACCGCTGATCCGCCATCGCCTCGCACGTGAGAGGCGAGATCATCGATGGTCAGGGACTCCCCGGCCGGAACGACGATCTGACGATCACGATGGCGAAGCGTGATGCCGCCGGCCCCGTGCACCGTGGCCGTCCTGCTGTCAAGGTCAAGGACGACCGCGGTGTGCTCGTCCACGCCGAGGACCCCGACCTCGGCGGGTAGGGAATCCTCCATGCTTGCGAGTCGCTGGGCGCCGAGGTAGCAAAAGCGCGTGTCATGCCGGCCGCCCTCGCGGTTGTCATAGTGCGGAATAACCGCAGCGCGGATGCCGAGGAGCGCACCGAGAAGGTCCAGGCCAGCATCCCACCGCGGCTCATCGCCCACCTTGTATATCTCGTAGACGGGGATGGAGAACTCCCCCAGGGTGACGGCCGCCGCGCTGCCCACGACAGCGGTGCCCCCACGACCGATCATGTCGATCAAGGCTGCCGGGACCGGGGTATCGATCCACTGCCGCAGCGCGTACGACGGGCTGCCGGGGCCGGCGAAGAGCCAGTCGGCCCGGTTCATCGTCGCCAGGGCGCGCTCGCGGATGGTGGCGGGCTCATCGCGGCGTCGCCAGCGTGCGACGTCGATATCGCGTCCCACTGATTCGCTGAAGTAGCCGCGGATCTTGTCGGTCAGATCGTCGGCATTGACCTGGAATCCGAACGGGGTATCGAGCATGGCTGCAACCCCGGGGGCGGCAGCGAGCAACTCACGGTGCAACTTCACCATCGTGGGCGAGGTTTCCCCGGATCCGATGATGACAAGACGAGCGGGCATCGGCCTAGTCTCCTAGATCGATGCCCGCTCGTCGCGTTGGGGTTCAGGCGGTCGCGGGTCCTTCGCCGTACTTGTTCGGGCCGGGCGTGCCCGGAAGCAGCGCGAACACGAGCAGCACAATGCCACCGATGCCGCAGGCGAAAACGAGTAGATACCACCAGCCGGACTTGTCCGAATCGTGCAGGCGGCGCACCCAGACGGCGATGACAGGAATGATCGTGGCCAACACCCACACGGCCAGGAGAATTCCTCCAACCATGGCGAGTGGGCTCAGGGACCCTTCCTGACTTCCCGATAGCCCGACGAAGTAGATGATGTAGAGCACGGTATTCACGATGACCATGAACAGGTAGAACCACCAGAATTCCGACCGGCTCGCGCGGCCCTGGAATGTGGCGTAGTTGCTGAAGACATGCTTGACGGCTTGACCGAAGCCCATGTCCCCTCCTTGGCTAGGGCCGGGCGCGGTCGCCGCGGCAACTGCGCCAGACCCTAGCGCGTGATGGCAGGAAAGTGGTGCAACCGACTAGGCCGTGGCAGGCCCTTCACCATGCTTGTTGGGGCCGACCGAACTCGGCAGGAGAGCGAAGATCCACAGCACGAGAGTGCCGAGGCCGCAGGCGAAGATCAGGAGCATCCACCAGCCTGACTTGTCGCTGTCGTGGAGTCGTCGTACCCAGACCGCGAGGGTCGGAATCAGATTCGCGAGCCACCAGATACCAAGCAGGACGATGGCGATGATCGCGAGCGGACCCATAGAGACTTCATAGACTCCTGGGGAGATCTCGGTCTTGGGGCTCGCGGCGAGACCGGCGAAGTAGATGACGTACAGGATTAGTCCAACGATGACGTAGTACAGGTAGAACCACCAGAATTCCGAGCGGCTTGCGCGGCCCTGGAAGTTGGCGTAATTGCCGTACACGTGTTTGACGGCTTGTCCGAACGACATGACTGCCCCTTTCGTGGCGGATGGATTCCGTCCATAACTGGACGGTAGTGCCTCGCGTGGCCAATGTCGGGGAGCCGAGCCGGTACCTTCACGGGGTGGATATCGAGGCGGCAGCAGACTTCACGCGGGGGCATCTTGAGCAGGTGGCCCGGTCCGAGGACATACGCGACATCGAGTTCGGCCTGATTCGCAACGGCGGACTATTCGCTCACGAAGTGATCGGTGGCGGCTTGATCGGCCGTCAGTTCCGCATCGCCTCCATGACGAAGAGTTTCACCGCAGCCACCATCCTCACTCTTCGGGATCGCGGTGTTCTGGCCCTCGATGACCAGGTGTCGTCGTACCTGCCGCAGTTGCGTCGTATCGGGCTCCCTGACGATGCGCCGGCGCTGCGGATCCGTCACCTGCTCACGATGACGGCGGGCTTCCCGACCGATGACCCCTGGGGTGATCGGCAGGAGGGACTTCCCGTCGAGGACTTCGACGAGTTCGCCGCCGGTGGAATCAGCGTCTGTCGCGTCCCGGGCCTCGACTTTGAATACTCCAACCTCGGGTACGCGCTTCTCGGGCGAGTGATCACGGCGGTGACTGGTCTGCCCTACACCGACGTCGTGCGTGACACCATCCTCGACCCGCTCGAATTGACCAGTACGACGTACGACGTCGCGACGACAACGAATCGAGTTGTTGGCTGGCATCCCTTGGCCGATGAGCAGGTCGAGCAGGTCGAGCCGAGCCCTGGTGCCTTTAGTCCGATGGGCGGCCTGTGGAGCACGGTGCCTGATTTGGTGCAGTGGGTGAAATTCCTGTCGTCGGCCTG
>JALQUH010000239.1 GCA_023263845.1 Candidatus Nanopelagicales bacterium | reverse complement strand
TATTTTTTTTTACTTGATAAAAATTCTTTTGTTCCATCACTTGAATTACCGTCTACGACGCGCTCGGTCCAGAGGGGCAGGCGGTTACTGACCCGGACTTCGCCGCCCAAGCCGAGCAGGGCGCGGAGTTCAGCGCACAGGACATCCAGCGACTCATCGGCAAGCGCAACGCCCTCGGCACTCACATGCGTCTCTTCATGACCCGCTACGACCTGCTGGTTACCCCGTCGGTCGCCATCCCCGCCTTCGACGCACGACCCGCGGGCGCCGTCCCGATGACCCCGGAGTCCATGCTCTCGTGGACTCCGTTCAGTTATCCGTTCAATCTCACTCAACAGCCCGCGATCAGCGTTCCATGCGGACTGACATCCGCGGGACTTCCCGTGGGTCTGCAGATCGTTGGAGCGGCGTACGCCGATGCACTCGTCCTGCAGGCTGCATGTGCCTATGAGACGCGCCATCCGGTGCCGCGCCCGACGATCTAGCCGGTATTGGCCTCCACCGAATCCGCGCTAGCCGAGCAGCGCCTTCATGCGATCCGCCACGGTGGTGATGGCTCGCATCGGTGCAACGCGTGACAGCCGATCCAGCATCTTGGCGTCACCACCGATAAGCAGTCGCGGCTCACCCTTGGCCACTGCGTCGACGATGAGCCGACCCGCGTCTTCCGCAGAGGTGACCTTGGGGGTCTTGCCGGCAGGCATGGACGGCGCAGCAACACCGGAGTTCTCGGTGATGTTGGTACCCACCCCACCGGGGAAGACCACGGTCACGGCGACATTCGAATCACGGAGCTCGGCGTACAGGCACTCGGTGAGCAGTTTCACCGCCGCCTTGCTCGCACCGTAGACACCCTGACCAGGAACCGGCACGAGGGCGCCCATGCTCGACACGTTGAGGAGCGCCGCCTCGGGCCGCTCCATCAGCAGCGGCAGGAAGGTCGTGTCGAGGTAGTAGGTGCCCCAAAAGTTCACATCCATCACACGCTCTGCTGCCTCGAGCGGCAACGTGGTGATCGGCTCGAACGGCTGGATGATGCCGGCAATGCTGAGCAGTCCGTCGACCTGACCATGCGCGTCGAGTACGGCGTCCGGAAGAGCCGCGACTTCGCCTCGATCGGCGATGTTCAGCGTGTGCAGCGATAGCCGATCACCGGCGCTCGCCAGCCGTGCTGTTTCCTCCAGCGCCTGGGCGTGCAGATCGACCGCCGCAACCTTGGCGCTGCGACTCAACAACTCCAACGTGACAGCCCGTCCGATGCCGCTACCGGCACCGGTGACAACGAAGACTTTCGCGGCAATCTGCATGGCACTTCACTCCCTCGGTCTGTCATCCAGTCTGCGTCATCACAAGGCCGGATGCAGGAGGCGAAGGGCCCGGATGCGGCGGAGGGGATAGACACCGCACCCGGGCCCTCGAGGTGAGCTAGCCGTCAGCCAGCGGCGGGAGCGTCGTCCGTGGGATCCTCCGGACCTTCATTAGCGTCATCCGCGGCGTTCTCCGGACCCTCGTTAGCGTCATCCTCGACGGCGTCCTGGTGGCCGGGCTCGTTGGCGTTGGCATCCGGGCCCTGGTTGGGGCCGTCGTCCGCGGCATTCTCCGGACCCTCGACCGCCTGATCGGCAGCTTGCGTGGCCAGTGAGGACATGGCCCCACCGGGTGCGGCGGGCGCCGGCGTGGACTGTGCCGCCATAGCCAATCCGGTCCCGCCGAGGGCAGCCACGGCCAGAGCGGCCGCGGCGATTGCTGACTTGCGCTTGAGATCCATCGATCCTCCTTCGGTGCGGTGGCTGGCGATCAGCCACGACATCTACGGTGCGGTTCGACAGCCAAGAGGACGCTGAGAGCGCCTGTGTCGGAACTGAGAGGTCACAGCGGACTCTCAGGTGCCCCTTCTACGCTGCGGGCATGAAGGGCACCCCCGCACGATCCACGTGGTGGGGTCGGCGCGGGATCCGGGCACGCTCGACGATCGTCGTCGTCGTGACGGTCGCGCTTACCCTCGCTCTCGGTGCCGCCACCGTCGTTCTGGTCGTTCAGGCGGCACTCACCAACTCGGTGTCCGAGGCCGTGACGCAGCGAGCGCAGGAGATCACCGGCCAGATCGCCGCGGACGATCTCGATGCCGCCGCCACCAGCGCGCAGGCGACGCCCGGCGATCTCACCGTCGTCCAGGTCCTCGACAGCACCGGTGCCGTGCTGGTCGCCTCCCCCGCCATCACTGGCGAGCCCGCACTCGCCAACCCAACGACCGATCCGGGCATCACCACCGCCCGCGTGACACCGGCCTTCGCTGACGGGTCGGACTACGTCGTTGCCGTCCAGGCCGCGCCAGGCAACTTCACCGTTGTCGCCGCTGCGTCGCTCGACGACGTCACCCGTGTGTCTCAGGCCGTGCTCCTCGGATTCCTCGGCCTCGCCCCGCTCGTTCTCCTCGCCGTTGCGGGTCTGACCTGGTACGCCGTAGGTCGCTCGCTGCGTGACGTCGACCGAATCCGCAGTCAGGTGGAGGACATTGGCATCGCCCAACTCGACGAACGTGTCGCGGTCCCTCCGACGCGCGATGAACTGGAGAAGTTGGCCGTCACGATGAACGGGATGCTTGATCGGCTCGAGGTCAGTGTCGAGCAACAGCGTCAGTTCGTCGCGGACGCCAGCCACGAGTTGAAGAGCCCCCTCGCTTCCATGCGAGCATCACTCGACACCACCGAGGAGGGTGTCGACGCCGATGTCTTGCGCGAGGAAGTCGATCGCCTCAACTCCCTCGTGGGCGACCTCCTCGTCCTGGCCCGCACCGACGCCGCACTGCCCGTGCGCCGGGAGGAAGTCGATCTCGACGAGGTCGTCGAGTCTGTCGTGTCGGCGAGCCGGGAGACCGCCACCATGCAACTGCGCTGCGTGACGGAGCCCGTGCGACTCCTCGCGGACCGCGCCCAACTCGAGCGGATCGTGCGCAATCTGGTGGACAACGCCGTTCGACATGCGACATCCCGCGTTGAGGTCACCCTGCACCGCGAAGACAGCGCCACGCGGATCACGGTCGACGATGACGGTCCTGGCATTCCCGCCGCTGACCGCGAGCGCGTCTTTGAGCGCTTCGTACGCCTGGATGACCATCGCGCGCGGCGTGATGGAGGATATGGCCTGGGTCTTCCGATCGTCCGGGAGTTGGTGCTGGCTCACGGAGGGACGATCACCATTGGTGATTCACCCCTCGGCGGTGCTCAGGTGCGGGTATCGCTGCCCACGACCGGGTCGAGCCGGTAGCCAAAGCCACGCATCGTCACCAGGCTGTTGCGGCCGAACGGCGCATCGATTTTGCGGCGCAGGTAGCCGACGTAGACCTCGACAACGTTGGCCGGCCCCTCGTAGTAGGGGTCCCAGACGTTCTCGAGAATCTCGGACTTCGACAGAACCCGACCTGGATTGCGGAGGAAGAAGTCAAGGAGAGCGAACTCTCGCGGCGTCAGGTCCACGCGCTGGCCAGCGCAGGTGACCGCACGAGTCGAACCCTCCAACGTCAGATCACCGCAGGTGAGTACGTCGGCCGTCTCTGCTCCGGCTCGGCGAAGGAGCGCGCGCAGCCGGGCGACCAGAACAACGAAACTGAACGGCTTGGTCAGATAGTCGTCGGCGCCGAGGTCGAGCGCGTCGGCGAGGTCGTACTCGCCGTCCTTTGCCG
>JALQUH010000220.1 GCA_023263845.1 Candidatus Nanopelagicales bacterium | reverse complement strand
GTGACACGGGGTTCGCCGCTACCCCGGGGGCCTTCAGCGTCACGAGGCTGTAAGGGCTTGGACCCCACTGCTCACCTCCTGGGGAGTAGCCTCCTGGGGAGTAGCGAAGGGAGACGACATACTCCTCGCCGGGCAGCGCTCTAAAGACCGTCGAAATCCTCGGCCGGTACCACTTCTTGCAGTTGACGTTGGGGCGCAGTGACATCACAGAGTTGCTTGAAGTCTTGCCGGCAGCGACGCTCCATACCGCGTCACAATCCCGGTAGGCGTCCTTTGGAACGAGCCAGGACAACGAGACTGCATACTGTTTCACTCCTTTGCGCCACTTCGTCTTCCACTTGCCGACGCGAGGTGGAGCCAGCGCTTCAGGGGTCGCAACGCTTTGCTCAGCGTTGCGCACCTCGGCGAAGAGTTCCGGCAGTTGAATCGTGCCGAATCCGCACTTGACGGCATCGCATGCCCTGGGAAGGTGATTCGAGGGAGTCTCGCGACTATTGCGGTCGCCGGCTTGCTTGACAATGAACTCAACTACTGCGGGCGAGGTCGACTGCCCGCCAGCGCCACGGTCACCAACGACGAGTGCCGCTGCCGCAGAAACGATGGGCGCGGCAAAGGACGTGCCGGTCGTCAACCCCGTCGTTCCCTGACCCGTGAACGCCAGGTAGTCACTGGTGTTTCGGTCAACCCTGATCTGCCAACCGTCCGTCGAGGAGTATTTCTGGCCCCCCGGGGCCATGATCGCGAGCGGGAAGGTGTCGTCACCGAAGTTCGTGTAATTGGTCAGGAAGCCGCGCTCGGAGACGGCTCCGACCACGAGGGCTCCGCGGCAGCCCCAGCCCTGCGACACGGATACGGCCTTGCCCTCGTTGCCAGCGGCGACCACGGGAAGAGCCCCACGGGAACGTGCTTCCGCGATCGCCACGGCTGCAGCGGGCTTGCACGGTTCCTCGCTACCAAGGGAGAGATTGATGATGTCTGCCGGATTCGCATTCGCGGGCACTCCGGGCACCGAGCCGCCAGAGGCCCAGGTGATTGCTGCGACGATGTCCGACGTCAATCCCCCACAGATTCCCAGAGCTCGCACGGGCACCACCTTGGCGAGGGGCGCGATGCCTTGAATGCCTCTCGTGCCCTGGCCCACGATGAGGGACGTGACGCCGTCGCCATGCCATGTCGACGTGCTCAGCCGCGGAGCCTGGGTCGAGTCGTCCAATAAGCAGGCGTAGTCACTCGGTGCCGCGTCGTACTGCGCCTGACTGACACCATCCCCCTCGTCAAATGGATTCGGATCCCGCCCGTTTCCGTCCCGTGCCCGCCAGGACTCCGAAATGAAGTCATATCCGGGCAGCAACTGATCTCGATAATTCGGGAGAGCAGTCGTGCCCGTATCGATCACGGCGACGACTGCTCCCTCACCCATGATTCCCTCATCGTGCACCGGTTCGAGATTGACTCCGCACTTCGTCGTCTCTTCACAGGCCCCCAAGTACCACTGATCCGGGAACTGCGTGAGGTCTCTGGGCAGCGCTCGCCCCTCCACTGGGTCGGGAGGTTGCGAGCCACCCGGACTTGGTGGAACGAGGGGCACCAGACGATCCGCATCCACCCATAGGACCCGACTGTTCCGCGCAATGAGCGCAGACACTCGCTGTGCCTCGGCATCGGACAGTCCGGGGGTGACTGAGAATGCGACGAGTCGATCGGTGATTGGTCTGGCCTGCCCAACCTGACCCTCAATCCCCGCCGACTTAAGCGCTCGCCGCACCTGGCCAGCCAGGCCCTTCGCCGTGGCTTGCGGGGCAAGCCGGAGAATCAGCCCCCGGACCACTTCGCCATCCGGCGAGCCTGGCTCTCCCCGTGAAACCGCGGAATCGCGGTGTTGCTCGGTGATTGGGCTTGCTGCCAGCGCCGGTGCGGACATGCCAGCGCCCAGCACAACTGTGGCGGCGCTGACTATCACCAGCCTTCGCCAATGTCCTTGCCCCGACATCACTCTCAGATCCCGATGATGTCCTGGTGCACGAGTCGCTCGCCCACCGTCTTTCCGGCATTACCCGCATTGCCATCCGTGCGGATCTCCTCGAACTGCTCGATGACGATTCGATACGTGCCCCCCGGGCGGGACTTCGGCACGGTCAAGCGACCGGTCCACGTGGCATTGTCCGAGTCATTGATCTGGCCGCGCATCGTCACCGTCTGCAGCGCGGTCCACGCCGCACTCAACGCCGGATTCACCTTGGGTCCAGTCGGACCGTCGTAGCGCTCGAGAATCGCGCGTGCGAGGCCGGGACCATCACCGGCTTCGTTCGCTCGGTACGACGGTCCGGTGAGAGTGACGCTCGCGGTCTGCTTCACGCCACTGCCGCTGATCGCCACGCTCGCTGTGCGGTCCGGTTCAAGCTGAACGACATCCACCATCGTCACCGGTGATAGTTGCAGATCACCGACGCTACTCCGCTGGTAGCGCGCCAGGGCGAGTCGCACGAACGGCCGGTAGGCACCCCCGTGATCCATCTCGATGTCCACGAAGTACATGTCGCGATCAGCGTCGTAGCCGGAGACCTCGCCGCGGGCGTTGTGACTGCCGATGCGGTAGCGCACGATGTCGACCAGCGCATCCATCTCGGCGAGGCGGACATTGCTCGCGCGCAGGTTGGTGTTCGTGAAGTGTCGTTGCAGCGGAGCGCCACTGCGCGGCAGGTTCGCACCCGTCGTAATCGGGTCCAGGCCCCACTGGGTCACGAGCGCGTCGCGAGACGGATTCCGAGCGCCCGCGTTCGCCGGCTCCAGCACGATGGCGAGCTCCTCGCCGATACCGGAACTGAACCACGGACGGGCCAGGTAGATGCGCAGCAGGCCACCGCTGCGCGTGCTCGTGCGGCGATTGCCGCTCGGGCCCGACCACTCGAATGCCGGCAGGATCCACTCCGCCTGCGGAGCGAGCGGCCGTGCACTGCTCGGCACAGTGACGCTGGCTCGGCGCTTGCTACTCGGTACCGCTGATTCGGTACTTGACCTGGTGATCGGTCCGGGAATGAAGGAGATCGTGAGGACGGCTGCTGTCGGGATTTGGTCCCCGGTGGCTTCGTCGGGGTGCAGGATCACGGTGCCGTCACCGGGGTCCAGGGTGAACATGCCATCGGTCGCCGTGCCATCGGTTGTTTGGCCACTCACGTCGAAGCGCCACCCAATTCGCACGCTGCCCTCGACCACCGGCCGACCCGCGTTGAGGCTGATGACGTCAGCGGCAGCCGCTGCGGTAACCGTCTTGCGGAAGTACTCCGCGAAGCGCGACTTGGCCTCGGCTGTCAGCGTCACCTGCTGACGGCGGGTGTCGGCGAACGCGGCGCGGACATCCAGCGCGACGGTCGCTTCACCGCCACCGGGGGCCGGATCCTCAACGCTGTCGGTGCCGACCACACCCATGTCCGCGTTGACGACGACGTACGGCGCCCCCGTCCCGGGGCCATCGTCCACGGCGTAGGTGCGCAACCCATGCATGTCCACCGAGTCGGTTGACGGAGCATCCACGGTGATGAATCCCGACAGTGCGGCAGCCGTGTCACCTGCCGACCGCTCCGCCTTCCAACGCTTGTTCCTCGGCACCCGCACGAACTCAGGAGCCGCCACAGGGCGTTGCACGGCATGCACGACCGTGACCACCCGGTCCGGCGTGAGCATCCAGTACGCGCCCTTGCGAGCCCGAGCCTCGTTGCCGTTGCCGCGGATCCGACGCCACAGATCCATCAGGCTCAGGCCATCGCCGGTCAGCGAGTGGGACATGCGCAGGTGCGCAACCCGACCCGGCTCCAACTCCACGGTCACCTTGTCACCGGCCGTCCGGGTGCGATTGCGACCGGTCGCTACCGCCTTGGCCTCAATCTGCGCAACCTGCACATTCGGCCAGGCACCGCGGTATCCAACGGTGGCTTCGGCGTCATACGTCCGGCCTTGCTTGGGGCCTCCGCGGATGAGCAGACCATCCGCCAATGGGTCGGGCAGGTAGGGCACCGCACCTGGGTCGGCGGGGACGACGTGGACGTCGCCGTCGACGACCTCGGTCGCGATGACCTCA
Source organism: Candidatus Nanopelagicales bacterium (assembly GCA_023263845.1). Classification (GTDB taxonomy): domain Bacteria; phylum Actinomycetota; class Actinomycetes; order S36-B12; family S36-B12; genus Mxb001. The sequence continues at coordinate 1,130 of JALQUH010000220.1, read as the reverse complement.
CTCTCGCGGGAGGCAATGGTGCCGAACATGCCCGCCCTCGGCCGGCCCTGATCGTCATCGAAGACGCCGTGGGCGAGGCAGAAGCAGGCCGCGGACTTGGGCGGTGCGATCCACCGCTGGGTGCTCGTGCGATGGTCAGCCGCGGAGTTGGCCGTGCGCAACACTAGGACGTCGGACGCCTCCGACCACACCGGCTCGCTTTGCAGATACAGGTCCGGTGAGGGTACGGGGTCATGACGCAGATAGGGGAAACGCAGGATCGACCCTCCCGCGGCATCAGGCGCCTCGGAATTGCCGCCGACATCCACCCAGCGCAACCGCGCCTCATACTCGGTCCTGGAAAAACGCAGCGCCGGCAGCCGCGCGCCGGAATCCGGCGCGGAGTAGTCGATGGTGCCGTGCATGCTGTCGATCAGCGCGTCGGCCTCTTCAGCAGGCGTGGGCGGTGCGGGTCGGTCGTTGTCATTCAGCGCCTTGCCCGGCTTGGGAATCGACAGGCTCCAGCCGTCCCACTGCACGAGCGTCTCGCGCATGCGGAACTCCTGGTCTTCCAGCGCTCCTTCATCTTCGGGATTGCCGGTCGCGGCGGCTTCGGCCCAACCCTCGTCGTCGCCGAGATCGACTCCCTTGCCGGCGCTCCTGCCGACGTACGGCGTCAGCACACCATGCCGGCGATGCAGGCTGTGCCACGTGCGCTCACCGACCTTGCGCACATCGAGCCGGTAGCCCATGACGACGTCTTCGGCGTCGAGGAGGATGTCGTCAAGTGCTCGGAGTGAGTCCTCGAGATTGTTGGCCCGCTGCATGCGGCTCTTCCAACGCTCGGCTTCGTCAGGACGGACGATCTCGACGCCGGCGGAGTGACGCGCCGGGATGCCGCTGCGATCTGGCGTACCGAACGTTTCGCGCCCCTGCTGGAAGACGCGATCCAGTCCCGTGGCCGTGGCCTGGGTAGCAATGGCCTCGCTTTCCAGGGTGCTCGTGACGGCGCGCGCGTCGTTCAGCCGCACGAATCCCTTGTCATCAAGGTCGTTCGTCGCCGGCTTCGGCCGGAAGTACTTATCGCCCAGGGTGGTCCGCACCCGGGGGAACATTGTGGTGATGTCCAGACCGAGCTGATCCGGGTTGTA
>JALQUH010000167.1 GCA_023263845.1 Candidatus Nanopelagicales bacterium | reverse complement strand
GAACCTCACCCTCGCCGATCAGCGCCAGGGCGATGTGCGAAAGAGGCGCCAGATCGCCCGAACACCCGAGGGAGCCGTATTCGTAGATGACCGGGCTGATACCGGCGTTGAGCAACTCCGCGTACGCCTGGGCGGTGCTGGGACGCACGCCGGTACGCCCGGTGGCGAGCGTGCTCAGACGCAGCAGCATCGTGGCGCGCACGACCTCGTCCTCTACTTCGGGACCGGTGCCCGCGGCATGCGAACGCACCAGTGACTCCTGCAGGTGGGCGCGCTGCTCCGGCGGAATGTGCACCGTCGCGAGGGCGCCGAATCCGGTGGAAACGCCGTAGGCCGGCTCCGGCGATGACGCCAGGGCATCGATCACCGCGCGGCTGCGGGCCATCTCGGCGAGGGACTCCTCGGTGAGCCGAACGGGGGCGCCCTCGCGGGCGACGGCCACCACCTCGGCCATGGTGAGGGGCGCGAGGCCAACGTCAACGGTCATGGCGCTACCCAACAGCGTCCCGGTGCCCGCGAGTAGGCCTTCTTGACGGCAGATGTCTGAGATCCCAGACTTTACCCGTGAGCAGGGTCCCCGCCGTAACTCAGGCCGGCGCCCTCCTACGCGCCCTTGCCGAGCGCGGCCCGTCCACGGCGACGGCCCTTGCGAGGGTGATCGACGCCCCCCGGAGTACGACGTACCACCTGCTCGCTGTGCTCCGCGATGACGGCTACGTCATCCATCTGCCCGAGCGCAAGCGCTGGGCCCTCGGCCCCACCGCCTTCTTCGTCGGCCAGGGATTCCTCCGACACGATCCCCGCGAAGAACTCACCCGGCCGGCCCTGATCGCACTGGCTGAGGGGACCGGGGCCACCGCGCACCTCGGCGTCCTTCACGGAACCGAGGTGCTGTATCTCGCCAAGGAGTCCGCGCGTACCGGTCGGCCAGCCCCGACGCTGATCACCGGCGTTGGCGTTCGGCTTCCAGCGGCCACCACCGCTTCGGGTCGCGCCTTGCTTGCCTGCCTGCCCAACGAGCAGGTGCGCGCACTCATGTCCGTCGACACGGCGTTTGCCGCGCGCACCGAGCGCGGACCCACCACCTTGTCGGCACTGCAACGCATCCTCGCCCAGGAACGACGAGACGGCTACTCGATGGAGGAGGGTGAGGTGATGGCTGGATTCGCCTCGGTCGCGGCGGCAGCCGTTGATCGCCGGGGCCAACCGGTCGCCTCGGTCGGCCTGACGGTGCGAGCGACGGACGCAGGCAACCTCACTGATCTTGCCGAGCGCGTACGCCGGACAGCGCAGGAGGTTCAAACACTGCTCGGCTAGCGCCGATAGCGCTTGGCGAACTCGGCCGCGCGGGAGGTCGCCTGGCATGCGGCCGCAACGTCCCGCATCGTCACCAGCCCGCGCTGCTCCATCAGCGGTGCCATCGCGATGAAGGCCCGGGCGGTCGCGAGCGCATCACCACGGGCTGTATGCCGATCGACCACCTCGATCCCGAGGCGCTCGGTCAGCGCATCCAAGCCGTGCCGGACATCGCGTTCGGGCCACAGAACTGTCGACATCAGCAGGGTGTCGAGTGCGACGGGAAATGGCGCGAGCCGGCTACGCCGCGCGATGGGGTCGAGGAAAGCGAGGTCAAACGCGAGGACCTGGCCCACCAGCGGACGATTCCCGACAAACTCCCGCAATGTTGTGACGGCGTCACGGGGACTCGGCGCGGCATTCACCAGCTGATCTGTGATGCCGTGGATGGCGGTGGACTCAGGCGGGATCGGGACACCCGGGTTCACGAGCGTGCCGAAGGACTGCTCCGTAATGGCGAGGGACCGCACACCGATCGCAGCCACGGAGACCAGGTGGTCGACACCGAAGGGCTGCAATCCGGTTGTCTCGCAGTCGAGCACCACGCAGGACAGATCGCGCAGTCGGGTGTCCGCGTGGAACTTCGCCGACCACCGCGGATAGCGACGTCGCGCGAGCCAGTTCATGCCGGACGAGACAAACGTCTAGGAAAGTTCCATGAGTCCGTCGACGCGTCGAGGGCCACCCCACGGGTTGCCGTCACGCAGCGCCGGCGGACGGACCGCCTGGGGCATGCCCTGCCAGGTGACCGGT
>JALQUH010000111.1 GCA_023263845.1 Candidatus Nanopelagicales bacterium | reverse complement strand
CGCGGGTCAGGTCGCTCTCCGCAAGCCCGCGCGCCACAGGATCGGCCGAATCGGCCGTCCTGGCCGCGTGGGCGCTCTCAGCCAAGACGACGGTGGTCGCGGGGTCGAACAATCCCGACGACGCCAGGTCCGAGACAAGCGCCGACCGCCGTAACAGTTGAACGTCCAATGCATGTTCCGCGGCGTCGACGCGTCGATGCAGGGCGTCGAGCCGGCCTGCAGTCATGCTGAAGTAGAGAGCCACGAGGACGACGATGACTCCCGCAATTGCGAACCACCACCAGGTCACGTCGTCTCCCGTCGACGGCCCGCCCAGCGGCCCACGATTTGACCACGCAGGTCCTCGGTGACCGGGCCTTGCCCGGCCATCACGCTTGCGTAAACGTTCAGGATGTCTCGGGCAACGCGTGACCAGTCGAAAAGGTCGGCGCGCCGGGCACCGACTTCACGAAGCCGCTCGAGCTCGTCCGGGTCGTCCAGCATCTCCACAAGAGCGTCGGCAAGAGCTCCGGCGTCGCCGACGGGGAACAGCCGTCCGGCCTGGCCGCCGTCCAGGACACGATCGAAGGCTTCAAGGTCACTGGCCAGCACGGGCGCACCGGCCGCCATGGCCTCGAGGAGCACGATCCCGAACGACTCCCCGCCCGTGTTCGGGGCGACATACACATCGACTCCCGCGAGTGCGCGGGCCTTGTCCTCCTCACTTACTCGCCCGAGGCAGACGATCCCCTCGCGCACGGATGCGGGAACGCCGGCAAGGACCTGGTCCGGATCCCCCGGTCCAAGGAGAACCAACGTCGCATCGGGAATTCGTTGGCGAACGTCGACGAATGCCGTCAGCAAGATGGGCAGCCCCTTCCGCGGCTCGTCCATGCGGCCGAGGAAACAGACGCTTGGGCCAGGCCACTCCTGTAGCGGGATGGCGCCGCGGAAGTGATCCACGCGTACGCCGTTCGGGATGAGGACAGCATCGGCGCCGAGGTGATCGACGATCGTCCGTCGTGCGTATTCGCTCACCGCGATGATGGCGTTGATCTTCTCCAAAGCTGTCTGCGCGACGTAGTAGCCCGTCGTGAGTGCGCGGGATCTCTCGAGCGACGAGTGAACGGTCGCGACAATGGGCCCACGAGCCGCCCAGCATGCGAGGACCCCCAGGGATGGGGCAAGGGGCTCGTGCACATGCAGCACGTCGAACTCCCCCTCGCGGATCCAGCGCCGCACCCGGGCGGTCGCCTTGACGCCCATCGTGAGTCGGGCCACCGATCCGTTATAGGGCACCGCGCGTGGCCGTCCACCATCCACGGCGTACGGCGGAAGATGGGACGGGTCCTCGACCGGGGTCAGAACGCTGACATCGTGACCCGCCGCGATCAAGGTCTCCGCCTGGTCACGGACGTGTGCCTGCACCCCTCCGGGCGCATCCCAGGAGTACGGGCACACAATGCCGATCCTCACCGGCCGTCCCCGTCCAGGTCGGCGTGCCACAGTCGCTGCATCATGTGCCAGTCCTGGGGATGCTTCGCGATCTCGAGCGCGAAGGCATCGGCCATTGCCTGCGTCGTTTCGGAGATGCGTTCGCTGCGGTTGCCCTCCGCGCCGAGCGAGGCACTCTGAAGGGGCTCGCCGATTTTGCCCAAGGTTCGCTCTCCGTCGTACCAGATCGATACTGGGAGTAGTGGCGCTCCGGTGAGGTCTGCTAGCGCCGCAGGACCAGCCGGCATTGAGGCGCGCTCCCCGAAGAAGTCCACGGGGACTCCACTGTGCGCAAGGTCCCGGTCGGCCAGGAGACAGACAAGTCGGCCCTCGCGCAGCCGTCGCGCCAAGACCCGCAGGACATCAGAGTCCCCCAGCGGCAGGACTTCCATACCCAGGGACTCCCGGTATGCGACGAATCGGTCGAAGAGACTCTCCGGCTTGAGCCGCTCGGCGACCGTCACCAGGCCGCCGTAGCGGTGGCAGCCCCAGGCCCCGGCGAGATCCCAATTGCCCGAGTGGGTGATCGCCATCACGGCACCGTTGCCGGCGTTCATCGCGTCATCGAGGCGCTCGACGCCCTCGACGAGATCGAAGGTCTCATTCACCCGCTGCTGGCTCCACCCCGGCAGCCGGAAGACCTCACTCCAATACCGCAGGTACCGCCGAACACCCTCATGGGCGATGTCGGGAAGTTCGGGCAGCCGCTGCGAAGGCAGCACCCGTGACAAGTTTGCCGTGAGCTGCCGAACACTCGGCCCCTGTTTACGCCAGGTGCGATCGGCCGCCGCACGAAAGACCCGGTCAACGACCGAATCGGGCATGGCTCGCACGGCCGACCAGCCGAGCCCGAAGCCCAGGTCGGTGGCGCGGTCGGTCAGACTGATGGCGCGGACATCGCTCACGAGTCGCCCTGCGGAGCCTGCGGTCGGAGCTGACGACGCACCACGACGATGCGTTGGATCACCGTGATGACGCTGACGATCGCGAGGAGAGCAAGGGCGACCGGTAGGACATAGGGGACGCCAAAGCCCGCGAGAAGCGCGGCGAGAAGCACAACGATGAGACGCTCGGCGCGTTCGGCGATGCCGACGTTCGCCGTCGCTCCCACGGCCTCGGCCCGCGCCTTGGCATAGGAGATCACCTGTCCGCCGACCAGGCAGGTCAGTGCGGCCGCCGTCACCCACGGCTCGGCGTAGGCGACCGACCACAGAACGAGGGCGCCGAACACGCATCCGTCGGCTACGCGGTCCAAGGTGGCATCGAGGAAGTTGCCCCAGGGTCCGGCGCGACCGGACAACCGCGCCATCGTCCCATCCAGCAAATCCGCGATGACGGAGGCGGCGATGATGATGACACCGGGGATGAAGTCACCACGCGGGAAGAACACCAACGCCGCGGTGCAGGTGATGAGCGTGCCGACGACTGTCACGGCGTCAGGAGAGACGTGCAGCTTGAGCAGGCCACGGGCAAGCGGCTCCAGGACGAAGGTCGACACCTTGCGGGCCGCCGGGTTGTTGAGCACCGCTTCTCCTCGCCTGACCGGACTTTCCGGGCGCCTCTGATGCTACGGCCTGATCTGACCGGGTGCCGGAGGTCCCTTGCGCCCGGCGAGGTGTCGGGGAAGGGTGGGACCCAACGAAACGATCATGTGGAGGTCCGATGCCCGAGTCCGTCCCCGCCGATCCGTCCCAAATCCGCAACGTCGTTCTCGTCGGACCAAGCCACAGCGGCAAGACCATGCTCGTCGAGAGCCTGGCACTCACCACCGGAGCGATCAACCGGGCAGGCACCATCGAAGCGGGCAACACCGTGTCCGACTCCGACGAGGCCGAGCACCGTCAGGGGCGCTCGGTCTCATTGAGTTTGGTGCCCCTGGAGTGGCAGGAGGTGCGCATCAACCTGCTCGACACGCCCGGTTACGCCGATTTCGTGGGTGAGGTGCGAGCCGGCCTCCGGGCAGCGGATGCCGCTCTGTTCGTTGTGTCTGCAGTCGATGGCGTTGATGCCGCAACGAGTCTGCTGTGGGACGAGTGCGCAGCCGTCGGAATGCCCCGGGCGGTGGTCATTACAAAGACCGACAACGCCCGCGCTGACACCGAGGGCGTCCTTGATCGATGCCATGAACTCTTCGGTGAGGGCCAGGGAGTTCTGCCGCTGTACCTGCCACTACATGCCGACGACGGACATGTGGCCGGGTTGATCGGCCTTCTCTCCCGTCAGATCTTCGACTACTCGGGCGGCTCACGAGTCGAACGCGAGCCCGACCCTCAACACGTCGAGCTCATCGAGGATCCCCGGACCGCGCTCATCGAGGGCATCATCACCGAGTCCGAAGACGAAACCTTGATGGAGCGCTTCCTCGGGGGCGAAGACGTGGCCTTCGACACGCTCGTCTCCGACCTGGAGAAGGCGGTCGCCCGCGGCCACTTCTTTCCGGCTCTGTTGACCGCCTCGAGCCCGACCGGATTCGGCATGAAGGAGGTGTTGGAGATCCTGGTGCGCGGCTTTCCCTCGCCGCTCGAGCATGAGTTGCCCGCGGTCACCGCCCCCGACGGGAGCCCACGCGAGCCATTGCGTTGCGACGCCGACGGTCCGCTCTGCGCCGAGGTAGTCAAGACGTCGTCCGACTCCTACGCCGGCCGCCAATCACTAGTGCGAGTGTTCTCGGGCACCCTGCGCGCCGACAGCACGCTGCACGTCTCCGGACACTTCCTCACCGAACGAGGTCACGAGGACCACGACGTCGACGAGAAGGGTGGTTCCATCTCACTTCCGCTGGGCCGCAACCTCAATGCGGTCGATGAACTCCGCGCGGGTGAGATAGGCGTTGTTTCTCGAGTGGCGCACGCCGAGACCGGGGACACGCTTTCGTCGCCGGAGAATCCCTTGCTCATTGAGCCCTGGGTCATGCCGGACCCGCTACTTCCGGTCGCCATCACGGCCCACTCGAACGCCGACGAGGACAAACTCACAGCGGCCCTCGGGCGCCTCGTGGCCGAGGACCCCACCATGCGGCTCGAGCAGAATCCAGAGACCGGCCAGATCATCCTGTGGTTCATGGGCGAGGCCCACGTCGACGTCCTCCTTGACCGACTCAAGACGCGGTACGGAGTGAGCGTCGACAGCGAACCGCTACGCGTGTCCCTCCGCGAAACCTTCGCCAAATCGGCTAAAGGACATGGCCGCCTTGTGAAGCAATCGGGCGGCCACGGTCAGTTTGCCGTGTGCGACATAGAAGTCGAGCCCCTGCCTGCAGGCACCGGTTTCGAATTCGTCGACAAGATCACCGGCGGCGTCATCCCCAAGACCTTCGTGGCATCGGTGGAGAAGGGCGTCCGCGTGCAGATGGCCAAGGGCGTGGCGGCGGGATACCCACTCACCGACATCCGGGTGACGCTCGTCGACGGCAAGACACACTCGGTGGATTCCTCCGACATGGCTTTCCAGACGGCGGGCGGGATGGCATTAAAGGAAGCGGCCGAGGCAAGTGAGATCACGCTGCTCGAACCGGTGGACGAGGTGCTCGTTCTGGTGCCCGACGACTACGTCGGGGCGGTGATGTCCGACCTGTCAGGTCGCCGTGGACGTGTCACCGGCAGCGAGGGAGCGGGCGCAGGTCGGACGAAGATCCTCGCCGACGTACCCGGCCTCGAACTGACCCGATACGCCATTGACCTGCGCAGTCTCGCGCACGGCACCGCGTCATTCACCCGCCAATACTCTCGACATGAGCCCATGCCCCAGCACGTCGCGCAAGGCCTCGTCGGCGGCTAGGCCGAGGGCGTCGAGAAGATGTCGGGCCAGGGATCGTCAGCACGACCGGTGTTGGTGGCGCCCATGTCTGCGTCGCTCGGGCCGGTATGCCGCAGGACCCACTCCTGCGCCTCGATCGGCCGGTAGCGGTGCTCTGCACCGCGA
>JALQUH010000081.1 GCA_023263845.1 Candidatus Nanopelagicales bacterium | reverse complement strand
AGCTTTTCTACTCCGCGGACCGCTGTCACCGGGAGTAGAGAACAGTTGGTCTGGGGAGTAGAAGAGTCGCGGCGAGAAGCGCTGTGGAGGGGCAGCCCGGGGCTGCCCCTCCACAGTTGGTGCTCTGCCGGGTACTACGCCGCATCCGAGTCGGATTAACTCGGGTGGCTCGCCTTCAACGCTGCGCGCCACTGACCCTGGGCCCTATGCACTGCGTTCCGTTCGCCGACGAGGCGGGTTGAGTGGATATTCCAGCGGTTTTGGAGCAGACAACCCACCGCATGCGTCAGCGCCCTGAAGGGGGTCGGCCCCACGGTCTTTGTCACAGACCGCACCGCTTGCTGTCGCGGATCCTTGGGTGGTGTTTTCGGATCCGCGATGACCCACTTGAGCGCCTAGGCGACCAGAGGGCAATGCTCCGAACTCTTGGTTACCCCCTCCAGGCCTTGCCGTTGGGCTTGAAGGCAAGCACGTTGGAGCGGATGTCCCCGGCAACGAAGAAGAAGCGGATGTTGCGGTTCTGCTGGATGACTCGCTTCCATTGGAACTCCTGCTGGACGTCCAGCACCCTCAAGCCTTTACCCACCGTGTAGTCACGCATATCCACGCCGTTGCCGATGACGCGCCGCCACGGGTAGATCATCGTCCCTGCGGGTATGCAGGTGGCTCGGCCCGTGGCGATGAGTTTGCGGGGGCTGGGCCGTGAGCCTGTGATGAGCAAGGTTGGGCCCGCTGAGCAATCGATAGTGCCGTCGCCTGGTTCTCCTCCGCCGGTCCCTTCATCGGGACCCTCTGGAGTGTCCGAATTGCTGTAGGAGATGGGGTTGCTGGGCAAACTTGGCTGGCTCCAGCCGGCGCCATTCAACGCCTGGACCTCAAAGACATACGTCACGTCAGGTTCTAGGCCGTCGATCTGACAGGACCGCTGCGGCGCTTTCGCCAGACACGACCCCGTGCCCGGAGATGCCGAGACCCGGTAGTCGGTGACGGGGAAGGCTCCGGAGGCGGAACCACCTGTCCACTCAATGTGAGCCAAGCCCTTTTCCACCCAAGAGGCGACGACATCACGTGGTGCGCTCGGGCGCGAGGGCTCGCTTCCACCGCCGCCCCCGCCCCCGGGGGGACTTGAGGGGACCTCCACCTGGACACCGGCGCTGACAGCCTTATAGGTGTCGAGATAGGTGAGGCCCTCAGCTTGAATGGTGTGATCACCTTCAGCAAGGGATGCGGGAACCGTGAAGAGTTCGACGAAGTCGCCGTTACCGTCGACGTTCGCGTAGCCCAGGAAGAGCGGCGTTGAGAAGATCCAGATCTCCACCAGGGAGTTGGGCTTAAAGCCGGTGCCTGACACCTGGCCGAGACGACCGGCGACGAAAATCAACTTACTGGTCACCGGATCCACCCGGGCAGCCCCGGACTCACCCGCACGCAGCCCCATATCGATGATTCCGGTCGAGTCATCGACGCCCTCCGCGAGGGCAAGTCTGCCCTTGCCGGCGATGATGCCTTGCCCGTCGTTGGTCACATGCACTGGTGTGGGGATTGTCGTGCCGTTCTCGAGGAGGTAGAGCGCTTGTCCAGTGGGAACGTCGACGATGTCACTTCCGGTGTCTCGGAAGGGATCGTTGGTGATACTGAAACTGCGCGAGACGGTTGCGGCGGCGCTGTAGGTGTCGTCGCCGTTGTGTGATGCCCGTAGTTGGCATGTCCCTTCCGACAGGAATGTGATCGTCCAAATTCCGGCTGACGGCCCCGTCGCGGCGCAAACCGATGTCGTCAGGGAGGCGACCACGGGATCTCGAGACGTTGAGTCGTCTGCGTTGACGACCGGACTGATCGTGACGGTCTTGCCCCAATTGAACGTCTCATTAGGCGGGTTGACGAAGGCAATGGCCTGCGGAATGCCGAGGATCGAGAACGCGTAGGGGACGTCCGATGCCGCTGCGTAGACCACGCCTCCGCTCGTCGCTGCTGCCCGAGTCGCGGTGATCGTGCACGTTCCCTTCTTCAGGGGCCTGACCGTCACCGTGGCCCCCGACGCGAACGCGCCCGTGCTCGCGGTGACCTCCGGCGAGGCCTGCGTGACGAGGGTGCACACGGACTGA
>JALQUH010000036.1 GCA_023263845.1 Candidatus Nanopelagicales bacterium | reverse complement strand
GAACTTGTCCTCGGAGTGAACCTGAGCGAACAAGACCCTGAGACGATTTTCGTCGTCTCGGAGTTCGGCAGGGAGTTGCTCGACTACGTGATCGCGGACCGCGATCGCGTGACGGGCGCCCTTCAGTCGCGGGCGCGTTCACGAGCGTCCATGGCTCGCATACTCGACGCTCTGTAACGGGGAGGGCCAGAACTCGGTCAGGCGCGCCCAGCCGGGAGAAATGTCGACAGGGGGTCCAAGAGTTCGCGTGCCCGATCGGCACGTTGCCGGAGGTCACTGCTGCCCGGATCGAAGGTCGAGGAGCTCATCGACATATATGCCCGGTCAAGGTCCTCGGCCCTGAGGGAACTTGCGTCAAGATCCGCGAACTCCGCTATGGCGCCCAGCGTTGCTCGGGTTTCGCTGACCAGACTCTTGTAGGTCGTCACGAGGGCCCTTCCTTGCTCGATGAGTCGCACGCCGTGCTCGATGATGGGGGTAACGGCAGCACACCACTGCGCATCGACCACTTCTTCAAGGGGCGCGCTTACGAGCGACTCCCAACCCGGAAACAGGTTGAAGTTCCACCATCGCTGCCCCCAGGGTGCAAAGTCGCTGTAGCCAGCGATATTCAGCGGTGTGTCCAGGCGATAGGTGAAGAACCAGGTGGGATGCCGCCAGCCGGCCATGAGGCTGCGCATGGCATCTTCGGGATCACGCACGATCAAGATGAACTGCGCGTCAGGGAACCCCGCCGATAGCTCAGGGATCCGCCAGCAGTGTCCGGTGTCCTTGTCGACCAGCCGTACCGGACCCTCAATGTCCGCGGCCCACACTGGATCGAGGGGTGGCAGCGTAAAGGGCGCGGTTTCGCTCTGCATTGAGTCGGCGAAGGGACCCACAGCCTCGGTGCCAAGTTCCTCGACAAGTTCATGGGGGAGATCGAGGTATTGGGCAGGGATTCCCTGGCTGGTGCAGCGAACTGCCCATCGTCGCTGCTCATCGGCGCGCCAGGCTCGCTCCCCCCGGTATGCCTCTGCCACGTACTCGGCTGCGACCGCGTCAGCACCGGGAAACGATCCGGTTACCTCCTGCCCGCCCAGGCGGTGCCAGAGGAATCTGCTTTCGCGCCCGAGCTTGAAAAGGCTGGGTTCGCGAGACAGCACATTCTGAAGCAAGGTCGTGCCCGAACGCGGCGACCCCACAATGAAGATGGGGCGCTCCAGCCGGTCACGAGCGTCAGTCATCTCGATCCCGAAGTTCACGGGACCGAGACTTGAGCCGTTGGAAGTAGTCGCTCTCAGTGATCTCCTGGACTTCCGCAGCCACCTTCGCCCGATCGATCTGCACGGACAGCTGTTGGACCTGCTCTTGCAGACGACGCTCACGCTCGACGATTTCGATGCCCATCGTCCGGACGGTGCGAGCGAGATCGCCGAGTTCGTCCTTTCGTTGTGCGGCGGTGTCCAACGCCGCTGGATCGAAGGTGCCGTCGGCCAGTGAGGTGGCCGCACGCGCGATCGAATCGACGGGTTTGGTGATGCGGCGGCTCAGTAGCACCCCGAGGGTCAGCCCCACGAGGATAACCAGGACCGCGGTGAGGGCCATCCCGATAGCGAGCGCCCGCGCGGGTGCCGCCAACTTCCTTTCGTTCACCGCGGAGACGAGTACCCAGTCCAAGTCGCCACCGGTTGTTGACGTTTGTACACGCCAGGCGTCATCACCATCAGGGCTCCAGGGGGCCTGAATAGTCGTCGTGAGCTCAACCCCTGTCTGGGTCGGTGCGGTGGCGAGGATCGAGGCGATCGCCTGTTGCCCCGCTGCCGTCTGCGCCGCGGCGGACACCGCCGGTGAGCCACTCGCGACAACATCGCCGGCGCGGTCGAGGACCAAGAAAAACCCATCCCCAGCAAAGGTGAGATCGGCAAAGGTCTGCTGCAACCCAGATTCGATGGCCGTGAGTCTCTGCTGAACTTCGGCGTCCACATCATCCACGTACACACCTGTCCCGACGAGCCAATCCCACGGTTCGTAGAGGAACATGTAGCCGATCTTGGGTGAGGGCAGTGCTCCATCCAGCCTCTCCCAGCGATACTCCAGGTAGCCACTGCCTTGCGTCAGCACAAGGTCACGCGCTTCGCGTACCAGGTACCTTCCGTCGGCGTCCTGCATGTCTGAGAGGTTGCGTCCCTGGATGCGATCGTCGGGGTGGCCGATTGCGTTGAGGTCGAGGTCGTAGACAAAGAAGTAGTCATCGTTCCCAAATCGCACGCGCTTCACCATGTCCAGGGAGCGGGCCTGCGCCTGCGCGGTGGTGAGTTCACCGCTCTCGGCGGCTGCGGCGAACTCATCGAGGGAGGCCGCGATGGGGGCGGCGATGTCCCGCAAACTTTGCTTGCGCTTCTCCAAGGCGTCATTTCTGTAGGCCACGATGTCGTTGTATTCGGTTTGTACGAGGGCATCGATGGCGGCATGCACATTGCTGACTTCTTGTTCGGACTGGGCAGTGAGTGCTCTCGTCACTGCGTTCACAGCCACGGCGGTGTAGGCGAGGCCGGAAAGGGAGAGAACGAGCGCGATGGTCAAGGGAACGCGCTGGCTTAAGGTCAAGCGGAAGCGCCGGCGGGGAGATTTCGGGTCCGCGACCACGGGACCATCCTTGCTTAACGCCCTCGAGCGTGTTGCGGTGGGCGGGGTTAGTCGAGCGACTCACGGTCTCGTCCCAGAGTCGATGGTGCCAGCACGGTAGATGCCCCCTGGCGGCGCGCGGTCTGCTGGTGACGGCCGAATGAGCGGCCGATGACACCTATGCGCCAAGGGCGTGACGAGGGGTAGACACATGCCAATGCCAACGCGGACCAGGCGGATCCGTTTTTCTCTCGCGGCCGTGGGCGCTGCGGGCGCACTCATTATTGGGGCCGCGGTAGCGCCGCTGCCCGCGGCGAGTGCGGAGTCGGCTCAGGCGCAGCGCCTCTCCGACATTCGGAAGACGTCCGCGGAAGCGGCGATCTGGGGTCTTGCGCCGGAGTTCGTCTATCGATTCAATCGCTACAACAAGCTCATCACCGCGCCGTACAACACCATCGCCTATTCGCCGTACGCCGCGCAGTGGAACAACGCGTCGACCAATGCGGGCAACGCCTCGGTCATCTACCTCAATTCGTCGCTCTCGCTCAAGCAGACCGACCTCGTCTACACCGTGCCGCCGAGTAATGGCACCTTTCAGATGTTCCAGGTACTGGATGCCTTCGTGAACACCGTTGCCGACCCCGGCACCAGGACGACGCCGTCGGATGAGATGACCCACTTCCTCGTGGTCGGCCCGGAGTCGGAGTACGCGGATAGGACCAGCGTCACCATGGGCGGGATCACCTTCCCCGTCATTTCACTGGGCACAAATCGCGGGGAGATTCTCGTGCGCGTCCTTGGCGATCCGAATGCTCCGCCGTCCGACCCGCGCAGTTTTGCCAACTCATTCGAGAACGTCGCCAAGAAGTACGCGATGAACACCCTCGCTGAGTTCAAGGCCAACGGCTACGCCCCGGTCTATCCGACCGGTGAGTGCGCCTACAACATCTGCCCGGCCTCGGCCAAGAAGCAGAAGCAGGCCGAGAAGTGGCGCAATGTGCCGACGGATGCCGTCGACTACTTCACGCAGGTCGGGATCGCCCTGAAGCTCAACGGCCTGCCGACAAAGCGCACCGGCATCGGCGGCACCACCGCGGCGGATCTGCCGTCGTACGTGCAGCCGCAGCCCGGCTTCGACGGCACCTATTTCTCACCCTCCGCGGGCCAGTGGAAGACCCTCAAGTCGTTCAAGTCCATCGGTCTGACCGTCAACGGTTTCACCGTGCCTGATAGCTGGGGAGACGACGAACTCGCGGCGATGCAGAAGGGCTTTGAGGACGGTCTCACCGCCGCCAAGGCTCGCCTGCTTAAGGCGACGACACCCGAGACCAACTATTGGCTCTACATCAATCGTGATGACGAGTTCGGCACCTATGCCAATACCAAGATCGGCTACCTAGGCCGGGCGACGGCCATCTATGCCGGCGGCTTCCCGAACCTGCCGACCGATGGTTTCTACTCGACCATTCTGCGCGAAGACGGCGGAACGTCTTTCATGGACGGCGATGACGCCTACTCCATCACCTTCACAGTGCCGGACGGCTCCGAAGGTGTGCCAGCCGATGGGATCCTGCCCCCCATGGCCGAGGACGCAGACGGCAACCTGTTGGGCTTCTGGTCTCTCACGCTCTACCAGCCGGACTTCTCCGAGGCCGCAGCGCCGTTCATCTCCCAGGCGAGCGTGCTCAACACGGCGTACTCCCGCGCCGAGTCGCCGGTGATCGACATCAACACGGCAAAGAACACGATCACGACGCTGGCCTCTGATGTCGGCCCACTCCGGCCGAGCACGGCGATCATGTTCGGGGACAACGCCGGAGACTTTGGTCTTGAGCCGCTGACGTCCTACTACATCGCGGCCGACCCGATCGTGAACGCGCCCGGGACGTTCCCCGGAGTTCTGGAGACGACCTACACCTACCCGATCTCGACGTACTGGCAGCAGCAATTGTCGGAAAACGGAACGCCGATCCAGAAGCCGGCCGGGGCGGCGGACACCTGCTCGAACAGTGGCAAGGCGTGTGTGACTGTCGCGCTCACCGTCGAGCAGCGTGACAAAGATCCGTTGACGTACGGCATCGTGCAACCGGTCTCGCAGCTGGGATCACTGCAGCTGGAGTCGGCGGCCAAGGGTCTTCCAGGACTCGTGGCGAATGAGGACGGCTCCTACACGATCTGGATGTCTCCGAGTCTGCCCGACGGCGTACCGGCGACGAACTGGATCCCCACGCCCTCGCAGGAGTATCTGCAGGGGATCTACCCGGACGCGCCCAGTGTGACGTCGCTCATTCAGCCGATCCTGCGCATGTACTACGCGCAGCCGGGTGATGAGCCGCCGTCGATCCTGCCGTGCCCGGCTTCGACCCCGGAGTGTGCACCGGACGGACTGGATACGACGTACGTGATCCCGCCGTTCATCAACCACTCCAAGTAGGCCCGTCGATCGAGCCGGTGTCGGTGCGGCAAGGCCCTAACCGACCGGCACGACCTCGGCCTTGTTCGCCAGCGAGTTGAGGTGGTGAATCGCC
>JALQUH010000006.1 GCA_023263845.1 Candidatus Nanopelagicales bacterium | reverse complement strand
CCGAAGATCCTGAACGCCTCCCGGCGCGCGCGTAGCGCCCGCGGCTCGGGCACCCAGGTGAGCGACGTGAACGGTCTCATCGAACGCTTCGGGGAAGCGCAGAAGATGATGCGTCAGATGGGCAAGGGCGGCGGCATGCCGGGGATGCCGGGGATGCCGGGTATGCCGGGCATGGGCGGTGGTGGCAAGAAGTCCAAGGGCCGGTCGGGGCGCACTCCCGCCAAGGCCAAGAAGGGCCGGAGCGGCAACCCGGCCAAGCGGGCCCAGGAAGAGCAACTCGCCGTCCAGCGTGCGTCCGAGACCCCTGCGACGCCGCAGACCGCTGAGGACTTCGAATTGCCCGACGACGTCAAGAAGCTCCTCGGCGGGTGACCCACCGCGGACTGTGACCTCGACGGTGGGTTTTGTCGCCGAGGAGATCACCGCTGCGGTCCAAAGGCAACCGGGGGTATGGGCGGTTCGCCCCCGCGGGGGGCTCTCTGGCAGACTATGTGGGCCGTGCCGCCCGCGGACCCTCTCACCCGTGGCGCAGCACCCGCCGGGAAGATGGTCGCCGCACCCCACGTGGCGCCTGACCCCCACCATCACCACCTGCGAGGGTGGTCGTATCGAATGGAGCAGTGCCGGCCGTGGCCGTCAAGATCAAGTTGAAGCGCGTGGGCAAGATCCACGCCCCGCAGTACCGCGTCATCGTTGCCGACTCGCGCACCAAGCGTGATGGTCGAGCCATTGAGGAGATCGGCATCTACCAGCCGATGCAGAACCCGAGCCTGATCGAGATCGACTCCGATCGCGCCCAGCACTGGCTCACTGTCGGCGCTCAGCCAACGGAGGCTGTGCTCGTACTGCTGAAGATCACCGGTGACTGGCAGAAGTTCAAGGGCCTGCCGGGCGCCGAGGGCACCCTTGAGGTGGCCGCTGCGAAAGAGTCTCGCGTTGCCGCCTACGAGGCTGCCGTGAAGGAAGCCGCGGACGAGCCCAAGACTCCGACCAAGAAGGTCGCCGCCAAGGTTGCCGACGCTGCTGTCGCCGAGACTGTTGCCGTCGCTGCTGCGGAAGAGGCGGTCGTCGCCGAGGCCGAGGCCGTCGTCGAGATCGCCGAGGCCAACGCCGGAGAGGTGAGCGCGACCGAGGCTGAGGCCGCTGTTGCCGCCGCCGAGGCTGCCGACGAGGTTGCCGACGCCGCTGGTGCCGTGGCCGATGAGGCTGTCGCCGAGGCCGTCGAGGCCGCCGAAGAGTCCGGGGCCTGACGTGCTCGAGGACGCTCTCGGGCACCTGGTGCGTGGCATCGTCGATCATCCTGACGACGTTGACGTTCGCACGCGCTCGGGTCGTCGTGGTCGATCCCTCGAGGTCCGTGTGCACCCCGAGGACATGGGTCGAGTCATCGGCCGATCCGGCCGTACGGCGACCGCGCTGCGCACCGTGGTCACAGCGATCTCGCCGGACCGGCACGTGCGCATCGACTTCCTCGACGCCGACGAGCGCTGATTCACGGTGCGCGTCGCTGTCGCGCGCATCGGCCGCGCGCTGGGGATAAAGGGCGAACTGCTCATCGACGTACTGACGGACGAGCCCGGGCGCCGCTTGGCGTCAGGCTGCCACGTGCTCGCGGGCAACAGGGAACTCGTGATTGCCACCGAAAGAGTTCATGGCAAGCGCATCGCCATGCGATTCGAAGGCGTCGATGACCGCACCGCGGCCGAAGCGCTGACCGGGACGTTGCTCGAGGTAGACCGCGATGCCGACGAACGTCCCGAGGATCCCGAGGAGTTCTATGACGACCAGCTCGTCGGGCTGGCCGTCATTGCCGATGGAGCAACCATCGGTGAGGTTGCTGAGGTCATTCACCTCCCCGCGCAGGACCTGCTCGCTGTGCAGCATGTTGACGGCCGTGAGGTCCTGATCCCGTTCGTTGCCGAGATCGTGCCCACGGTCGATCTTGACGGACATCGCATCATCGTCGACGCCCCGCCGGGCCTGTTGGATCCGGACGAATAGTAGGTCGCCATGCGCATCGACGTGATCACGATCTTTCCGGCGTACCTGGAGCCCCTGTCCTTGTCACTGGTGGGCAAGGCTCGCGAGGAGGGGCTGCTCGACGTGCACGTCCACGATCTTCGCGAGCACACCCGTGACCGACACCGCACCGTTGATGATGAGCCCTACGGCGGCGGTCCCGGCATGGTCATGCGACCAGAACCGTGGGGTGACGCTCTCGATGCCATCCTGGTGCACCACTCCGACCCCGTCCTAGTCGTGCCCACTCCGAGCGGCGTGCCGTTCACGCAGGAAACTGCGGCGGACTGGTCCGGCCGGCCGGGGCTGATCATTGCCTGCGGTCGGTATGAGGGGATCGACGCACGAGTGCTTGAGGAGTATGCCGAGCGCGCAGAGGTGCTGCCGGTCTCACTCGGCGACTATGTGCTCGCCGGAGGAGAGGTCGCGGCGCTGGCCATGATCGAGGCCGTGGCGAGGTTGCTCCCCGGCGTCCTCGGTAACGCCCAAAGTGCGGTCGACGACTCCTTCGCGCCGGGCGAGATGGCGGGTCTCCTTGAGGGGCCGGTGTATACCCGGCCGCCGGTCTGGCGGGATCGCGAAGTACCGCCGGTGTTGCTTTCCGGTGACCACGGACGGATCGCCGCGTGGCGCCGGGAGCAGGCCCGGGCGCGGACCGAGGACGTACGACCGGACCTCCTGCCGGGGGACTGAGGCGATTCGCCCGGTCGGCTCCCGGTGTGGCAGACTCGTGGGGCTGTTCCCGGCCCGCGCGGCCGTGACGGACCCGCCACAGGGGGTCGTCTTCGGGGCAGTCCGGATCTCCGGCAGATACACCCCACCCATATGTGGGCGACCTGTGGCGCCGACAGGAAGCGATGACGCACGATGCAAAAGCTCGACGAACTCGATGCCCTATCCATCAAGTCCGATATCCCAGACTTCCGACCTGGTGACACCGTCAAGGTTCACGTGAAGGTTGTCGAAGGCAACAAGACTCGTGTTCAGGTCTTCCAGGGTGTGGTCATTGGCCGCCAGGGTTCTGGCGTGCGTGAGACCTTCAGCGTCCGCAAGGTGTCGTACGGCACCGGCGTCGAGCGCACCTTCCCGCTCCACACACCTATCGTGGAGAAGATCGAGGTCGTCTCCCGAGGCGACGTCCGTCGCGCGAAGCTGTACTACCTGCGTGGTCTGCGCGGTAAGGCGGCCAAGATCAAGGAGCTGCGCGAGACCACCCCGGTCGAGGGTCAGTAACTCCTGTAGCGCCTCCCCGCCATGAACCCACCCGAGGAATCGCGTGGAACCCCGTCGTCGGACAACTCGTCCGATCCTGCGGAGGTGCCGATGGATGCCGTGGTCAACGACCAGCGCGATTCTTCGCGCGCGCGTGTCCCGGCCTGGTTGGAGTTCCCCCTGCTCATCCTCGGGGCGTTCTTCGTCGCCTTCCTCGTCAAGACATTTCTCGTTCAGGCGTTTTACATCCCGTCGGGTTCGATGGAGGACACGCTGCAGGTGGGTGACCGTGTGCTGGTCAACAAGGTCGTCTATCACGTGCGGCCCATCGAGCGGGGCGACATCGTTGTCTTCGATGGCACCGGTTCCTTCATTTCCGGACCGGTCGTCGAACCCGACGTCATGCCTCTTGAGCGGGTGACGCGCCTGCTCGGTGACATCGTGGGCCTCGCTCCACCGCGCGACACCGACTTCATCAAGCGAGTTATCGGCGTGGGGGGAGATCGCGTCGTCTGCTGCGACGCGCAGGACCGGATCACCGTCAACGGCGTGCCTCTCGACGAGCGGGACTACCTGTACCGCAACAACCCGCCGAGCAAGCAAAGCTTCGATGTGCTTGTCCCGGAGGGCAAACTATGGGTCATGGGTGACCATCGCTCCGCGTCGGCGGACTCCCGAGCGCACATGGGCGAGCCCGGGGGCGGTTTCGTGCCGGTTGATCACGTCATTGGCCGCGCGTTTGCCGTCGTTTGGCCGTTCAGCCAGGCACAGTTCCTGGAGATTCCTGCAACCTTCGAGCAACCAGCGCTCGTCGACTCGAACCCGTGACGACGACGAGCCCCGGCCCTTCGCTGCGCGACGGAGACACTCAGCCGATCCCGGTGATCTCGGCTGCGCAGAGCCCGCCCCGACGAGGCGGCTCCGGCCGACACGCCGCAGCCGTGCCGAAGAAGCCCTGGCCGGTTCGGATCGTCCGCGAACTCGCCATCGTCGGTGGCCTGGCCCTGCTGGCCCTGCTCCTCGTCCGGCTGACCATCGGCAGCACGACGTACATCCCGAATGACTCAATGGAGCCGACGCTCGCAGCGGGGCAGCGCGTGCTCGTGACGGCGTACCCACTCACCGGCGGTGTCGGCCACGGCGATGTTGTCGTCTTCGAGGACACCGGCAACTGGTACGACGGTCCGGCCGCGGAACCCTCACCGGGTATGCGAATGCTCAGCGTGCTGGGGTTTGCCTCCCCGGCCCCGGGAAGTCACGGCATCGGCCGTGTCATCGGCATGTCGGGTGACCGAGTCGAGTGCTGCGATAACTCTGGTCGAATCAAGGTCAACGGCCAGCCGCTTGATGAGCCCTTGCTTGCCGGGCCTACCGATCAGGTGTCCTTCGACATTCGCGTGCCGCAGGGACGCATTTTCGTCCTCGGGGATGCCCGGTCGACCGCGATCGACAGCCGCTCATTCCTAGACGCTGAGGCCGGGACCGTGTCGCTGGATGATGTCACCGGCCGGGTGCTCATCAGCCTGTGGCCGCCGACTTTCATTGATGGACTGTGAGCACGCAGCGGATCTCCGCCCCCACATTGCGCCTTGAGCGCGAGCTCATGCGTTCCACCGGTCTCGAATCATTGGCCTGTGCGGATGAAGCAGGGCGCGGCGCCCTGAGCGGCCCGGTCAGCGTTGGGGTCGTCGTTGTCACCACCGAGACCAAGACGGCGCCGCAAGGAATACGCGACAGCAAGTTGTTGAGCCAAGAACGCCGAGAGGTACTGGCTCCCCAGATTCGCCGTTGGGCGGCCGCCTGGGCCGTCGGGATGGCATCGGCTGGCGAGATCGACGACATCGGGATCATTGCAGCACTCCGTTTGGCGGGCCATCGAGCACTTGCCGCGTTGCCGACTCTGCCCGGCACCGTGCTGCTCGACGGCAACCACGACTACCTCACCCCTGCGGAGCAGGCGTCGCTCTTCGATGACGAAGTGGTGCTGGTCAACGTGCCTCCGGTCGTGACGCGAGTGAAGGCCGATCTGCGGTGCTCGGGGGTGGCCGCGGCGAGCATTCTGGCCAAGACCGCTCGCGATGAGGTGATGGCGCGATTGTCTGTCGACCATCCGGAATACGGCTGGGCGGAGAACAAGGGATATGCAGCGCCCGAGCACATGGAAGCCATACGGCGACACGGCCCGTCGCCGTACCACCGGGTGTCGTGGAGTCTGCCCGGCTCATAGCGAGCGCAGGTCCTCGTGACGAGCGACCCTCCCACGTCAGGGGCCCCTGTTGTCCACAGAGGCCCCGGCACCCCTTGTTGTTGCTGCCCGCCGTCTTTGACGCTGACCCTTGCGATGAGACGACCC
>JALQUH010000197.1 GCA_023263845.1 Candidatus Nanopelagicales bacterium | reverse complement strand
GTGGGCGGTACTGCCATTGGCGCTCGTCGCCGTGCTCGTCCTGCTTCCGGTCGCCATGGTCGTGGCCGTCGGCTGGGGCCCAGACGCTGTGCCCGTCCTCACCGCACCATCGACCTGGCGCGTCATCGGGTACACGACGTTCCAGGCCGCCCTCAGCACGATCGGCTCACTCGCCTTGGCAATGCCCGCCGCCTATGCGCTCTATCGGCTTCGCGTGCCCGGTCGTCGAATGTGGCTCGCCATCCTCACCATCCCCTTCATTCTTCCTACGGTTGTCGTGGGCCTGGCCTTCCGCGAATTGCTGCCCTTCCCCGGAACAACAGCCGCCATCGTCGTCGCGCAAATCTTCTTCAACGTCGGCCTGTCCATCCGCGTCATCGGGAGCCTGTGGGGTCACCTTGATCCTCGACTGGAGCAGGTCGGCGCTTCGCTCGGGCTGAATCCGTTCACCACCTTCTGGCGTATCACGCTGCCGTTGCTCGCCCCAGCCATCTCCGCCGCAGCGATCCTGGTTCTGCTGTTCACGTTCACCTCATTCGGCGTGGTGCTCGTCCTTGGCGATCCGGCGCTGCCCACGATCGAGGTCGATATCTACACGCGCGCCATGCAGCGCCTCGATCTCACCGGCGCCGCCGTGCTGGCCCTCGTGCAGTTCGTCATCGTGGCGGCAGCGATCGTGGTGTCGTCGATCATGTCCGACCGTCTCGCCGTACGTCAGCGTCTCGGCGACGACGAGATGATCCGGCGACTGCCCCAATCCCCCATCGAGCGCGTCGCCGCGGGTTACGTCGTCGTGCTGGCCGTCGCGGTCGCCGTACCCATGCTCAGCCTCGTGATGCGTTCGCTGCGCGTGTACGATGGTTGGGGATTCGCCTGGTACGCCGAAGCCGTCTCCCCGACCGAGGGCACCACCCGATCCGTTTCGGCCCTCTCCACTCTGGCCCGATCACTGGAGTACGCCGGCCTGGCCACGGTGATCGCCGTGGTCCTCGGCGTCATCGCCACGGCGGGCATCCTGGCGGCGCGTCGCCGCGGCCGCTGGCTTGATGGAGCGGTCATGCTGCCCCTCGGAGTGTCGGCGGTCACGGTAGGGCTCGGGCTGCTGCTGCTGTCGGTCCGCGGACCGATCGACCTGCGCGGGTGGACGGCGCTCGTGCCGCTCGGTCAGGCACTCGTGGCCCTGCCCATCGTCGTGCGTGTCCTCTTGCCCGTATTGCGCTCGACCGACCCGCGCATGCGCCAGGTTGCCGCGACCCTGGGTGCTGGACCCCTCCGCGCGTGGTGGGCTGCCGAGGGGCCGATCGCCGTGCGCGCTACCGCTGTAGGGGCAGCATTCGCCGCGGCGGTCTCGCTCGGGGAATTTGGTGCGACGGCGTTCCTCGTGCGCTTGGAGACACCCACGGCACCCGTGCAGATCGTGAGGCTGCTGGGTCGGCCCGGTGAAGCCAACATCGGCGTCGCCACGGCCCTCGCTGTCCTGCTGCTCCTCCTCACCGTCATCATCGTGTCCGTGGCAGAGCGGATCCGACCCCGACGTGGCGGGGGGTGGTGACCGTGCTCGAAGTCTCCGACCTGAGGATCGACTACGAGGGCCAGGTGCTGCTCGACCACGTCAATCTCACCGTCGGGGCCGGAGAGGTCGTTGCACTTCTGGGCCCGAGCGGCTCGGGCAAGTCAACCCTGCTGCGCTGTATCGCCGGCGTTCAGCGCCCCGAGTCCGGTGACATCCGTTGGGGGGGCGCGAGCGTCCTCGACATCCCCGCCTACCGCAGGGGCTTCGGCCTGGTCTTCCAAGACCCGCTGCTCTTCCCGCATCGTGACGTCGGGGCGAACGTCGGTTTCGGGATGAAGGCGCGCGATGACGATCGCGTCGCACACCTGCTCGCACTCGTCGGACTGAGCGGATTCCAGCGGCGTGATCCTTCGACGCTGTCCGGTGGCGAGGCCCAGCGCGTAGCCCTCGCGCGGGCGTTGGCCACCGAGCCGCGCCTGCTGCTCCTCGACGAACCCTTCGGCGCACTCGACACTGACCTGCGCGAGCGACTGGTCCGCGAGGTGCGCTCGCTGCTGACCTCGACGGGCGTTCCCGCGATTCATGTCACGCACGACCGCAGCGAAGCTGACGCGATCTCTGATCGCGTCGTCACGTTGGCCGGGCTGACCGGCTGACCTGCCGGCGTCTGGCAGGATCGAGTCGCCCAGGGAGGTACGCCGTGCGCCGTGATGTTGCCGAGGTGGCCCGTGGCGTCTACGTCGCCACCTCCCGTCACTATGCGACGACCTCTACGCTCGTGGTCAGTGGAGGCAGCGCGCTGGTGGTTGACCCAGCATGGGATGCCGATGAGCTCGGTGGCCTCGCGGCCAACCTTTCGCATCTCGGCGTGCGGTGCGCCGCTGGACTGTCCACGCACCTGCACTACGACCACGTCCTGTGGCACCCCGACCTGCCCGATGTGCCCCGGTGGGCCAGCGCGTGGTCGGCGCAGCAATGGCGCGAGCACCGCGACGCACTACTGCAGCCACTGGTCGGTGATCTCTCCTCCGAACTTCTCGACCTCGCTGGCCACCTCACCCCGCTCCCGGAAGAACCACGCCCTGCTCCTGCTGCGCTGCCGTGGTCCGGCCGTGAGATCCGGCTGCACGAGCATGACGCCCACGCGCCAGCCCACCTGGCGGCTGAGATTCCCGATGCTGGCGTACTCCTGGCCGGCGACATGCTCAGCGACGTCGAACTCCCGATGCCCGCCGACGACGACACTGACCTGACGACGTATCGCATGGGCCTGGACCACATCGCCGACGTGGTGGCGCGGTCCACTGTGGTGGTGCCGGGCCACGGCACACCGTCGACCGACCCGATGTCTCGCCTAGACGCCGACCGGCGCTATCTGGATGATCTGGACAGATACGGCGCGAGCGACGATCCACGTCAGGGGCTGCCCGGGATGGCCGAACTCCACGCGGCCAATATTCGGCGCGCTCGGATCTAGCGGCGCGACATCGCCTGGGGGGCTCTGACAGCGGCCTTGCCGAGGCGGCTACGCGTGCCGAGATCCTCGGCCATGAACTCGCGCAGGAGGTCGATGGCGTGCAGGACCTTCTCGCTGCGCAGGGAGTACAGCACGTGCGGCCCCTGACGGTCGGCCTCGACCACTCCGCGTTCGCGGAGGATGGCGAGGTGCTGGGAGCAGTTGGACTGCCCAATCTCCAGCGCCTCGGCCAGATCGCCGACCGTCAGGGGACCATTACGCAATTCGTTGATGATGAGAAGACGCTTGGGATCCGCGATCGCCTTGCACAGTCGTGCATGCAGATCGTGGATCTCCAGCGCCGTCTCACGGTCCATCGGTTAGTTCACTACTCCTAGAGCTTGCACTTCTGGGTGTCAACGCGCTTGGAGATATCGACGACGTTGAATTTCGAGAAGTTGGTCGGGGAATTCTTCGCCGTGAAGTTCCACTTCCCATCCTTGAAAGGATTCCACGTCGGGCCGTTGACCAACTTGGCCAGGGACGGAGCGTTTCGGGTGAAGTTCACGCCAGCCTGCGTCTTCATGGTGAAGTAGGACTGCCCGCCCACGTACTGGGTGGACTGCCAATTAAGGAAGATCTTCTTGCCGCCCAGCGTCTTCTTCATGTCCGACGGGTACTGCTGATCGACCGCTTCGCGGCAGGTGCTGCCGTCCTTGATGTTGATGTCCCAATTGGCGATGGCGCCGGTGATGTTGCCGTCGACCTTGCCCTTGGGGGACCAATTGATGCGGGTCCACACCTGCTTGGACTTGTTGCCGTTGGCAAAGCGCCCGGTGAAGGCCTGGCCCGCGAACCAGTCGACAAGGGCGTCGTCGTTGACGAACGTGTAGGGGAACGTCCGAGTGATCTGGCCACCCTTGATCTCGCCCTTCACGATGGTCTGGGCGCGCACTCCACTGGGCACACCCAGCCACTTGCTGGATTCGGTCGCGCTGATCTTGTAGACCTTGCCGGCCCGATCCGCAAAAATGCCATCGGCGTAGACCACGCCATAGACAATGAGCGACGTGTCATTGGGCACGCGAATGTTCGGTTGACCGGCGTCCTTCCACACCAGTCCGCAGACAGGGGTGGACTGGCCGATGATGTACTTGGTGCCTGACATTTGCTGACACGGAGCAACCGCCGCCGTTGCAGCACCGGCTGGAATCATGGACATGGTGACGCCGAGGGCCGCGGTAGCGGCCAGGGCGCCAAAAATTTTCTTCTTCATGGGATCACTCTCTCACGGTGCATTAGATGGATGTCGTCGCAGCGCACTGATTCTTGCCAATTTCTAGGGTTTCGATCTCCTCGGCGGTAGCTGCCTGCCCGGCGTTGACTAACCGAATGGTGTCGTAGAAGTCCGGCGCGGCCGGGAGCGTGCCGACGATCTCGTCGATGAACCGCTCCATGTCCTCCTCGGTTATGAGATCGGACTCGAAGATCTTGGCCAGCGTGGTCTGGACCATGCCGTCGTCGCCAATCTCCTCCATCAGGGTCCAGTGCGCCGGCATCACCAGGGTCGACCGGTCGAGAGGGGCGAGCCGGTCGTGAATGGTGTGGAAAAGCTCCGCAGCCAGATCGGAGGCCTGGCCGGTGAGATCGGGGCGACCGAGGCCACGGACGAAGACGGTGTCTCCGGTGAGGATCAGGTAACCGGGGATGTGCACGCAAACACTGCCCGGAGTGTGACCGGGCATCTTGATGGCCAGGGCCTCCACCTGAACCTCGCCGAGGTCGATGATCTCGCCGTCCCCGAGCGGGACATTGGGCCACGGGACGCTGCCGCCGGCCGTGTCCTCCAGGGGCACGTGGTACGTCGCGCCCACCTTCTCGGCGAGTTCCGGGCCGCCGGAGATGTGATCGGCGTGAATGTGGGTATCGATGACGTTGGTGATGGTCATGCCGTGCTGGGCGGCGAGATCAATGTAGGGCTGCGCGAAACGGGCCGGGTCGACGACGACGCAGTCACCCCCTGGCACGCCGAGAAGGTAGGACAGGCATGCCTTGGCTGGTCGGGCGATTTGGTATCCGACCATGCCCGCGGGCAGGTGCTCGATGGGACGGGGCACCAGAAGTTCGGCCCAGGCGGCGGTGCCTCCCTCCAGGGTGCGCACGGGGCGCCCCTCGTCCTCGAGGACCTCGATGAGCAGACCGCTGCCATTGCCGTGAGCGCAGACCACCACGGTGTCGTCGGGAATCTCGGCGGCAATCGTGTCGGAGTCCTCCATGGCGACCCAGATCGGGATATTTCGCATGCCGACCGGCTTGGTCCCCTCGATCTGCCAGTTGGCGTACTCGTCCTGATTGCGCACATCGAGGATGTAAGGACAGCGCCCCTCATCGATCTCGACGTACAACTCCGCAGGGGTGATCGCCCGTGCCATGCCGCCTCCTGAGCCCTCTTTCGAATCGATTTGCCAGATGCCTATCCGGGGATATGCGCAGACGCTAATATGTCGCGCGGGTCGAGGGAAGGCTTTTCGCAAACTCTTCTTGTCGGCTCTTGTCCTGCCAGACCCGGGCCACGTACGGTCCATCGCGAAGTGAGCACTACCCCCTGCCACGAAGGAGGCCTCATGGCCGATAAGGACCCCGACGCACCAGACTCCATGACGATCATCGCCTTCAGCGGCGATCTGGACAAACTTTGGCCGACGTTCATCCTGTCCTCCACCGGCGCGGCCAGCGGCATGGACGTGACCGTCTTCTTCACCTTCTGGGGCCTGTTCCCGCTGGTGAAGGACGAAGTCCGCATTACTGGCTATGACTCCATGACCAAGGCCCTGGCCGGAATGAATGCCCCCGGCATGAAGAAGGCCAAGCTGTCCAAACTGAACATGGGCGGATCCGGCGCGTGGATGATGCGCAAGGTCGCAGAGAAGAACAAGCTCGCCCCGCCGGAGGATCTGTTCGCCATGTGCCAGGACATGGGCGTCAACCTGTGGCCCTGCCAGATGACCATGGATCTCCTTGGCATCCAACCGGACCAGATGGTCGAGGGTCTCGGCGAGCCGGTCGGCGCTGCAACCGCACTGCAGAAGATGGCCAAGTCCGACATCAGTCTGTTCATCTAAACGGAAGGTTTCCTATGACTGACGTAGCAAAGATCGTCGACGCAAAGGGGCAGAGTTGCCCGATGCCGGTCCTCATGACCGCGAAGGGAATCAAGGAAATCGAGAGCGGCCAAATCATGCTCCTCGAGGCCACCGATAACGGTGCCCGCTCCGACATCCCCGCGTGGGCCACCCAGACCGGCAACGAGCTCGTCGAGTCCGAAGAGGCCGACGGCGTCATGAAGTTCTACATTCGGAAGAAGTGATCGCGTGCGCTATGGATTCGCCATCGATCAGCGGACCTGCATCGGCTGTCATGCCTGCACGGTGGCCTGCAAGACAGAGCACGATATCCCCGTAGGCCAATTCCGCACGTGGGTCAAGTACGTCGAGAAGGGTTCGTTCCCCGACACGACCCGCGAGATGGCGGTCCTGCGCTGCAATCACTGCACCGACGCACCATGTGTCAAGGGCTGCCCCACCAAGGCGCTCTTCATCCGCGACGACGGCATTGTCGACTTCGACAACTCCCGATGCATCGGCTGCAAGATGTGCATGCAGGCCTGCCCGTACGACGCGATCTACATCGACGAGAACACCCACACCGCGGCGAAGTGCAACTTCTGCGCTCACCGCATCGACCAGGGTCTCGAGCCGGCCTGTGTCCAGGTCTGTCCGACCGAGTCCATCTGGGTGGGTGATCTCGACGATCCCAACTCCGGTATCCGCAAGCTCATCAGCATCGAGCCGGTCACCGTCCGGGCCCCCGAGCAGAACACCAGCCCCAACGTCTACTACGTCGGGGCGGACAAGGCGGCCCTGGAGCCGCTGGTCGCTCCGGTGGACCAGACCTACCTTTGGGCCGAACCGGACATCCTGCGCCTGCAGACCGCGCCGGATCTGCCTGGCGACCCGATCACCAACGCGCGGACGACGTTCAACACCTCACACCCCCACCCGTGGGGCTGGCGCGTGTGGACCTACCTGTGGACCAAGTCGGTCGCCGCCGGTGCCGGTCTACTCGCCGCGCTGATGATCCTGCTCACCGGCAACGATTCCACGCTCGTGACGACCGCTGCGCCGCTACTGGCCGAGGTCTTCCTGCTCATTACGGCGATCTTCCTCATCTGGGACCTCAAGCAGCCCAAGCGCTTCATCTTCTTGCTCAAGCCCTGGATGATCAACAAGACGTCGTGGATGGCGATCGGCGGCATCTTCCTCGGCCTGTATGCCGTCATCGGCGGCCTGTGGTTCCTTGCCGGCGCGGCCGATCTGCTCGACATTGGCGAATACAGCTCGGTGATCACGGTGCTCGCCTGGCCGGCGATCCCCGCCGCGATCATGACGGCCGGCTACACAGCGTTCCTCCTCGGCCAGGCCGAGGGTCGCGACCTGTGGCAGTCCCCGGTGCTGTTCTGGCATCTGCTGGCCCAGGCCGGCATGGCCGGCTCGGGTCTGCTGCTGATCGTGGGTGTGTTCGTTGATCCGGGAGCCGACGCTATGACCTGGCTCGCCTGGGCACTGGCCATCTCCACCATCGCCAACCTGCTCATCATGGCGGTCGAGTACGGGGGCCAGCACTCCACGCGCAACGCCGCGGTGTCGGCGCACATGATCACGCACGGTCGCTACAAGAGGAAGTTCTGGGGTGGGGCCATCGGCCTGTCTGTTCTGACCTTCGCCCTCGCCCTGGCATCCGCCCTCGGCGCTCCCATCCTCCTCGCGGTTCTCGGTGGCCTCGTGGCTCAGGTGTCCCTACTCATCTATGAGTCGGTCTTCGTTGAAGCCGGCCAAGACGTCCCGCTCTCCTAGGAGGACTCACATGACCCCGCCCCGCGATCCCCACACCCCGGCCGCGTCGCCGGTGGCCGAGGACCGTCCCGAGCACTACGGTCTGCGCGTCCGCGAGACGCTCTCCAACTACCCGCCGGTCGAGACCTGGGATGACGTTGTCATGTACGACGCCAAGGCCCATCCCAAGAAGGTCGAGAAGCACTACATGCTGGTCCCGACGACGTGCTTCAACTGTGAGTCGGCCTGTGGTCTTCTCGCGTACGTCGACAAGGAGACCAAAGAGGTCGTCAAGATCGAGGGCAACCCGGCCCACCCTGGTTCCCGCGGCCGCAACTGCGCCAAGGGCCCGGCCACCGTCAACCAGACCGATGACCCCGAGCGCATCCTGTACCCGCTCAAGCGCGTCGGGAAGCGCGGCGAGGCAAAGTTCGAGCGCGTCTCCTGGGATGACGCCATGGACGACATCGCGGGCCGCATCCGCAAGGCGATCATCGAGGGGCGCAACAACGAGGTGATGTATCACGTGGGCCGCCACGGCGAGGACGGGTTTATCGAGCGCGTCCTGCTCGCCTGGGGTGTCGACGGCAACAACACCCACACCAATATCTGCTCCGGCGGTGCGCGCTTCGGCTACTCGCTGTGGGGTGGCTACGACCGGCCCTCCCCCGACCACGCCAACGCCAACGTCATCCTGCTGGTCTCAGCGCATCTGGAGTCCGGGCACTACTTCAACCCGCACGCTCAGCGCATCATCGAGGCCCAGGTCAAGGAGGGCGCCAAGCTCATCTCGGTCGACCCGCGCCTGTCGAACACCGCGGCCAAGGCCGACGAGTGGGTGTCGGCGTGGCCGGGCACCGAGGCGGCGCTGCTGCTGGCGATCGCGGCGTACCTGCTGCGCACCGACGCCGTGGACTGGGACTACGTCAAGCGCTGGGTCAACTGGAAGACCTACATGGAGCGGGTCCACCCCGAGGCCGATGCGAGCGACTTCGATGCGTTCAAGGCTGCGCTCACCGAGGACTACCAGCAGTACACCTTCGAGTTCGCCGCCGAGGAGTGCCGCATCCCGCTCAAGCAGGTCGAGCGCGTGGCCAAGATCGTCGCCGGCGCCAACGGCAAGCTCGCCGCCCACACCTGGCGCGCCGCCAGCGCCGGCAATCGCGGCGGCTGGGCCGTTGCGCGTGCGTTGTTCTTCCTCACCGTGCTCACCGGT
>JALQUH010000264.1 GCA_023263845.1 Candidatus Nanopelagicales bacterium | reverse complement strand
TCGCGTCCGCGAACTTCTGCAGATCCGGCTGCTGCGTGCGCCGCCGCAACTCGCGGAAGGCGTCCTGCCGCGACATCCCCAACTGCATCTCCTTGATGACTCGAGCGAATTCCGCCGACAGCGGCCCACTCTGAGACTTCGCCACCTCATTCATGGCGGCGGTGAGTCCCTGGCCCGCGTTCACGCATAGGTAGAGCAAATCCATGGCCTCCGGCATTTCCTGCCCGATCCGCTCGGCACGTTCCTGCGCTCGACCGCGCAGCCAGATGTCTGGCAGGAAGTAGCCCAGGAGCGGCATTCCCACGATCCCAATCAACCACCACCCGCCCCATCGGCTGGCCGCGATGAGCCCGAGGGACGCACCGAGGATGAGCCCCACGGCCTTGGCT
The DNA here is from genome assembly GCA_023263845.1 of Candidatus Nanopelagicales bacterium. Lineage (GTDB taxonomy): Bacteria > Actinomycetota > Actinomycetes > S36-B12 > S36-B12 > Mxb001. Next base: position 2,154 of record JALQUH010000264.1, on the reverse strand, counting down.
GACTCCATACGCGCCAGTGCACGCTCATCGGCGAAGCCGGCGTAGGCGAGATTGCGGATGATCCGACGTCGACCGGGACCAGTTATGAGTATTCGACCGACGGCAGGCAGCACGACGAACTGCCCACGCACCGAGGCGCGGCCTCCTGGAGTAGCTGTCGACACTCCGTAGTTCTGGACGATGGCCATGGTGGCTGCCCGCTGACGCTGCTGAGCCCGGACCGCAGAACGCACGATGAGAGTGAGCAGTACGGTCGCCACTGCAAGTCCGACCAGGACGGCGGCAACGATGGGATCTGAGGCGATCGAAGGCATTAGGCCTTCACCCGCACCAGGGCCGCCATCCAAATGGCGCCGATGATCATGAGGACCCCCGACCCGGCCAGCAGCACCAGTCCAATCGGTGTCGTCCACAGGGTGCTCACGTAGGTCGGTCGGATGACCGCGAAGACCGCGAGAAGAATGATCGGCAGGAGTCCGAGCACAATGGCCGACAGGCGCCCTTCGGCAGACATCGAGCGCACCTCCTGACGCACTGTCTCCCGGGCCCGAACGGTGTCCGCAACGGAGTCAAGAATATTGCTCAAGTTGCCGCCGACCTCGCGCTGGATACCGATGGCGATCACGGCCCATCCCATGTCCTGGCTGTCCATACGCTCGGCTACTCGTTTCAACGCTTCATCGGGAGTCGCCCCCATCGAGATCTCCGCAACCGCCCGTCGGACCTGACGCTCGACCTCTCCGGTGCCCTCCGCCGACAACGACTCCAGCGCCTGCGTGAAGCTCAGTCCCGTCCTGAGGGAGGACGAAAGGAGCATAAGGAATTCAGGCAACTCCTCTTCGAACTGTCGACGCGTCCGGGCGCCTCGGACACGGAGGTACATGATGGCCAACACCGGGCCGAGCAGAAGCGTAAGGATCGCGGCCGACACCGGGTTGCGCAGCATGAGCCACAGCAACAGCCACGAGGTGGCCATGAGTAGGAGAACGCGCAGGGTGAAGCGCTCCGGAGATAGCCGAAGGTCGGCGCCAGAGAGAGCCCGCTCGATGGGCCGATAGAGGCCGAATGCACGCAGCAACGGTGTCATGAAGGAACGGGACCGCGTCTGGCCGCGTGACCGGCGCTCGCGACTGAGCTCCGATTCGCCAGCGGCGGCTCTTCGGACGTACTCACGACGACGTTGCCGGCGGCGGTTGCTTTGCCACGCGGCCAGCGCGAGGACAGCGACTACGCCCGCCAGAGCGGCCACGGCAATAGCAGCGATGGCGAGCCCTGCATTCGATTCGTAGAAGATGCGGTCATCCATCGTCGACTACCTCTGGAAAAGCCCCGGATCGACGTCAACGCCTCGGTCCCTCAACTCCCCGAGGAACCCCGGGACGATGCCCGTGGGCAGGAGTGTGCCGCGCGGCTGCATCCCGTGAGCCTCGTCGAACTCGAACTCGAAGATGTCATCCATCAAGATGACATCGCCATCCATGCCGACCACCTCCGCGATCTGCATGACGTGACGAGACCCATCGCGCAATCGCATCTGGTGGACGACGAGGTCGATGGCGCTGACGATCTGCTCCCTAATGACACGCACCGGCAGGTCCAGGCCGGCCATGAGCACCATCGTCTCGATCCGCGAGAGCGCGTCACGAGGGCTGTTGGCGTGCACGGTTGACAGCGATCCATCGTGACCTGTGTTCATCGCCTGCAGCATGTCTAGCGCAGCAGCATCGCGCACTTCGCCGATGATGATGCGATCTGGCCTCATGCGAAGCGAGTTGCGCACGAGATCGCGAATGCTGATCGCTCCCGCACCCTCGATGTTTGCGGGTCGAGACTCGAGCCGGACGACGTGCGGTTGCTCAAGTTGCAGTTCGGCCGCGTCCTCGATGGTGACGATTCGTTGATCCTCGGGGATGAAGGAAGACAGCACATTCAAGGTGGTCGTCTTGCCCGAGCCGGTCCCGCCACTGATGAGGATGTTGCGGCGCCCAACGACGCAATCGCGGAGGAATTGCAGGGACTTGGGCGTCACCGTGCCCAGCGCCACGAGATCCTCAACGCCCATGATCTCCCTGGCAAACTTGCGAATCGTCAGCGAAGAACCGTCGACGGCGACTGGTCGAATGACGGCATTCACGCGAGATCCATCGGGCAGAC
>JALQUH010000252.1 GCA_023263845.1 Candidatus Nanopelagicales bacterium | reverse complement strand
GAATTCTGGGAGCACATCCCGGTGGTGCTCATCGACGGTGAGGTGCACTCCCGGTGGTTCGTTGACGAAAAGGACCTTGAAACAGCGCTAGCCGCCCGATAATCGGATTGACGCGTCCGGTCAACTTTGTTCCGGCGACCTCAGGTCCCTACCCTTGAAGGGCAAACCCGCCCGTCATGAGGTCTCAACGTGTCCCTGCACATCGCCCCCAAGCGCACCCGGTCCGTGGTGCCGAGTGCCACCGTGCAGCGACTGCCCATCTACCTCCACGTCCTGTCCGGTCTTCGAGACCGGGGCGTGGCCACCATCTCATCCGCGGACCTCGCGGCGGACAGTGGTGTGACCAGTGCGAAATTGCGCAAGGACCTGTCCTTCATCGGCTCCTTCGGTCGACGAGGTGTGGGGTATGACGTTGACTACCTCCACTCGGTTCTCACGGACTGGCTCGGTGTCCAGCAGGAGATGGCCGTGGTCATCGTCGGCGTGGGAAACCTCGGACACGCGCTTGCCAGTTATCCCGGGTTCATTCAGCGCGGCTTTGCCGTCGAGGGCCTTATCGATAATGACCCGCGCCTAGTCGGCCAGATCGTGCAGACCGGTCGGGGAGCCGTCTCCATCGAGGCGCCTGATCGACTCATTGAGATCGCCGCTCGCTGCCAGATCGGCGTCATCGCGACGCCTGACGTGGCCGCGCAAAGTGTGTGCGATCACCTGATCATCGCTGGCATTCGCGACATCTTGACGTTCGCCTCCCGCGTTCTCGTCGTTCCCGACGACGTCCAGGTTCGACACATCGACCTCGGCGCCGAGCTCGCGGTACTGGCGTCCCGACCGCGACGCATGACGGCGGTGAGCGCCTGAGCGTCGCACCACCCACAGACCGACCAAACACCCACAACAACGAGGGGAACTAGCCCCGTGACCACCTCCCGCACCAAGAAGAAGCTCGGCACCGTCGCTCTCGTCTTCGCAGGACCCGGCGACCCTGAACTGCTGACGCTTCGCGCTGCCGACCTGCTGCGCGCGGCAGACCGCATCATCGCCGACGCGACCGCGGCGGCGCTCGCTGAGCACATCAGTTCTGGCTCGTCGATCGTGACCTGTGTCGACGAGAGCGGACTCCCGCTCGATCATGCGGCGCGCGCAAAACTCGTTGTCGAGTCCGCCCGGGAGGGCCTGCGCACGGTCCGGCTGCTGTCCGGCGATCCGCTCTTTGACGGGGCACTGTCTGCGGAGGCAGCCGTGCTCCGCAAAGCCAAGGTGCCTTTCGAGATGGCGCCGGGAGTGAGCCCCCTGACCGCGGTTCCGGCGTACGCAGGTTTTGGCCTGACCGGCCGCAAGGCGCGCGAGGTGCACATCCTCAGTGCGGCCGATGCGGGCACTGACTGGACGAGCCTGGCCGATGACCGGGTGTCGGTCATCGTGCCCGACGGAGCCGAGGCCGCCGTGAGCATTGCCAAGGCTCTTCTCGAGGCCGGGCGCGCCCCCCAGACCCCGATGGCGATTACCCGGGGCGGTTCGACGGTGGAGCAGCGCACGATCGTTACCACCCTCGAGGACGCCGCCAATGACGTCAAGGCAGCCAAGCAGGCCGGCCCCGGCATGGTCGTCGTCGGCGAGGTCATCGGCCAGCGCGAGCGACTCGGCTGGTTCGAGGTCAAGCCGCTCTTCGGCTGGCGCGTACTCGTCCCGCGCACCCAGGATCGCGCTGACGACCTGCTCGATCGACTCGTGCGCATGGGTTCCATCCCCGTAGAGGTGCCGACGATCTCGGTCGAGCCGCCTCGCACCCCGCAGCAGATGGAGCGGGCCATCCACGGCCTGGTCTCCGGCCGCTACGAGTGGATTGGCTTCACCAGCGTGAACGCCGTTCGCGCAGTTCGCGAGAAACTCGAGGAGTACGGTCTCGACGCACGTTCCTTTGCCGGACTCAAGGTTGCCGCGGTCGGCCCCGATACGGCGGAGGCTCTCGTCACCTTCGGCGTACAGCCCGATCTGGTGCCCGAAGCCGACCAGACGACACAGGCGTTACTGGAGGAGTGGCCGCCGTTCGACTCGCTCGTCGACCCGATCAACCGGGTGTTCCTCCCGCGCGCCGACATCGCCACAGAGACGCTGGCGGCTGGCCTGACCGAATTGGGCTGGGAGGTCGAGGACGTGACGGCGTATCGCACCGTGCGCGCGGCCCCGCCGCCTGCGGCAACGCGAGAGGCGATCAAGACCGGCGGCTTTGACGCCGTGCTCTTCACCTCGAGCAGCACGGTCCGCAACCTCGTGGGTATCGCCGGCAAGCCACACGCGACCACGGTCGTGGCCTGCATCGGCCCGCAGACCGCAAAGACCGCCGAGGAGCACGGTCTTCGAGTGGATGTTCTCGCCGATGAACCCAATGTCGTGGCCCTTGCGGAGGGTCTTGCCGTGCACGGCGAGCAACTGCGCCTCGCGGCGGAGACGAACAACGAGACATCCTGGCGGCCGAGCCGACGGCGAGCCGCCGCGCGGCGCAAGGCCACCTGAGAATGACCGGTCCTGAGCGCACGACCGTCCATGTCCTTCGGCACGGCGAGGTGCACAACCCGACCGGCGTTCTCTACGGTCGGCTACCGGACTTCCACCTGTCCGATCGAGGCCGGGCGATGGCCGACCGAGTGGCGCAGGCCATGGCTGAGCGTGACGTCGTGCGGGTGGTGGCCTCGCCCCTGGACCGCGCGCAGGAAACCGCAGGACCCATTGCGCAGGCCCACGGGCTGGAGATCGTCAG
>JALQUH010000108.1 GCA_023263845.1 Candidatus Nanopelagicales bacterium | reverse complement strand
TGGACGACAACGGCGTGTGCCGCGGCATCACGGCCATGGATCTGCGGACGTCGGAGGTTCGGGCGTTCCGTGCCGACGCGGTCATTCTCGCCACCGGCGGGCTCGCGCTGATCTACGGCCGATCCACCATGTCGAGCAACTCCCTGCCGAACTCCGAGACGACGAAAATCGTCTCAGGGTCTTGTTCGCTCAGGTTCACTCCGAGGACAAGTTCGTCACCCGGATCCTGCTCCGGGAAGAGAGCGTTGAAGGACAGGCCCAGTTCTCCAAGACCCGAGCCGAAGTAGGCGGTCAGTGGGTTCATGAGCGGCAGGTGGACAGTGATCACCTCGAATCGTTCTGTCTCAAAACGGCGGATGAGCCCTTGGAGGGCTTCCACGAAGTCCTGTCCGTACTCCGCGACCCGAATCTGTGCGTGCTTAGTTGACGACAGCAACTCGGTGACAAATTGCGACTTTGGTGGCAGATCGGCCGGTGGTCGACCTGCCTCGGAGTGGATCAGGCGAGGCAGGCCAACGGCCTGGTAGATGCGCTCAAGGATGTCGCGATAACGCGCAGGCACGTGTACCGCTTGCTCGACCGGCGTCATGAGCGGCCGGTACATAATCATGACCGCGCGCCGGAAGCCCTTGGGCCCGTCAAACCCGATGAACTCCACGTCCGCCGGTTGTCGACCGAGCACAAGCCCGGTCTCGTGGAACCCGACCCTGAGCGCACCGGCTTGAGTCGCCGGATGCGCGGTAACTCCCTCGACGTAGATTCCACGCATCCCCAGGGCGAGTATTTGCGGCATGAAGGCCTCATCGATGCGGTTCACGATCCCGCGCCGCTGGAAGGCCGGGTCGACAGCACCCGGGCCGGCCGAGGCCATCAGGGAATCCGGAGTGGGCCGCATCAGCCCGTTGTGACCCACGATGCGCCCGGAAGGCAGAACAGCAACCATTCCCTCGTGGATGTGCGTCTCGATCTTGTGCCTGAAGACATCCGGCTCGTAGAGCCATGGCATGCCGATCTTGGTGTAGCCGTACGTGCGGAAGTACAGGCGCGCGACTTCAACGGCGTCATCGCTGCTAATTGGTCGGATGACGATGCTGTCGATATCCGCCGATTCGTCGTCGTTGCCCGCGGCTTCGGCCGCCGCGACGAAATCTGGATCATCTACAAGGCTGCCTGTGTTCACCGACCGGCTGACCCTTAACTCACTGCCCCTCACGCCGTCACTGACGAACTCCATCGATTCGGCATAGCCCAGTGCGAGCAGCGTTTCCAATCTCACGGGCAACTCGCCGTTGAGATACGTGGACGGTGCGCCACGCTGCTTGAGAACGATATTCACTTGGCCGGGTTCGTAGCTCAGAGACACATCCACGTCGATCGCGTCGGATCCCTCGAACGAATCAGCGATGACCGTCGAGAGCGCCTCACTCAGCAGTGACGCCAACTGCGTGCACTCGATCGCATCCAGCCCGAAATGTCCGGCAGTATCAGCAACGGCTCGGGCGGCAACGTCGAGAGTCGATACGTGAGAGAGGGACAACCTCATCACCGTGGCACTCATGACGGCACCCCCGCATGAAGTCGTTCTGCGATGCCGCGGACCTGCTGTGACCATGGATGTTCAGGGTGGAGAAGTGAAAACAGACCACCTGACGCGTTGACGACCACCTCTTCGGAAAGCGGTAGGACGGCAATGGTCTCGGCCCCGTAGGCATCGTCCAACTGCTCGCGGAGGTCGGTCAGCCCCGAGGGCACCTTGTTAGCGACGAGAAAGAGCGACGGCACCTCGAGTCGACGAGCGACATCGACCGTCACGGCGGTCCCCTGATAGTCCTGGCGGTCCGGTCGCAGGATAAGCAGCAGGACGTCGCTCAAGGTAATCGAAAGGAGGGTCTCCTCGTTGAGGCCGGGATGAGTGTCAACGAAAAGAAAGTCCAGATCCAGATCCCGGGCGAGCTGGCGCATCCCGTCACTCAGGGACTCCACGTCGTATCCATCGCGCAGGATCCTTGCGATGTCTCCGGGTTTCATACTCGAGGGGACGAGATGAAGGGATCCGCCAGGAGCCACGCCCGTCGACATCGACACGCGATCGGTGATGTCGTGAGCGACGTCCCTGATAGGGCGAGTCCCCCACAGATAGTCGTTGAGCGTGCGATCTAGCGTCTCGTCGAAGCCGAAGAGGACATGGATCCCAGGGCTTTGAATATCGCAGTCAATGACGCCGACACGGTGGCCAAGAGCAACCAGATTCGCGGCAACGTTAGATGTTGTATTGCTCTTACCGGTCCCTCCTCTGAAGGAGTGGACCGAAACCACGGTTGTCATGGGCAGAACGTACAGTGTCGAGGAGGCATTGGTTGACCTATTCGCCGAGCGCTCATCGCGCGAGTGGGTCGCCGGGGGCTCGAACCCCGAACCTACGGATTAAAAGTCCGCAGCTCTACCATTGAGCTAGCGACCCGGGAATGTCGGCCGAATTCGCAGACACGAGTCCGGACACACTCATGGCCAAGGTTAGCCCCAAGGCGCGCGAGCGATTACGCCCTCCCAGTCACAGACCTTGAGCGCATTCCTCCACGACCAGCATCCAGGCAGGGTTCGGGACCTAGACAAGTGGGGCTGGATATCCTCAGCAAATGTCTTCCCCCGTGCTGACCAGCGACGACGTCGAGCGGATCTCCCAGGGCTACCACGCCGAGCCCGGACGATCTCACTCCCTGCGTGCGGAGGCATACGTGGAGGAGCAATGGGATGCGATCGACAAGGCGGCCATTTTCGCCCGCACCTGGCAATGGGTCTGCCACGTGGAAAAAGTGCGTGATCCCGGGAGTTATGTCGCTGTGGAGATCGCTGGCCAGCCGATCGTCGTCGTCAGGGATCATGCCGTCGAGCTACGCGCCTTCTACAACGTCTGCAAGCACCGCGCCCACGAACTCGTCCAGGGCTCAGGGACCGCGAAGAACCTCGTGTGTCCCTATCACGCGTGGACCTACGGTCTCGATGGTCAACTCAAGGCATCACGACGTGCCGATCACATGCCCGACTTCGACCAGGGCAGCATTTGCCTCGACGGCGTCCAGGTAGAGGAGTTCGGCGGCTTCGTCTACGTCAACCTCGACCCGAACGCCGCTCCCCTGTCGGAACAGGCACCGGATCTTGCCACGGAAATCGCCAGGTGGGCACCGGACGTCGCCAATCTGACGCTGGCCAAGCGCTTGACCTACCGAATCAACTCCAACTGGAAGAACATCATCGACAACTTCCTCGAGTGCTACCACTGCCACATCGCCCACAAGGAGTTCGTCGATCTCGTCGACATGGACACCTACGAGGTCAAGACCCACGGCATCTGGTCCAGTCATTTCGCCGACGCGGGCGGTCACGCCAACAGCGCCTACGACGTCAGCGAGGCCACGGTCAAGGTCCACGCAGTGTGGTGGCTCTGGCCCAATACGTGCCTGCTCCGCTACCCCGGTCGCGGCAACTTCATGGTTCTTCAGGTCCTCCCCGACGGCATCGACGGCTGCACCGAAATCTGGGACTTCTACCTCGAGGACACCCACCTCACCGAGGGGGAGGTCGAGTCCGTGCGCTACATCAATGACGTGCTGCAAGTGCAAGACATCACCATCGTCGAGAGCGTGCAGCGAGGGATGTCGACACCCGCCTTCGATCAGGGACGCCTCGTCTACGACCCCCAGGGCAGCGGTTTGTCAGAACACGGTGTGCATCACTTCCACGGCCTTATCCTCGAGGCGTATAGATCCCTTGCGGAAGGGTCACCTGCATGAGCAAGCCCGTCATCATCACGTGCGCACCAACGGGTGGGATCCACACGCCCACGATGTCGCCGTACCTGCCCATCACCCCGGCCCAGATCGCCGAGGCCTCGCTGGGCGCCGCCGAGGCCGGCGCCGCCATCATTCATCTGCACGCACGCAATCCCGAGACCGGGCGCCCCGACCCGCGCCCCGAACTCTTCCGCGAGTTCATGACGACGATCTCGGAGTCGAGCGACGTCGTCATGAATGTCTCCACCGGTGGCGGACTCGGTATGACCCTCGACGAGCGCCTCCGCGCGGCCCTCGATGTGTCACCGGAAATGGCTTCGCTCAACGTTGGCTCGCTCAACTTCGGCATCTTCCCGATGGCCGCGAAGTACTCCGATTGGCAACACCCCTGGGAGCCGGAGTTCTTGGAGATGACGCGCGACTTCATCTTCAAGAACACCTTCGCCGATCTCGAGCGCATCGTGAAGGAACTCGGCCAAGGTCATGGGACGAAGTTCGAATTCGAGTGCTACGACCTCGGTCACCTCTATAACCTCGCGTGGCTCATCGACCAGGGCTGGCTCGAACCGCCGTTCTTCGTCCAGATGGTCTTCGGCATCCTCGGGGGCGCCGGCGCGGACCTAAACAACCTGCAGCACATGCACACCATCGCCGAGAAACTGTTCGGCGCCTCCTACGAGTGGTCGGTGCTCGCGGCCGGTCGACACCAGATGCCCTTCGCGACGTCCGCGGCGATGCTCGGTGGCAACGTGCGTGTCGGCTTGGAGGACAGCCTGTGGATCGGGCCCGGTAAGTTGGCCGCGTCGAACGCCGACCAGGTCACCAAGATTCGCGGACTCGTAGAATCCCTCGGCCACACCATCGCAACTCCCGATGAGGCGCGGGAGCGGCTCGGCCTGAAGGGTCGGGAGCATGTCAAGGTCTAGGGTCGCCGTTTTGGGCGCCGGACTCATCGGTCGCAGCTGGACTGCCCTCTTCCTCGCTGCCGGTCACGACGTCGCCATCTACGACCCTGCTGACAACGTCGAGGACCTCGTGCGCGAGGGGATCGACTCGGCCTGGCCGATGCTGCAGCGACTCGGCCTCACCACCGAAGAGCGACCTACCGCGACGCTCACCTTCTACGCCGACCCATCCAAGGCCGTCAAGGGCGCGGCGTTCATCCAGGAGAGCGTTCCCGAACGCATAGGCATCAAGCGGGCGCTCTACGCACTGATCGAGCCAGCAGTCGCCAGCGACGCCATCGTGGCGTCATCGGCGTCGGGTCTCACCCTCAGCGAGTTGCAGAGCGGATGGCAGGACGCCTCTCGCCTGGTCCTCGGTCACCCCTTCAATCCACCGCACCTGATTCCCCTCGTCGAGGTCATGGGCAATGAGCGCACCGCGCCGGGCGTCGTCGACACTGCACGCGCGTTTTACGAGTCCGTCGGCAAGGTGACGATCGAGGTCAAACGCGAGATGCCGGGCCACGTGGCCAATCGCCTGCAGGCCGCCCTGTGGCGCGAGGCGATCCACCTGGTGAACGAAGGCGTAGCGTCTGTCGCCGACGTCGATACGGCCATCGCCTCCGGCCCAGGCTTGCGTTGGGCGGTCATGGGGCCAACAACCCTGTTCCACCTCGGTGGCGACGAGGAGGGTCTGCAGACCTTCTGTGATCGCTACACCGACAGTTTCAATCGCTGGTGGGACGACCTGGGCGACCCGCGCCTAGACGCTGAAACCACCGAGCGCTTGGTTCAAGGTGTGGCCGACGCTGGCCTTGCCGGGCGCGTCGACGAACTCAGCGAGGTTCGCGATGAACGTCTTGCCGAGGTCATAGCGGCGACCCACCCGCGGCTACGTCGTACATAGGCCACGCGACACCCACCGTGTGCGAGTCGCGACGGGGATCTACGGCAGCGAGGGAAGTTGCGAGCAGGTTGACTCGACGGTGGCACGATCGAGTGCGAGTGCCGCACCCTCGGGGTCGATTTCTAGCGCTTGGCGCGCCGCGAGCAAACCGGCGGCCAGGTCCGAGACCCCCGGTGTGTCGGGGTAGGCCGCGACAACACCGCCGACGATGGCCATTGCCTGCTGCATCAGCGACACGGTCTCGTCCACTGGCGTTGCCGGATCGGATGCTTCGCGCAGCAGATCGCACGCAACCTGCAGGTCGTCGACCGCGCCCACGATGTCCTGTCCCCGATCCACCAGGTCGCCGCCTGAGTCGACGAGCTCGCGGCCGCTGTCGATGACCTCTCGGCCCGTGTCCACCGCCTGCTGACCCGCTTCTACCGCCTGCTGTCCGGCGTCGATCGCACCCTGGCCAAACTCCACGGCGGAATCGACAGCCGAACAGCCGGCCATGAGCAGGACGGCTGCGGCGAAGGGCACGAGGAGAAGTTTCATCGCTCTCGACGGTACGAATCGGCTCCACCAACAAGCAAGTCGGCGCGCACGAACCCCCTAGGATCGCGTCGTGGACATCGTGAGTGGCCCCTGGGATGAGACGCAGATCACGTCGTTCCTCACCGATACGGCGATCCCGTTGCGCCTTGCGACATCAGGCGTCCAGGCCCCCATCGTCCAGTCGCTGTGGTTTCTGTGCGACGACGACGCTCTGTGGTGCTGCACCCGACTCGATGCCCTTCTCACCAAACGCCTACGGAGAAGTCCGGCATGCGGTTTCGAAGTGGCCGGCGACCTCCCGCCGTACCGCGGTGTTCGGGGCACGGCTGTGGCTGAACTCCACTCGGCGGACAAGGCTGCGGTCATCCTCCCCCGACTTATCGACCGCTACCTCGGTGACCACGATGCTCCCCTCGCCACCTGGCTCATGTCGCGCATCGACGACGAGGTCGCCATCCGCATCGGATCTCTTCGGGTAACGAGTTACGACTTCACACAGCGGATGTCCTAGCCGACCGGCTCAGGCTCCTTCGTTGCGTCACGCGGCCCTTCTGGTGCCTTCGACAGTTTGCTCGGCCACCAAATCTTGCGACCGATGTCGTAGGACAGGGCTGGCACCAGCGTCGACCGGATGATGAAGGTGTCCAGGAGGACGCCGATCGCAACGGCGAAGCCGACCTCGCGCAGCACCACGAGCGGGAGCACGCCGAGCACGAGGAATGTCGCCGCCAGCACGATGCCGGCCGAGGTGATGACGCCACCGGTGACGGTCAGACCCTTGAGGATGCCTGGTCGCGTCCCCAACTTGGCAGACTCCTCTCGCACACGCGTCATCAAGAAGATGTTGTAGTCCACGCCAAGCGCGACGAGGAACACGAAGGCGAAGAGCGGGAACGACGTATCGGCGCCCGCGAACTTGAACACTTCGTTGAACACGACCGCGCAGACACCGAGGGTGGCGAAGAAGGACAGCACGACGGTGCCCATGAGGATCACCGGCGCCAGGATCGCTCGTAGTAGGAGCACCAGGATGAGGAAGATCACGACAAGCACGACCGGGATGATCAGATTGCGATCTCGCAGGGACGCCTGGTCAACGTCCAGTTGCGAAGCCGTCTGCCCACCCACCAGAGCATCAGCGCCCTGGATGGCGTGAGTCCGCTCGCGTAGGTCGGCGATCGTCTCTTCAGCGGCGGTGCTGTCCGCCGGGTCGGACAACGTCGCTTGGATCTGCACGCGACCATCCACCACCTTGGGCGGAGCTTGCTCCGCGCCAGGTACGCCCGCGGGAACTCCCGTGTACACGCTCACGCTCGCGACACCGGCGGTGTCCGCGACGACCTGCTCGACCTCATCGAGGGAGTCGGCGTTCGCGATAATGATGGCCG
>JALQUH010000087.1 GCA_023263845.1 Candidatus Nanopelagicales bacterium | reverse complement strand
GGAGAGGATCAGGAGACTGACGCGCTGCTCGCCGTGCCGAAGTCAGCGTTGGCGCAGCAGGCGATGGCGGTGCGCGAGTGGGCATTGGAGACCGAGACCGGTGATCGCGACGACTTCGGTGAGTCGATCGATCCGCGGGTGTGGCGCGGCTTCTCAGTGTCGCGGCGGGAATGCATTGGGGAGACAAAGTGCCCACACGGCGCGGACTGCTTCACCGTGCGCCGGCGGGAGGTGGCGCAGCGCGCCGATCTCGTTGTCACCAATCACGCCATGCTCGCCATCGACGTCCTCGAAGGGATCCCGCTGCTACCCGAGCATGGCGCGATCATCATCGACGAGGCACATGAGTTGGTGGATCGCACGACGCAGGCGCTGACCCGTGAACTCTCGGGCCGCGCGGTCGAGGTGGCGGCACAGCGAGCCCGCACGGCGATCACCGACGAGGCGTACGCCGACCTGGTGGACGCCGGGAGCGCCTTGGACGCAGCCTTGGCAGCCGTCGCAGGACGCATGCGGGACCCCAGCCGGGATCTGACGTTGGCGTTGACGCAGGTGCGAGATGCAGCCCGGGCGGCCAATGCGCAAATTGCCTCGGATACCGATGTCGACACGATGGCGGCGCGACAGCGTGCTCGGGGAGCCCTTGACGAGGTTTTCGAAGTGGCCGGGCGGGTTCTGACGTTGGCGAGCAACGATGTGGCATGGGTAGACGGCGGCGTCGTACGGATTGCTCCGCTGTCGGTGTCGACGCTGCTCGGCGATGCGCTGTTCGTCGATCGATCGGTGGTGCTCACCAGTGCGACGCTGAGCTTGGGCGGTGGATTGCAGGAGATGGCGGCTCAGGTCGGGCTCGGCGCTCAGGCCGGTCTGGACGAGCGTGAGTGGACCGGCCTGGATGTCGGGAGCCCCTTCGATTACCAAGCCCAGGGAATCTTGTATGTGGCCAGGCACCTGCCACCGCCCGGCCGCGACGGAATCCCTGAGGAGGCGCTGGATGAGATAGGTGACCTCGTGGATGCCGCCGGTGGGCGCAGCCTGATCCTGTGCTCGTCCTGGCGGGCCGTTGAGCGACTCGGGGACTATCTGCGGGTGCGGGTGTCTACGCCGGTAATCGTGCAGAAGAAGGGTGAGACGGCCGCGCCGTTGGTCGGCACATTCAGCGCCGACGAGTCGGCGAGTCTGGTGGGGACCCTCTCGCTGTGGCAGGGCGTGGATGTGCCCGGGTCGACATGCTCGCTTGTGGTGATCGACCGAATCCCGTTCCCGCGTCCGGACGACCCGCTGGTGTCCGCCCGGCAGGAGGAGGTCGATGCGGCGGGCGGAAGTGGCTTCCGATCAGTGTCGGTGCCCAAGGCGGCGTTGTTGCTGGCGCAGGGGACGGGGCGGCTCATTCGCTCGCCGGAGGATCGCGGTGTCGTGGCGGTGTTGGACCCTCGGCTGGCGACCGCGGGGTATGCGCGGGCGTTGCGGGAGTCACTGCCGCCGCTGTGGTTCACTACGGACAAGGTGACCGTCATCGGGTCGCTTGAGCGCCTCGCCGCGTCGTACGAGGGTTAGCCCTTCTCCCAGTGTGCGCTCGCGGACTCGATCGCGGTTGATTTTCGGTCCGGCATCGCGCACTCGGCGGAGGGATCAGACGCGGCGGATGACGGTGACGACTCGGCCGAGGATGCTCGCGTGGTCGCCATCGATGGGGGAGTACGCCGGATTGTGTGGCATCAGCCACGTGTGCCCGTCGCGCCGCTGCAGCGTCTTCACCGTCGCCTCGTCGTCCAACAGGGCCGCCACGATCTCACCGTTCTCGGCGGTTGCTTGACGGCGTACGACGACCCAGTCGCCATCGCAGATCGCCGCGTCCACCATCGAGTCGCCGACGACCTTGAGCAGGAACAGTTCGCCGTCTCCGACCACCTCGCGCGGAAGCGGGAAGACGGTCTCGACTGCTTCTTCGGCGAGGATGGGTCCGCCGGCGGCGATACGGCCGAGCACGGGGACGAACGCCGCTGCCGGGGTCGCGTCACCGCTGCCTGTCGGGTCGACGATGTCGTCGTTGGTCGCGGGGCTGGCAGATTCGGGATCGGATACCACCACCGCGCGCGGGCGGTTGGGGTCGCGTCGCAGCATGCCCTTCCGCTCCAGAACACCGAGCTGGTGGGCGACGCTGGACGGGGAGGCAAGCCCCACCGCTTCACCGATCTCGCGCACGCTCGGCGGGTAGCCGCGATCTTCGACAGTGCGGCGGATGACGTCGAGGATGTCCCGCTGC
>JALQUH010000071.1 GCA_023263845.1 Candidatus Nanopelagicales bacterium | reverse complement strand
TCAACCTGCGCGCGACGATGGCCGTGACCTCGGCCTTCCTGCCGCACCTGGGTCCGGGCGCGCACATCACCAACGTCTCGTCGCTGTTCGGGCTGATCGGCCCGGTGGGCAATGCGGCGTACTCGGCGAGCAAGTTCGGCGTGCGCGGATTCAGTCAGGTGCTGCGGGCTGAGCTAACGCCGCGGCAGGTGGGCGTGACAGCCGTCTTTCCCGGGGGGATCCGCACGGCCATCGCGAAGAACTCCCGCCGCGGTACCGGGGTGAGCGATGCCGAATGGGATTTCGGGCAGGCGATGTTCGAGAAGTTCCTCGTGATCGAGCCGAGCACGGCCGCACGCCGGATCGTCGCAGGGACGATCCGGCGCAAGGCACGTGTCTTAATTGGCCCGGAGACCTATGTGGGGGACGCGGTGGCGCGACTAGCGCCCGCGGCATCCACGCGGATCTTCGAGGAATTGATGCGGCTGAAGGCCAGGCTGTAGGTCAGCGACCAACGAGGCGGGAGAGGAAACTCCGGCGTGGCCTGGCGGACTCAGGATTGCCCGAGGCCTGCATCGAATGGGGGGTGAGAATGTCGCCTTGGGCGATAGCTGCGGCGATGTACCGCATGAGGATCACTTCCGTTTCTGAACTAGGCCTCCAGATTACCCGGACTGCGAACGGGATCGCGAAGCCGGAAACGCCGGGTGGCCCGCTTCCGTGAGGGAAACGGGCCACCCGTGTGGCGAAACTCACCTAGGTCTACAGCACAATCGGGTCGGACTTGATGCCGCGGACGTTGAACTTCACCCGCACGCTGTCACCCTTGGCGGCGGCGTAGGTCCAGGTGAATGATCCGTCCGTGCCGACGGCGAGGGGAGTGCCCTTGATGGCCCTGCCGCCGTTGACCTTGATCCACGGGTGCACAACCGAACCGGCCCGGATGTTGCGTGCGGCGCCGATCACGGTCACCGTGGTGGCGGTGCGGCTCCCGGTGGTGGTGACTGCGGGTCGTTCGGCGCGCAGGATGGGTGATGAGGACGACTGCACCATGAAGTAGACCTGGGCGGACTTCGTGATGCTCACCAGTCGCGTCCAGGTGAACGCGTTATTGGCGTCGAGGATGACCGGGACGCCGGCGGTGAAGGTGTCTTGGCCGGTGAGTTTGAACATCGGGGTTACGACGTCGCCAGGTCTCGCGTTTGCCACCGATCCGATGACGTTCAGTCGCTCGACATCTCGGGTGAGGGTTCCGGTGACGACCGGGACCGCCGGGGTCGGATCAGTGACCTGCAGAGTGAATGCTGCGGTTGCTGAGGCGTAGGCGTCCGTCGCGGTGATCTCCAGCGCAATAGGCCCGGAGGTCACGGCAGTGGGCGTTCCGGTGATCTTGCCGGTTGTCGGATCTAGGGTAAGTCCGGCCGGAAGGGTGCCGCTGGTGAGTTTGTAAGTGACGGTTCCTTCGACGTGGGAGATCACCGGGGACAATTGTGCCGGGACGCCGATGTCGCGCGTGGAACTCGGGTAGGCCAGCGAGAGGGTATGCGCCAAGACAGAGATGGAGAAGGTGACGTCGTCCGTCGCGCTCCCGCTCGTGACCTGCACCGTCACGGGGGTCGGAGGCTGGGCCGTCGTGGGAACGCCAGAGATGACACCGGTTGCCGGGTCTAGGGTAAGCCCTGCCGGCAGCGTGCCGCTGGTCAATGCGAATGTCGTGGGCCCGGTAGCGCCCGAAACAGTCGGTGTGACCGTGATCGGCTTGCCGACGTGAGCCACTGCATTGGCGTAGGCAATTTGCAGGGTGGCATTGCCGGAGTCGACGGTGATTGAGAAAGTCGAGGTGCCCTTGCCGTAGAGATCATCGACGCTCACGGCCAAGATCACCGGTCCGGTCGTGGCCGCCGTGGGAGTGCCCGAGATCGCGCCCGTCACAGAGTCCAAGGTGAGGCCGGCCGGTAGCGCTCCTGACACCAGTCTGAACGGTGAGAGGGCGCCAATGGCGTTAGAGATGGTGGGAACAAGGGATAACGGAGTTCCCGCATGACCTGACACATCGGGATAGGACAACGTCAGCGTGTGTGAGGTCACCCGCAGCCGTATTGGCACAGTCAATCGCTGTCCTTGTGCATTGCTCACAACGATGGGGTACAGGCCGTCCGCCGTCGTCAGCGGGGTGCCGGTGATCTCACCCGTGGTCTTATCCAGGGTGAGTCCCGATGGCAACTTCGTGGATCCCTCGATGAAATTGTTTGGGCTACCTGAGGAGTACTTCGCGTCTGGATCGATGACCACGGAGAGCCCCACCTGCAGGTCCACCGATACCGGATAGACGACATCGAGTGGTGCCGCCGGAGCGACGGGAGTCACCGTCACATAGTTTGACCCAACGAGGAGCTTGTTATCCGACTTGTACGCGTTCAGGATTACCGTGTAGGCCGTTCCGTTCTTGAGATTGGGAATGGTTGTCGTGCAGGGGCCGGTGGTGCAGGTGACGCCGGGGATATGTTCGGTGACACCGTTCGGAGGCACGTACCAGCCGACGTCGTACGTGGCGGCACCCTTCACGGGCTGCCACGACACGTTGATAGCGGAGTCGAGCGCCGCAGCGCTGATGGTCAGGGACAACGGCGCCGCGGGGATGACTGCCTCCACGAATCCCCAGCCGCTTTCATTCCCTTTCCCGGCTGTGGGAACCGCTCGAACCTCGAAGCGTGTGGTCGATCCGGGCGTGAGGCCGGTGATGGTGGTGGTCGTCCCAGGCTGCGGTCCGGTGATGTCGATGTAGTTCCAGTTCGTGCCGCTGTTGTTGGTCCAGGCGATTTCGAAGCGGTCTGGCGTGTATGTGCCCCAGTTGTAGGGTGCCCAGTCCAGGGTGGCAGTGGTGCCGGAGATGACCGGCTTCTTGACGACGGGTACGGGTAGCGGCGCGGGCGCAGGCGCGGTAGGCGTGAAGTTCTGGCGTGCGCTCGAGGCCAGGAGAGCGCCTTTGTCTCCGACGGCCTCCACGTAGACATATGCGGCCACCCCATTGGTGAGTCCAGCGATCCTTTGGGAACAGTCCGAACATGACTTATTGAAGGAGAAGCGTTGGCCCGCCTGGATGACGACGACGTTATAACTGCCCAGATGCCGATAGTCCTTCCACGAGACGACGACTGATCCGTCTCCCGGAGTCACGTCGGTAATGGTGATTCCGGGGTTGGGCACGGTGTAGGTGAGGAGACCGGCCTGGCTGAGCGTGTCGCCAGCAGACTTCGCAGTCACCTTGAAGTTGTAGGTGTCACCGAGGTTAAGGGTGTTGACCGGGAAGGTGAATGACTCGGCGGTCGGTGATGGATTGCGTACCGTAATCCAGGATTGAGCGCTCCTTTCCTTCCACTCAATCACGAACTCCTTGGGCTGGTAGCCGGCCCAGTCATACGGGGACCACGTGAGAGTGAACACGGCTTGTGCTGCATCCCAGGTTGGCGTGAGCACTGGTTGGGGGAGGGTTCCCACGGGCTGAACGTTCGGCCCAGGGCTCGGATTGCTCGTGCCCACGGCATTGACTGCCTCAACTTCGGTTCCGTAGAGCACCCCGTTTTGAAGCCCCGTGACGGTGCACGAGGTTGCGGGGGCGGTCGCTGTGCAGGTGAACTCCTTCATCGTAATGATGTCGATAAGCCGGGCGGTGTAGCTAGTGACTGGCCTTGCCGTTGTGGCCACCGACGTCCAACTCATCGTGACTTGCCGGTCCCCCGGCGCGGCCATGACCCCGGCGGGCGGATCGGGCTCGCCGATGGGTGTGACGGTGTTGATAGATAGCCCCAAGGGGCTGCTACCGATGGCGTTGATGGCATAGACGAAGAAGCCGTAGGTGGTGCCGTTGGTGAGCCCGGTTACGGTGCATGTGTAGGCGCCCGTCGTGGTGCAGGAACGGCCCGAGGGAGTGGTTCCAACGACCGCTTCAACGCGATATCCCGTGATGGGTGAACCGCCATCGTCAAGGGGTCGCAGCCAGGAAACCACGGCGCTGGCATCGCCGGGCGCGGCGAGCACGTCCATGGGCGCGGAGGGCACGGCGGCGAGCGCCGTGACGGAATTTGACTGAGTGCCAATCGTTGTGCCAAAGACATTATTCGCGTAAACCACGAACGAGTACGTGTCGCCGGGCGTGAGGCCGCTCACCGTGCAACTAAGCGCCCCCGTGGTCGTGCAGGAGTGTCCGGTTGGAAGTGAGGTGACGGCGTATCCCGTAACCGGCCAGCCGTAGTCCGGAGGTGCCTGCCACGAGATGACGGCGCTCCTGGCGCCTGCGGTCGCTGTGACTGCCGTTGGCCCTGTCTTGGGGGGCTCCGCCACCATGGACTTATAGGACCCGGCGCCCGCGTTGCTGAACGCGACGATCTCGCCGGGCCGCACGATGTTGAGAGTCACGGTGGCGTTGGACACCGGGCAGGGCGTTGAGGGCCCGCAGTCCTTGCCGCCGATCGAAAATACCGACGCTTGGGGGTGACTCGCGTTGAGTACGTTGTAGTACAAATTCCCGGTGCCGTTGAAGGTCACAGTCAGTGTGTCTCCGGGTTGAACCCCGGTGAGTGTCTTGGGTGTGAATCCAGTGGCGTTATCGAACGTGGCCGTATACGCCGCCTGGACGTCGGCCTCAGCGGCCTGGGCGGCACTCGGCGCGATGAGGCCGGACACGACAACGGCGGCCGCAGCGGCGGCGCTCCAGCGGGTAGCGACGGTGGACATACGACCCCCTTCAAGGCTCACGTCACTCTACGCCAGCCAGTGAGCGGGTGGCCCCCGGACTACTGCTTCCCGACTGATTCTCGGCAGGTGAGTGCCGTGATCACGCCCATCGAGGACCATTCGGGCTAACGTGGTCGGCGTGGTGAAGGGTCACTCGTCAGGACGAACGATGCGCCTGGCTGCTGGGGTTGGTCTAGTCGTCACCTTCGTGGGGACCGTCACGATGCCCGCGAACGCGGCTCCCGGCTCGGGCCTCAGCACGCGAATCGACCAGGTGGTGACGTCCGCCGCGCTTGGACGCGACGTGACCGTGGCCGTGTCGGTCGATGGCCA
>JALQUH010000045.1 GCA_023263845.1 Candidatus Nanopelagicales bacterium | reverse complement strand
GCCGAACCGGAGACGATCAATCCCCGCACGCCGTCGTACGCGAAGGGCGTTGCCGGCACGATCATCGCTACCTACGGAGTCATCGCCAACCCGCTCGACCACCACGCGCCCTACCCACCGCTGTACACGCTGCGCTTCCAGGGCAGCGACATCGCCTCACCCGACGCATCGCACGTTGTCATCGCAGAGATCCACGAGGAGTGGCTCGAGCCGGCCTGACCGCAAGCCGAGACCGGCTTAGGCCTGAGTCAACTCCGCCGCCCCGAAGGACACGGCGAACCGGGCACACCAGATGGAGATGGACGAGTAGTTCGCGAGATCGACATCAGCTGGGATCTTGTAGTTCTGGTTGCCGACGTTGCCTTTGAGTGCACCCAGGTTGACGTATCGACCATCGTCGAAGACGCCCCAACCATCGACACCGTCGATCACCGGGGCGTCGGTCAGCCAGACCTGCAGGTCTGGGCCGTCGCTGGTGTCGAGATCCTCGATCCGCAGGACGCGGGTGCCGTCGGGAAGCTCCAGGATCACGGCCTCCCCCGATGTCCCGTGCTCGTGTGAGATGAACTCCCCAGCCGCCAACACCACCGGTTCAGGCTTGGGCTCGGGGGTCGGCTCGGGCTCGCTGGACTGTTCAGCGTCCTCGCTCGACGCGCTTGGGCTGGCCGACGGCGCGGCCGACGCCCGATCAGCCCCACCGGAGGGATTCAACGTCGCTGTGGCGGGCGCATCCAGCTCTTGACCGGACGACGGGAGAGCCTCGTTGACCTCGGTGGTGGTAAAGAGCTTCCACGGTTGGAACAGGTACATGCCGAGTGCCAGGACAACGATCGCCACCACCCCGGCAGGGATCAGGATCTGCGGTCGAAGTAGCCGCTTCATCATGTACCTCCACAGTGCACCGAGAACTCAACCCCCCCATCGTCACACGATTGCGTCACGGTGTCCGTTTCAACCTCCGCTACGACGGACCTTGGACCCTGCAGTTCCCGCCGATCCAGCCCTAGCGTGGAATCAGTCACCCTCGTAGGACGGGAGGTGCGCCATGCACATCTTCAGCACCGCCATATCCGCACTCGCGATCGGCTTGGTGGCAACACTCACCCCCGCTGCGGCCGTACAGGCGAGTGGGCCCGCCGCACCAGCAGCGACCTCCTACACGGTCTCGCTCAAGGCCCCCTCCCGATCGATGACCTACACCGAGGCCACCTTCAGTTTCACCGCCTCACCGGCCGCCAAAGCTGCCGGCCTCAAGGTCGGCCTGCAGGTCCGTAGCAACTCCCTCGGTTGGTACACAACCAAGCGCGCCACTCTCGATGCAACCGGCACGGCCACCGTCGCCCTCACCCGCAAGGCCACCGGCAAGGTCGACTACCGTGCCGCGCTCTATTCCTCCGGCGGCCGGGTACTCGCCTACTCCATGCGGACCACGGTGACGTGGACCGCGTTGACGTACGCCGTCTCGCTCCGCTGCGACAAGTCCGCCAGCGAGATCCGCGTCGACGTCCCATGCACCATCACGGTGACTCCCGCGGTACGTCGTACCGGTCTCACGGCGCGGTTCCGAGTCATGGGCATGAACAACTGGGTCTACTTCGACTCGTTCACAGTTCCCGCATCCGGCGTCATCAACACCGATGTTGAGGGCTACCAGCCGGGAGTCGGCAAGTATCAGGTTGTCCTAATGCGATCGGGGAAGGTACTGGCGGAGTCGAACACCTTGAGCATCGCCTACTCAGCCGACCATTCCGGCACAACCGGGGCACCATCCTTCGCCGCGGAGCGCTCGGCAGCTTCGAGCATGGCGACCACGCGCCGGGACTGATCGGCCGTCACGGTCATCGGCATGCCGCTGAGGAGTCGTTCGGCCAACTGACGGTGGAATTCACCCCGCTTTGCTGGCCGCCCGGGCACCTGTGCCACCCGACCATCCGGCCCGTGCAGCCACACCTCCGGTGGCGAATCCGCGGGAGCGAGGATGTCTTCGTCCAGTGTGCCGATGGGCGTACGGGCGACGACCCGTTCACGGCGCCAGTCACCGATGACTCCGCCACCTGTCCCCGCCAGGTACCAGCGCGGCTTCAGAGCCGCGGCCAGGTCCGAGTAGATGAACGACGCCTCCCGACCATCGGCGTAGTGCAGGGTCATCCGTGCATGGTCGGCGTTCGTCACGTCATGCCAGGTTCGCTTGTGATTGCGCGCGGTCACGGTAGCGACCTCCCCCGGCATCAGTTGGAGGATCTGGTCGATGATGTGCGAGCCCCAATCAAAGAGCGCACCACCCGAGACGTCAGCGTCTGAATGCCAGTAGTTGCAAGGATGCTGGTAGGTGCCAACGAACGCTTCAAGATGGAAGACCTCGCCGAGCTCGTCGGCTTCTATGAGGTCCGCGATCGCTCGGAAGTCCGGGTCGAAGCGACGGTTCTGGTACACGACGAGCAACAGACCGGCTCGCTGCGCGGCATCGATGGCTGCGTCGCACTCGGCGACGGTGAGGGCCATCGGCTTCTCGAGTACGACGTGCTTGCCCGCTTCTAGCAGAGTGATCGCCCACTGCCCGTGGGTGTTGGGTGGCGTCGACACCACCACGAGATCGACGTCCGGGGCTGCGGTGACCTCGTCGGGATCGCTCGTCGTCCGGACACCGGGGGTGAACCTCTGAGCCACCGCAAGCCGCTCGGGCGACAGGTCACAGACCAGGGACAATTCAAGTCCCGGTGTGGCGCCGATAGCGGCGGCGTGCTCATGCCCGATGGCGCCGTATCCGAGTAGGCCGACCCGGATCGGCGCGGCCGCCTCTGCGGGGCGGGTCATGCGATGCAGCAGCCGGTGAACGAGGCGAAGGAACGGGCGCTGAGCCCAGGATTCCGGCTCCACACCCACCGACATCGCAGCAAGCCCGGCTTCGGGATCCCAGCGGACCACCGGGAGCTCGGTGAAGGCGATGTTGGCCGTCACGAGCACGCCCCCGACCGCTTGGGTGAGGGCACGCACTCGATCGTTGATGTGGACGTCATCACCGAGATCGTCACTCTGCGGCCTCAAGCGCACCTCGTGACGTGGGCTCGCCTCACCCT
Source organism: Candidatus Nanopelagicales bacterium (assembly GCA_023263845.1). Lineage (GTDB taxonomy): Bacteria > Actinomycetota > Actinomycetes > S36-B12 > S36-B12 > Mxb001. The sequence continues at coordinate 733 of JALQUH010000045.1, read as the reverse complement.
CCGCGGGAACACCCGGGCCCACGACAAGGGTTGGCAGCCCCAAACGTGCAGCACCGACACGAATGTCATCCCACGAGATGGGGACGGTGAGACACCACACGACGGCGTCGGCCTGATCCGACACGATCTCGATCCCGGCAAACGGCTCCCACGGGGCCGCGCGCAATGCTTCAGCAAGCGGCGCCTGAGCGTCATCCACCATGAGTCGAACGCGGGTCACAGAACATAACCCTAGGCGACTTCGCCACTTCCCACGACTTCCCCGGTGAACATGTGGTCGTTAGTTAGCGGGGGTAAGGGGGGCCGCCCTCGTCGTGCGGCCCCCTTTCGAACAGACCTAGCGCCGCGCATAAATGATCGTGAAACGGGCACAAAATTGGACACCAGACACGATAAGTCGGTACTTGTAGGCGCCGACCGCCCATTTGCCCGACGAGGTGTAGGGATTGAATTCGAAGGTGCCGACGGCATTGCAGTCGGCGACCCAATGGCTGTCCTCTGTGATCCACTTCCCGCGGTAATCCTGGAACTGGAGCTTCAGGACGTCGCCGACTCGTGCGCCACCGGCGCACGACGCCTCGACGACCAGAGAGGGCAGAGTCGAACGTCCCACCACATGGCGAAGGGCGGCCCGACGGGGCCGCCCTTCGACGATGGATTCGCGGTCGCCTAGCCGGCGACTCCCAGATCGCGCCAATGGGCATCTCCGACGAACGAGGTCACCCGGCGGACG
>JALQUH010000242.1 GCA_023263845.1 Candidatus Nanopelagicales bacterium | reverse complement strand
ATGCGCGCGACGTCGACGTTGACGAACTCGAGCCCGTCAATCGGCACGAGATGGACGATGAAATCACTGAACTCACCACGGGCCGACCAGGTCGCACTGCCCGACACGGTGGGAATCTCCGAGATGAGCTTGATGACCAATCGTGCGTTGTCAACGGTGAGCAGACCGTTGCTCTGCAGGACGTCAGAGTTGGAGTCGATTGTCATCGCCATGGTGACCACGGCTCGTTCGGTGTCGAGCCCGGTGTCGACGAACGTCGAGTCGATGGACAGCGCCATCCCGGTGGGTTCGCCGTTTTCGTCGACCGCGGCATAGTCGTCGGGCAGGATGTCCGCGAGAGACACACCGCCGAGCAACTCCATCGCGGCGAAGGCCTCACCCGGCGTCACACGACCGTCAGCGGCCATCGCGCGGACCGACTGAACGTCGCCGTAGACATTGCCGATCTTGCGGCTTAGACCTCCGACCGTGAGGTTCGGCGCCACAACGCCGCCCGCCTTGGCCGCGTCCATCAGGAGTCCGTTGGCCGCATCCTCCGCCTTTTGCAGATACATCTGGCCGACGTTGGTCGCCTCATCCAGCGCGTTCTCGAGGTACTCACGCGGGTAGTTCAGCGCCGCCTCTACGGTCTGCTGTGCGATGCGCGCGGTGTCTTCGAGGAAGACCTTGGCTTCCTTGATGATGGGGAAGTTGTTGGGGTGAAACTCCTCAAGCAGATCCTCGATTTCGCCCTGGATAAGTCGGAGTTCGTCGTCGACCTGGTTGGCGATACCGAAGACAATCTCCTTGGTGGACTGCAAAGTGTTGGACGATGCAATGGCTTCGGAGAGGACCTCCCCGTCATCGGACGTGACCGAGTTGGCGAAGTTCTCGGCGTAGGCGATCGCCGTGCCACCGAACTCCGCCACCTTGTCGCCGTACGGCACGTTGTCGTCGTAGTACTGGCGTAGTTGAGCAGAGCCCTCTTCGGTGAAGTTCGGGTCGGTGAGGTCGCCCACACTGAACCGACCATCCGGTCGGCGGCGAGCCGCGGCGTTGGCGGTCGACGGATCGGCGACCTTCTGCGCGGCAAAGAGCAGGGCCTGGCTGAACGGCACCTCGTTTCCATCAGGGTCGATGCCGACCAAGTCGAACTTGAAGGCCTCGCTTCCGTTGCTCGTCGCAACCTTGGGCGTATAGACGCGCACGCTGGCCCACTGACCACCCATCGGTGTCGCGTTTCGGGGGAGCACGAGCGGCGGTGTCTGCAGCGTCTTGCAGGTCACGGCGCTGAAGAGTGCGGCGCGCTTACCCGCGCCCGTGGCGGTCGACGTACTCCCAAGATCGATATCGGGATCGACCAGAGCGATGGACAGGCGCTTCTCCCACACCGCGCGAATGGCACCGCGGGCATCGGCCCGGAAGACGCGCACGCCCTCTTCAATCTGCGCGGCCTTGAAGCCCCACGGGTAGAGGAAGCCACGGCGCACGACCTTGGCGTAGGTGTCGCGGCCCTGCCAGATGCGGTGCTGCCACGACATCATCGAGGAGACACCGGCCTCATCCCAGGTGCCTTCGGCGACGAGTTGGCCACCGAGCGGCGACAGGGCAACGCGCGCCTTGACCGCGCGCGCCTTGCCACCGGGCTGCATGGCGCCGGTGCGCGTAGTGAGGTTGACGATGTCCGCGCGGTCACGCGGCGTTGGAATCATCGTCCACGGATGACCTGGTTGCCCCTCCGCGACTTCAAGGTTGGGGTTGCCCAGCAGCGAAGTGGCGTTGGGGTCCTTGATCCAGATGCCACGGAGGGTGCGGAACGCCGGGTCCTCGGTGATGCCATCACCGGGCAGGTACGACGCGAGACGGGTGTGGAAGACCTCCGACCGGCCGTCATAGGTCTTGGCGCGTACCTGCTCGGTCCACGCGCTCAGCCGATTGGGAGACAACACCAGCCACCACGGCATTTCCAGCATGGTGACGTAGGGGTTCGGGGGCTTGCCCCAGTCGAGGTTCGAGGGCATGACCTCGCCATCGAGGTAGCGTCCCAACTCACTGATAGTGGGATCGTGCTCGGCCCAGGCGAGCAGACCGGCCAGCGACAGTCCCACCGGGCCGTCGACGAGGAAGCTCAGTTGACTGTCTCCGGCCAAGCGCGCGGGAGTCGCACCCGAAGGCGGGGTCTGATTGCTGCCGTACGCCTTCTCCACCACCGACTGCGGGCCAAAGTTCACGACCAGATACCCAGTCTCCCCGGTGGGGGTCACTCGACCGGTCGCCTTGTTGATCGACATACCAACGGGTGTGATCACTAGGCGCAGCAGATCCTCGCGGCGGCGTACGACGATGGTCGGGAGTGGCTCGCCCGGGCGGGGCATGAGCGCCTGGGCCGGCGAGGAGATCGCCAGCACGGCGGCGCCAGCCGCGAGGCCACCGAGGAAGCCCCGGCGGCTGATATCGGTCACGCGAACAAGGTCTTTGCCCACAGGACCGGAAGGTAGTGCTCCCAAACCGCCTTGTCTCGCTCAATGGGCGAAATGGGGTTCTAAACCCCCGTGCCCGTGTCCCAGCGTCCGATTTCGGTGGAATCCTCGCCGGGAAACGGCCCTGGGCCCGTTGCTACCGTCGTTCGGTGATCGGCCTGCTGACCCTTGTCCCCGCCGTGGCACTCGCTGCCGCGGCGGCCGCGCTTCCCGGGTCGTCGATCGCCCACGGCGAGCCTGTCGCCGCGCCGCTCGCCGCCCAGTCCGCCGAGCGGCCGAACGTCGTCCTCATCCTCACCGACGACCAGGCACCCTCGCTGACGGAGAACATGAAGACGGTCCGAAAGGAGTTGATCGCCAAGGGTGTCGACTTCACCAACGCGCACTCGACGACCCCGACCTGCTGTCCGTCACGCGCGTCACTTCTCACCGGAGGGTTGGCGCAGACGACGGGGGTCTGGAGCAACTGGATGCCCGATGGCGGCTGGGAACTCTTCCACGACCTCGGCTGGGAAGACCGCACCATCGTTCAGCAGTTCGATGCGGCGGGTTACCACACGGCGTACGTCGGCAAGTACCTCAACGGATATGGGCTCGCGGCAACGCGCACGTCCGTGACCGGGGATCGCGACTATGTCCCGCCGGGCTGGGACTCCTGGCACACATTCGCGAAACCCTCGCCCAGCGTGGACGGGCGGCACCAGGGCTACTACGACTACTGGCTCATGGATCGCGAGGGTCAGGGCGAGGAGCCGACGTACGCCTACTTCGGCAATGACGCAGCGGACTATTCAACCGACGTGCTCTCCTCGCGTGCGGTGGACGTCGTAACGTCCACGCCCAGCGACGAACCGCTGTTCTTGATCAGCACCGTCTTCGCACCGCACAAGCCGTACACGGTCCCGTTGCGGCACTCCAATACCTGGAATCGCGTGAAGGTCACCCTGCCGGACGGGATCGGGGACACCACCGGCAAGCCGTCGTGGGTGCAGGATCGCCCCCAGCTCGGACCGGCGGACGCGGCGTACCTTGTCCGCCAGCAGGCGCGCACGTTGCTCTCCGCGGATGAGGGGATCGCCGACCTCCTTGACGCACTGCAGGCAACCGGCCGGCTGTCCAACACGCTCTTGGTTTTTGCCTCCGACAATGGCCTCACCCTCGGCCAGTTCAATCTGCTGGGGGCCAAGAACTTCCCCTACGCCTCACCCATTCCGTTGGTGATGCGCTGGGACGACGCGCCAGTCGGCAGCGTGCTCGCCGATCCCGGAGTGCAGGACTCGCGACTGGTAGCGCTGCCGGACATCGCAGCGACCGCACTCGATGCCGCTGGCATTAAGTCAACGGAGCCGATGGACGGATTGTCGCTACTGTCCGCTAAATCAAAGCGTTCGTCCCTGATCTTGTCGGCAGCGGCGAACCGTTCAGCAGATGAGGGCAACGCCGTCATGCCGCCGTACTGCGCTCGACGTACGGTGCGTTGGCTCTATGTGCGTTACTCGACCGGGTTCGAAGAGTTGTACGACGTTCGCTCCGATCCCGGCCTTCTCGTCAACCTCGCCGACGAGAAATCGCAAGCCAAGACGGT
>JALQUH010000278.1 GCA_023263845.1 Candidatus Nanopelagicales bacterium | reverse complement strand
CGAAGGAGTCCGGCTGGACCGACTGCTTGGCGACGGCCCAGAAGATGCCGGCCATGGTTCCGAAGAGACCACCGAGGACGAGCGCCTGCATCTTGCGCAGGTAGGTGCTCTTGCCCAGCGAGCGCACGGCATCCTCGTCCTCGCGGATGCCCTTGAGGATGCGGCCCCACGGGCTACGCATGAGCGCCCAGGTCAGCAGCAGCAAGAGCGCGATGACGATCCAGCCGACGATGACGACCCAGAGGTCATTGCGGGAAAAGTTGAGCGGCCCGAACTCGAAGCGGTCCTGTTCGGGGAAGGGGTTGAGCGCGTAGAAGTCGTCACCCATCTTGCCGCTGATCCCCTGGGATCCACCAAGGGGATCGAGGGATTTGGTGGCTAACCGCATGATTTCGCCGGTGGCAATGGTCACGATGGCCAGATAGTCCGCTCTTAATCTGAGCGTGGGTACGCCGAGAATCAGGGACAAGATCACCGACAGAACCAGGGCGACCAGGATGGAGGTCCAAAGGTTCCATCCGCGGTAGATGACGAACACGCCAATGCCGTAGGAGCCAACCGCCACGAAGGCGATCTGGCCGAAGTTGAGCAATCCGGTGTAGCCGAACTGGATGTTCAGGCCCATCGTGGCGAGCAGGTAGATGATCGCCGTGACGCCGATTGCCTGGGTGATGGCCTGGGTGAAGACGAATGCGAAGTCCATGTCAGCCCACCCTTTCCGCTCGGCCGAGTAAGCCCTGGGGTCTGATGAGGAGAAGCAGGATCATCAGAGCGAGGGCCGCGGCGGTCTTGAGTTCTGTTGGCACGATGAGGGTGCTGAGCTGGACGGTGATGCCGACGACGAAGGCGCCGACGATGGCGCCACCGATCGTGCCGAGCCCGCCGAGGACAACGGAAGCGAAGAGCACGAGGAGGAGGTATTGGCCCATCGTCCAAATGACGTTCTGGGTCATGCCCAGGAAGACCCCCGCAAACGCGGCGAGCCCCGCGCCAAGGGTCCAGACGACCGCGATAACACGCTCCACGTTGACGCCAGAGGCAGAGGCAAGCGCCGGATTGTCTGACACGGCACGAGTCGCCTTGCCGATGCGAGAACTACGGAGCCAAAGGACGGTGGCGGCCAGTATTGCCACGGCAAGTGCGGACAGCACCATTGACTTGGGTGTGATGAAGACGGGGCCGATTTCGACTCCGGGCTGTCCGGCAAACTGCTCGTAACTGCGCGGGCTGCCCCCGAAGAAAAGGAGGAGGGTGTACCGGATGGCGATGGCCATCCCGATGGTCACGATCATGGCGGCAATAAGGCCGGTCTGGCGTCGGCGCAAGGGTCGCCAGATGAGCTGGTTCTGCCCCCAACCCCACGCGAGGGCGCTGACGATGACGCCGAGGGGCGCCGCTATGAGGATGTTGAGCCCGATCGGGGGCGCGTTGAGAACCAGGGTGGTGAACGCGCCAAGGGTGAGCAATTCGCCGTGGGCGAAGTTTGTCAGGCCGGTCGTGCCGAAGATGAGGTTGAGGCCCAGCGCCGCGAGCGCGATAAGCAGGGACAGGATGACGCCGTCCACAACGAGCTGCAGGACACGGCTCAAGGTGATGGAGGATCCCCCCGAGTCTCCGCCGCTTCCGCCGCCGCCACCATCACTGTCGCCAACTCCGACGGGGAAGAGGACCTTCTTGTCGCCGGTGAGGACGTTCACGGTCCGCTCAGGGCCATCCTTGACCGCCTGGCCGTCGGGGATGGTGGCTTCGTCAATGGTCACGGTGTACTTGCCGGACGCGGGAACGGGGATGGTAGCCATGCCCTCGTCGTCGGTGGTTCCTGTCCCACTGAAGCCGTCCGCGCTGGTGACCGAGACGCCCACTCCTGGAATGGGGGCTTTGTCAGCGTCGGTGACGACGGCGGTGATGGACGGCCCAGCCGCATGCGACACCCCGCCGAAGGCCAAAAGTGCGGCGAACACGCCGATCGCGAGCAGGACGAGACGGGCTACTCCCCGGTGCACTCGGCCTCCTGGTGTTGTGGATGAGGGCCCCCAGGGGGCCGGGCTGACTGTGAGCATAGTCATGGACGACGGGTCGGCGGTGCCCAACGCGGAATTCTGTGGCCGATTTGCGACGAAGGTCGTGGGCCAAGTGCGGAACCCGTCCTGCTCACGATGTGTGTTCAGCCGGCCGTGGGACGGTCGCGCAAGAAACATGTGAGGCGGGCGGTGCAGATTCGTCGGCCTTCGTCATCGGTGACCACGATGTCGGCGGTGGCGAGGGTGCGGCCAATAACCGCCGGGGTCGCGGTGGCGGTCACGTGACCCGAGCGCGCGCTGCGATGGTGCGAGCAGTTGAGCTCGACGCCGACCGCGTATCTGTCGGGCCCGGCGTTCAGATTGCACAGCACGGACCCGGTCCCCTCCGCAAGAGCTGCGCTGGCGCCCCCGTGCAGCAGGCCAAAGGGCTGCGTATTGCCCGCCACCGGGATCCGGGCGACGACCCGGTCGGGTCCCACCTCGAGCCACTCGGTGCCTATGCGCCCGCCGAGTCCGTCCCGTTCGGATTCGGCCATGCCCTGCAGAGTCGAGGGCGACGTCTCATCAGTCACGCCGACAAACTACCCGCCGCTGACCACCTAGGATCAAGTTTGTGACCAACGGCCGACTTCTGCTGCTCGACGGCCACTCCCTGGCCTACCGCGCGTTCTACGCACTTCCGGTGGAGAACTTCAGTACCACGTCGGGCCAAACGACAAACGCGGTTTACGGCTTCACCTCGATGCTGATCAATGCGCTGCGCGATGTCGACCCAACCCACGTGGCCGTTGCTTTCGATGTCTCGCGTCAGACTTTCCGAACCGATGCCTACCCCGAATACAAGGCCACCCGATCGGCAACCCCCGTGGAATTCAAAGGCCAGGTGGATCTGATCCGAGATGTGCTCACCGCTATGGGTATTCGGTGGATCGAACGCGACGGCTTCGAAGCGGACGACATCATCGCCACCCTTGCGACGATGGCCTCAACCGCAGACATGGAGACGGCGATCATCACCGGGGATCGTGACGCCTTCCAATTGGTGTCTGCGCAGGTCACGGTGCTCTATCCCCGGAAGGGTGTATCCGACCTCGCTCGGATGACGCCGGAGTCCGTGCTCGAGAAGTACGGGCTTGCCCCGGCACAGTACGCCGATTTCGCGGCCCTGCGGGGCGACCCGAGCGACAACCTCCCGGGCATCCCAGGCGTTGGTGAAAAGACGGCCACCAAGTGGATCACCACGTACGGGTCGCTCACCGGGCTGGTCGACCATGCTGATGAGATTTCGGGTAAGACCGGCGATGCGCTCCGAGGCGCCTTGGCGCAGGTCTTGGTCAACCGAAGGCTTACCGAACTCGTTCGGGATGTTCCCCTCGATCTCGATCTTGACCACGTCGAGCGACAGCCAATCGACCTCGTCGCCGTCGACGACATCTTTGACGCGCTGCAGTTCCGGGTTCTGCGGGATCGGCTGGCCGAGTCCTTGGGCACGCGGGATCCGGCAACGACCGAGGTCGTCACCGTCGAGCCGGACTCCGTGGCGCCCGGTGGGTGGGGCGCCTGGCTCGGCGTTCACGCAACGGAGCCGGTGGCCCTGGCGATCTCAGGAAGCTGGGGCGGGGGCTCCGGGACCCTCGATGCTCTGGCGATCGCTGCACCCGACGGGGCCGCGGCCGCGGCCAATGTCGATGATTGGACACCGTCCGATGCGTCTGCCTGGGGGGACTGGCTGGCCGACCCGGACGCTCTCAAGGTCATGCACGACGCCAAGGGGCCGATGCTGGCGCTGTGGGCGCGAGGACTGACCCTCGCCGGTGTGAGCGATGACACCGCGCTGGCCGCCTATCTGCTTCAGCCTGCCGTGCGTACGCCTGCGCTCGGCGAATTGTGCGAGCGGTATCTCGGGCGAACGATCGCCGCGGACGACGCGGGGCAATTGACCCTCGGCGGTGACGAGGCGGCTGACCTCGCTCGATCGGCGGTGGCGATCGGTGAACTTTCTGCAGCGCTGGGGCCGCAGGTGGTCGCCCGCGGGGCTGACACTCTCCTACGCGACGTCGAATTGCCGCTTGAGAGCGTCCTGGCGCGCATGGAATTCCTCGGCATCGCGGCGGATCGCGGGCGGCTAACCGATCTCTCGGAGGAGTTCGGGGCGCAGGCTCGCGAGGCGGAGGCTCAGGCGCACGACATCGTGGGTCGAGGGTTCAACCTCGGATCCCCGAAGCAATTGCAGGAAATCCTTTTCGGGGAGCGGGGCCTGCCGAAGACGAAGAAGATCAAGACTGGGTACACCACAGATGCCGAGGCACTGCAGTCATTGTTCGCCCGCACTGCCGATCCCGTTTTGGAATGCATCCTTCGGTGGCGGGACTGGACGCGGCTTCGTCAGACCGTCGATGGCCTGCTACCGCTGATCGCGGCGGACGGGCGTATCCACACGACATTCCAGCAGACCGTGGCGGCGACCGGCCGGTTGTCGAGCACCGACCCCAATCTGCAGAACATTCCGATTCGCACGGAGGCGGGCCGGCGAATTCGAGAGTGTTTTGTCGTCGGGGATGGGTACGAATGCCTGCTCACAGCCGACTACAGCCAGATCGAGATGCGCATCATGGCCCACCTGTCTGAGGACGCCGGACTGATCGAGGCGTTCGCTGAGGGGGAGGATCTGCACACCACCGTGGCCTCTCGCGTTTTCGGGGTGACGGCCGGGGATGTCGATGCCGAGATGCGCAGGCGTATCAAGGCGATGTCGTACGGCCTCGCCTACGGACTGTCGGCGTACGGCCTGTCGCAGCAACTCGGCATCGAACCGGACGAGGCCAAGGTGCTCATGGAGGACTACTTCGCACGCTTCGGGGGTGTCCGTGACTACCTGCACAGCGTCGTCGCCGATGCGCGGGAGACCGGGTTCACCGAGACGATCCTGGGTCGACGACGCTATCTGCCGGACCTGACCAGCGACAACCGTCAGCGCCGCGAGATGGCCGAGCGCATGGCGCTCAACGCCCCCATCCAGGGCTCGGCGGCAGACATCATCAAGGTCGCGATGCTGATGGTGGATCGCAGATTGACGGATGAGGGCTTCGGCTCGAGGCTTCTCCTCCAGGTGCACGATGAGCTCGTGCTGGAGATCGCCCCGGGCGAGTTGCCCGCTGTGACCGATCTGGTCACCGAGGCGATGGCGTCGGCAGCGGACTTGAGTGTGCCTCTCGACGTTTCGGTGGGCTCGGGACCCACCTGGGAGTCAGCGGGCCACTAGGTTTTGTGCCCGAGACCCGCCGTGGGGGTGCTGTGCAGATTCTGAGGGCACTGGCAGACTCGACCCATGACACGACGATTTCCCGCGATTCTTGCCGCCGGCGCGTTGCTTCTATCCGCTTGTAGCACGGCAGTCGCGGCGCCCACGGTGCGCGACCAGTCCAATGATGTTCCCTTCACCGGTTGTGATGAGGTTGCGTGCACGGGTGTTATCAACGGCGCGGAATACGAAATTGTCATGCCGGATCAGTGGAACGGCACGCTGCTGATCTACTCGCACGGGTATCGCCCGGCTGAGCCGTTCCCTCCCGCCTTCAATCCCGTGACCACCAACGCGGAGCCCGTGCCCGGGTGGGATGACGGAAATACTGAGGTGGGGGACGCGCTGCTCGAAAAGGGTTATGCGATTGCCGGCTCGGCCTACGCCTCGAACGGTTGGGCTGTGGAAGACGGCGTGCGGGCCGGCGAGGAAATCTACGACTTCTTCAGCACCCAGATCGGCATGCCGAACCGCGTCTATGTGTGGGGAGATTCGCTCGGCGGGCTCATTACCCAGACCCTTGCCGAACGGCACCCCGAATGGGTCGACGGTGCGGCCCCGCTCTGCGGGGTAGTTGCCGGCGTCGTGCCCAACATCGGGTTGGCCTTCGACGCCGCGTACGGCGTACAGCAGTTGCTCGTGCCCGATATGCAGATCGTCGAGTTCGGCAGCTACGCCGAAGCGCTAGCGGCGTGGGAGAAGTCCGCCTCCCTTCTCATTGAGAGCGCGCAGGCGCAGGACACTGACGCGATCGCCAAGATGCTGACCATCGCTGCCATCGTTGACGCACCGTCGCAGACGGGGAGTCAAGACGGAGCCAGCCTGGTGAGTTCAGTCACGGGCACGGTCGAGTCGCTACTGACGGCTCTCGCCTACGGAACGGTGGGCCGCTACGACATTGAGCAGCGCTTCGGCGGCAACGTGTCGGGAAACGAGGCGACCGACTACGCATCGCGAATCAGTGAAGAAGAGGCCGCCGGGATCGATGCCATTGGCGGGGAGGGCGCTGCAGCGCGCAATGCGGCCGTTCTCGATAACGGTCCGCGCACGGCACCGGATGCGGCGGCACAAGCCAAGGCACTGGAGGTCGGCGGCAATCCTTCGGGGGCCGTGCAGGTGCCCACCATCACCATGCACACGAAATCCGATCCGCTCGTGATCGTGGAGAACGAGAGCTTCTTCAAGGACCGCTATGACGCCCGCGTCGCCGCCGGTGAGGTGAAGGGTGGGCTGGTGCAGCTCTACACCGTTCCACCACCGGAGTACTCCCCCGAAGAGGGTGCTCCCTACGGTGCTGGACACTGCAACTTCACCCCGCAGTCGCGCCTGGCGGTCATCGGCTTGCTCGACGCCTGGGTGCGCGATGGCGTCTACCCGGGGCAAGCGGCCGTCGCCGAGGCCATGGGCGCCAAGAGTGGCTACAACGCCATCTACGCGCCCGGGCCGTGGCCGGACCCGCTAGCCGTGGTCCTTCCCTAGGCGCACCTCGCGTACCGCGGCGCTCACTCCGACCGTAGCCAGAGCAAGGCCGGCGATGAGGGCGCTCAGCACCAGGCCGGTCACCGTGTGTGGGAGCACCCAGGTCGCGAGGACGACGAGTAGCCCTGCCGCAGACCACACGACGATGACGGCGCGGCGATCATCGATGGCCAGTCGGGTGAGCAGTAGGGCCTGACCGAGCGCGAAGACGGCACCAGCGGCGGCGAAGATCCAGGCGACGGGAACGAGGGCGGTGTACTGGGGGCCGCCGGCGATGCCTACGACGAGCCCTGGGAGCAGCGCCGTAGCGCCCACGACCGCAACGCCGATACCGAACACCGCGCCGACCGTGGCCACCGTCGCGCGGCCTCGGCGCGCGTCAGCGAAGCGCGGGAACGCCACGACGCCGACGAATTGTGGTAGCCAGAACGCGACCTTGGCGACGATGACGCCAACGCCGTAGAGGCCGGCGTCCTCGGCGGTGAGTAGAGCGCGCGCGAGAAGCACGTCGATGTTGGTGAGCACGAAAAGGGCCAGGAGGGCGTGGGTCGCGTGAGCGGTTTCGCTGACGACGCGATGCAGGTGTGCGGCTGGCCGAGCGACAAGCGGCGAAATGATCAGTCGAGCGGCGATCGCGCCTGCTGTCGTTCCGACGAGCAGTCCGACGATCGTGCCGAGGACGCCGCCGGTAACGAGTGCGCCGATGACCCCGCCGATGCCGCGGCCCAGCCCAACGAGGGCGTACGCGGCGGCCAATCGGCGATAGTCCTCTCGGCCCTGCGCAACACCGTAGGTTGCACCGGCCCAGGTGAGCGGAACGAAGGTGAGGGCGACGCCGACGAGCACCGGCCAGGAGGAAATATCCAGCCACCACCGTAGGAACGGCGCCACCGCCAAGGTCGCGGCGGTGACGGCAAGCCCACCGATCAACCCCGCTCGCATGAGCGAGGCGGCTACCGGCCCCCGTTCTGCGATGGTGACGTGGACGAGTCTGCGAGCGGCGACCGCCTGCAGGCCCATGGCGAGGACGCTGCCGATGAGCAGGATGCCGAGGAGCGCGGCGAAGATCCCAAACTGGTCCGGTCCCAGGGCGCGAGCAGCAACGACGCTCACCAGGTAGGCAGCTGCCTGCCCGAGCGCCAGTGCCAAGGCCACGATCGCGGTGTGTGAGACCAGCGAGCGACCGGAGTTCGGGGTGCCGGCCATGGGCGCTCCTCACGGTCCAAATGCGCTGCGGACGCCGCGGGACAGCAGCGCCGTGTCACGATAACCCGCCATGGAGCAGTCGAGGGCCGTCATCCAAGCCTGGCTGACTCGTGCCCTGCCAGGTGCCTGGGTTGTGTGCGTCGCGCTCCTGATCACGGCGCCCATGCTCGCGCCGGGATTCATCCTCAGCTACGACATGGTGTTTACCCCACGGCAGGACCTGCTGCCGGCTTCAGTCGGACTCGGCGGTGGGCTCCCACGCGCGGTACCCCAGGACGCGGTGGTGGCCCTCGTCGAGTACGTCGTAGCCGGCATGATCGTGCAAAAGGTCATCATCCTCGCGATTCCCGTGCTCACCGGCTTCGGCATGTTGCGCCTGCTGGCGACTGCGGGTCGTCGGGCGGCGGTCGTGGCCGCGACGCTTGCCATGGTGGCGCCGTTCGTCACTGAGCGGCTCATCATCGGACACTGGGCGCTGCTCCTGGCCTATGCGCTCACCCCCTGGGCCCTCCATCTCGCCCGACGCCTGCGTCGGGAGGGGGGCGCGCTTGACGCCGTTCGACTGGTGCTGGTGATGGCGCTTGCGGGGCTGACGCCATCCGGGAGCCTGCTGGTGACCTTCCTGGCGCTGCCCATCGCGGTGGGGCCGGGCGCGCACCTATCGGGGCGCCTACGTGCGCTCGTCTCTCTCGCGGCACTGGGCACGTGGCTGCCGTGGTTGCTCCCGGCGCTCGTCCACCCCAATGCCGGGGTGAGCGACTCGGCCGGCGCTGAGGTGTTCGCGCTGCGGTCGGAGGGCCCTTGGGGTCTGTTGCTGACTGCGCTCGGCACCGGCGGCGTGTGGAACGCCGATGTGGTGCCCGTATCGCGAACCCTGATTCTGGCGCCCGTGGCTGCTGGGGTCGTCGTTGTGCTCGCCCTCGTGGGCGCGGCGCCTGCGGTACGTGTCCTCGGGCGCGCCACGGTTGGCTGGTGGGCGACGGTGTCCGTGGCCGGTCTCGTGGGTGCACTCATGTCGGGTTCGGCGCCCTGGGCCTGGTTCGTTGAGGTCATCCCGGGAGCCGGTCTGCTGCGAGACGCGCACAAGCTGCTTGCTCCCCTCGCGCTCCTCCTCGCAGCCGCGGCCGGACTGGGGGTCGCGCGCGTCGCCCGCCGCATCCCGGATGCGACGGGGGCGGGGGCCGTGGTGGTGGCCGCGATGCTGCTGCCACTCCTGCTGCAGCCGGACGCGCTCTGGGGAGCCGGGGGTCGGCTGCGGCCAGTGGAGTATCCGGCGGCCTGGCAGGATGTCCGAGACCGAGTGAACGCGTCTGATCAGCCCGGCGACGTACTCGTGCTGCCATGGACGGCGTTTCGTCAGTACCCCTGGAACGACGATCGGACGATGCTGGATCCGGCCCCGAGGTGGCTACCACGACCATCGGTCGTGGCTGATGACCTCACGGTGAGCACTTCGGACGGACTGGTCGTCGTCTCCGGCGACGATCCGCGTGCCCGAGAGGTAGGGGAGGCCTTGTCGCTTGGACGTGACGTGACAGCACTTCTGGGGCCCATGGGCGTGGGCTGGGTCCTCCTGGACGGACCCGGGCAATTGCCGTCTGGTCTGGTGCCGGACCAGCCGTTGGACGGCCTCACCTTGGCCCAGGTACCGGGCTCAATCACGATTCCGCCGGTTCCTGCTGGATCAGCTTTGGTCATCGTGGTGGATTTGTTCGTGGTGCTCGGCCTAGCGGGGGCAGCGGTGGCCCTTGGCGCGGCGCGCGTGAATCGTCGCCGTCACGGCCGGAGTTTGCTACGGTAGGCGCCTGCTGAGAGCTTCTGGGAGGGACAATGGTCAACATCATCGGACCCGTCATCGCGGCCGTCGTGGGCGTGGTGCTGGCCGGCGGTGCCTCCTTCGGACTCATCGCATCGCAGACGGCCGTGCCGCCTACGGTCGACGCCCCCTACGTGGTCTACGGCTCGACGCAGTAGCCGCTAGCAGGATTTGCTCAAAAGCTCGGCCGGATTCATCCCAGGTGAATTCGGCCGCTCTCTTTTGCGCCTGCTGACCCAGCCGCGTGCGCAGTTCATCGTCGCGAATGAGTCGATCCAGTTCGCGGGTGAACGCGTCGGCATCGCCATGGACGAGCAGACCGGTCTCGTCGGCGACGATCGACTCGCGTACACCGCCGGCCTCGGCGTAGGCGATGGCGGGAACACCCCGGTCTGCTGCCTCCATGACGACCAGTCCCCACCCTTCCTTCAAGGACGGCAGTGCCAGCACCCATGACCGGTCGATCTGTCGAATCTTCTCGTTCTCACCAACGCGGCCGGTGAACTCGACGATGTCATCGACGCGAAGGCGTCGTGCAACGGCTCGCAAGTCGTCGTGCCACCAACCATCACCGACAACGGCCACGGTGAGCCCCGGATAGCGGCTGCGAAGCTCGGCCGCCGATGACAGGACATGTTCGATTCTCTTGTGCGGGACGAGGCGGCCGAGGACAAGGATGCGCGGGTGCCGGTCACGCGGTGTTGGCTGCTGGGGTGACGATGTGATGCCATTGCGCACCACGTGGATGCGGGCCGCGTCGACCCCCAGACCCTCGAGTTCACCCAGGGTGGCCTCCGAGACCGCGATGTACGACGAGTGCCTATAGACGCGCGGGGCGAGACGAGACTCGATCCACCAACCGACGCGGGCGCGCAGGGGGTCGTAGATGACCGGCCACTGCTCGCGATGCACGTGGTGTACAAGAACGACAACCGGAGCATCGGTCGCCCATGGCGATAGAAATGGGATGGCGTTCTGCGTGTCCACGACGACATCGAGGTCACCGAGCGTCCCGGAGCGCAGGAGCCGACGGGCCTCACGGTAGACGCCGAGTTTGGAGCCGCCTCGAAGCACGCGAACGCCATCGCGCGTCTCCTGCGCGGGCAGGCCCCCAGGCTGCGCTGTCACCAGCGTGACGTCATGACCGGACTGGACCAGGTGGACGGCCATGTGTTCGAGGTACACCTCGGAGCCGCCACCCTCAGGATGGGTGGTGTCGCGCCAGTTGAGGAGGGCTACGCGCACCGGGCCACGTTAGCCGGTCCCTCGACCGACCAAGGGGGAGCGGCTGCGAGGAGGTCCACGGGTGCCCATCGGGGTGTTGGCTGGGGTACCGTCACGCGGTGAGCGCGGCAGGGCATCAGGCCGACTGGCGGCGATCGGTTGACCTCTTCCGATCGTTCCTGGTGGAGCAGTCTGATCCGGACCGCTTCTACGGCGACCTGGCCGCTGACTCGGCCGCCCAGGTCAATGCTTACCACCCGCTGCGCGGGGCCCTGTTGCTCGACGTTGGCGGTGGACCCGGCTTCTTCGCGCGAGCCTTCGAGGATCACGGGGCAACGTACGTCGCCGTGGACGCGGACGCCGGGGAGATGCGCTTGCACGGGCGTGATCCCGGACCGCGCACGGTACAGGCCGACGGGACGGCCCTGCCGTTCCCGACCGGGACATTCGATGTGACTTACTCGAGCAACGTGCTCGAACATGTCGCCCAGCCGTGGCGCATGGCCGATGACATGGTCCGGATCACCCGGCCGGGCGGCACCGTGGTCGTGTCGTACACGCTCTGGCACGGACCATGGGGAGGGCACGAAACATCCCCGTGGCACTTCGCCGGCGGTGAATACGCGGCGCGGCGGTATCGGCGATCGCACGGCCATGAACCGAAGAATCGGTTTGGGGAGAGCCTTTTCGCCGTGTCTGCCCGCGAGGGCCTGCAGTGGGCGCGGGCGCAGTCGGATGCGCAGATCCTGGCGACCATTCCCCGCTACCTGCCGAAGTCCATGGCCTGGCTTGTGCGGGTTCCGGCACTTCGTGAGGTCGCGTGCTGGAATCTCATGCTCGTCCTGCGTCGTCGGGGTTCTTCGTGAGCGCACCGGCGCAAGCAGCGCCCCTGGCTGATGCTCCCACGCATGGTTCGCGCGAAGCCCGCTTGCGCCACCGACTGCGACTCATCGCCATCTCGCTGGCGTTGGCTGCCCTGGCGTTCCTGCAGGAGCCGGGACGCATCGCGGCGGACACCAAACTGGATCTCGCGGTGGACCCGGTCGGCTTTCTTCTCCGGTCGCTGACGATGTGGGAGCCTCTCGGCTTCTTCGGCCAACTGCAGAATCAGGCGTACGGCTACCTCTTCCCGGTTGGGCCGTTCTTCGTTGTCGGTGACGCGATGGGGATGCCCGCGTGGGTCGTTCAGCGACTGTGGTGGTCGGCGCTTTTGGTCATCGCCTTCCTCGGGGTCACGCGACTGGCGCGACTCCTCGGAATTCGGCAGGCGGCCGCTGCGATCCTGGCTGGCCTCACCTACGCCCTGGCGCCGCGCATGGTCACCGAAATCGGTGTGCTGTCCGTCGAGGTACTGCCCTTTGCCGTGGCGCCGTGGATCCTCATCCCCCTTGTTTTGGGGACGCAGGGTCGGATGGGGCCACGTCGTGCCGCGGCGCTCAGCGGGGTCGCCTTGCTGTGCGCCGGTGGCGTGAATGCCGTCGCTACCGCTGTCTTGATCCCGCTGGGGGCGTGGTGGATTCTCAGTCGCTCACGTGGTCGTGCGCGCTGGACCCTGGGGGCGTGGTGGCTGGGATCGGTGCTGCTCGCGTCGCTGTGGTGGGTGATTCCGCTGCTGTTGCTAGGCCGGTATTCGCCGCCGTTTCTCGATTGGATCGAGTCCTCATCGGTGACGACGCTCATCACCTCGCCGGACGTCATCGTGCGAGGAACCTCCCAGTGGGTTGCCTACGTGGCGGACGCGGGCGGCCCGGTGTGGCCGGGGGGCTGGCTTCTGGTGACCTCCGGCGCTCTGGTCCTCTCGACCGGTCTTGTCGCGACCTTGGGCGCCGTTGGCCTGACCCTGCGCACTACGACGCATCGCGTCTTCCTCGTCGGGCTGCTGCTGCTCGGCGCCATGGGCGTGTCCCTGGGGCACCTGGGCTCGGTGCAGGGGCTGGGTGCGGACATCGTGCGCGACGTGCTCGACGGCGTCCTCGCACCGCTTCGCAACACGCACAAGGCCGACCTGCTGTTGCGTCTGCCCCTGGCCCTGGGGATGGGATTCCTGGCGCAGGCGGCCCTTGACCGCTGGCGCGCTCCGGCCCTCGCTGGTCGCGCCGCGTTTACCGCAATGGTGATGCTCGTCCTCGTCGGCGCTTGGCCCCTCGCGAGCGGATCGGCACTCAAGGGGCGCACCTACGACTCGATCCCCACGTATTGGGAGGACGCAGCGAGCTGGCTTGCCGAGAACTCTCCAGACGGACGTGCCCTGGTGGTGCCGGGGGCATCGTTTGGGATCTACTCCTGGGGTCGAAGTCAAGACGAGCCGCTGCAGGCTCTCGGCGAATCCCCGTGGGCGGTTCGCGACGCCGTCCCGCTGTCCAGCGCAGGCAACATCCGATGGCTGGATGCGATCGAAGAGCGTTTGGAGTCCGGCCGCGGATCTCCCGGACTGGCCGACGCTTTGGCGCGTGCCGGTGTCGACTACCTCGTGGTTCGCAATGACATCGACCAGCGTCAGACCGGTGCTCCCAGGTCAGTGCTCATCCGGCAGGCGCTCGTCCGCTCTGGAGGTTTCACCCCGGTGGCCGGACTTGGCCCCGCGCTTCCGCCATACCGCACGGAGACCACCGTGGTCGACGATGGGCTTCAGGACACGGTGGCCGCGGTGGAGATCTGGCAGGTGGACAGTCCCTACGGCCCTCCCGATTCGCGGGTCATGCTGCGCCCTGCCGAGGAGGTCTTGGTACTCGGTGGTCAGGCGGAGTCCGTCATCGCGTTAGCCGATGCGGGGGAGTTGGGGGCCCGTCCGGTGGTGACGGTCGGAGATGAAGCCGCGATCAGCGAGGCCGGCGTGGACGTCGTGTTCGGCGCCGCGGATGGCTTTCGGCGCACCGAGGTCAACGTGGGCAGTGTGCGCAACAACCGCTCGAACACGCTGACGGCGGAAGAGGAGTTCGTCCAGAACCGAAGGGTCTACGACTACCTTCCGGTCGCACCCGACGGCCGGCAGGCCGTGGTGGTGTTCACCGGCGGCTCGGTGAGGGCTTCGTCCTCGGGATCGCAGGCCACAGCGCTGCGGGGCCGCTCAGCCGGTGCGTCCCCGTGGAACGCCATTGATGGCGATCCCTTGACCGCGTGGGTATCGGGAGATCTCGCACTCGGCGTTGGCCAGTGGTGGGAACTGGCGGCCCAGCAGTCCTTCACCGCCGACTTCATCACTGTCCGCTTGCTGGTTGGGGACATTGCGGGGGTCGCGCCAACACAGATAACCGTGACCACGGACGCGGGGGAGATCACTGTGCCGGTGGAGGCCACGGACCTGCCTCAACAAATCGCGCTGCCGGCCGGTGGCACCAAGAAACTTCGACTGACACTGGCAGCCGTGGACGATGGCGGACCCGGGGAGGGCTTCGGAATCCGGGAGGTGGTGATCCCGGGGCAAGATCGGCCTCTCACGCGTCAGGTCCTGATTCCCACCCGCGTGTCGGGAGGACCGGTCGTGCTGCAATCTCGAGCGGGGGAGCGGCCGGGCTGCGCGGCGGTGGCTGGTGAGCTCGTGTGCAGCCCCCAGCTCGTGCGGACCGGCGAGGAGCGATCGGGTATCAGTCGCATCGTCACGGTCACGCAGGATGGGGACTATCGGGTGCGCGTGTGGGTGCGACCGCGCCCGGGGCAGGCGCTGGACTCCCTTTTGGAACCCATCAGTCCAACGGCCCCACGCGCGCAGGCGACCAGCGTGTCGACAAGCGATCCGGCAGGCCGACCGCAGGCGGCGATCGACGGGGTCGTGTCGACCGCATGGACCGCGTCAGTCTTCGATGCCAAGCCCGAACTGACGCTCGCGTGGGTCGAGCCCCGCGAGGTGCGCGGGGTGCGACTGCTGGTAGCGCCGGGACTTGTCGCTTCCCGGCCCCTGTCAGTGACGTCCATCGTCAACGGCCGAGAGACCCCGACGGTCGTCTCCTCGTCCGGGATGGTGCGCTTTCCGGCGCAGGAAGCGACGAGCATCACCCTGCGCTTCGAGAACAGCGCGTCGGTGCGCAGCCTCGATCCCGACACCGGTGCCGTGGCCCCGCTACCCCTTGGGATCAGCGACATCAGCATTCTGGGAGGCGGCGATCTCGGCCGCGGGCCCCGCCTTAGCGACGAGGCGAGCGTGCCCTGCGGATTCGGCCCCGAGCTGTACATCGATGGCGATCCAGCCGTGGGCACGCAGATCAGTGCTTCCGTGAGCGACGTGCTCACCGATCGGCTGATCGCCGCGCAGCCCTGCGGCGGCCGCGTGGTGACGCTCAGTGCGGGCGAACATCTCATCGACATCGCGTCCACCGAGGAGTTCGCGATCGAGACAGTGGCACTGGAGCCCGTGACAGGTTCGGTGCTCCCGTCTCGGACCGATCGGGTCGACGTACAGGACTGGGGAGCCACGCATCGGGCGGTGGAAATCTCTCCCGCCACGGAACCACGACTGCTGGAGACGACGGAGAATGCCAACGATGGCTGGTCCGCGACGATCAACGGTGAGTCGCTGACGCCGGTACGCGTCGACGGCTGGCGACAGGCATGGATCGTTCCAGCGGGAGTCGGTGGCGTCGTCACGTTGGATTACGGACCGCAGAGTCTCTACCTCGCCGGCCTCATCATTGGTGCACTTGCAGCTCTCATCCTCATCGGGCTCGCGGCGGTCAAGGACCGACCGCTGCCCGCGGTCGACGTTCATGCTTCGGGGTGGGCGACGTGGGGCCTCACGGCGGCTGGCGTGGTTGTGGCCGTGGTGATGGGTGGACTCCCCGGTCTGGCTGTCGCAGGGACTGTTCTGGCCACGTGCCTCGTGATTCCTCGTGCGTACGTCGCCCTGACACTGGGGGTCGTGGCCGCCGGATGTGCCGCGGCAAGTCCGTGGCCGACCACTTTCGCTGCCCCCGCTGGGCTTCAGATGGTCAGCGGACTCGCAGCGATCGGAGTCCTGGTGGCCGTCAGCTCTTGGCGACGGAGGCCGCTCGACGGGGACGGTGGCTCCAGCGCTGCAGCGGACGTTCGACCGCAAACCACGACAGCGACGCAACCAGGATCGAACTGAGGACCACCGTCGGCCAGAGGAACCAAAACCCGCCGCCGAACACCGGGATGTTCAGACCGCCTTGGATCAGGCGGAGTAGCACCAGGTGCCACAGGAAGATTCCGTACGAGATGGTGCCGAGATAGACGACCACCGGGTGCGCGAGGAGGCGTGCCCACGCCGATCGACTGGGCGGCTCCGTGGGGTCAGTGTCGCCAACACCGAGAAACCCCGGCAGGAGCAGGAAGGCGGCGATAACGGCGTACAGAATGTGTTTGACGACCAGACTCGAGGGCTCCGCGGGAGAGAAGGTGAGCGGACCGGCCAACGGTGTGGACGCGATCACGTAGAGCGACGCAGCAATGAGAAGACACCAGGTGGTTGCGCCGGCAACACTTCGAATGGAGCGCATCCATCCGGGCGGCGCCGGCATCCGCAATCGCACCTGAATGACCGCAGCGGCCATGCCGAGCGCGAACCAGTCCAGGAACCCCGGCAGCCAATAGGCGGCGAGGTCCGCGGAGCCAACGACGCCGGACACCCGAACCGATGTGTAGAGCCACGCCAGGGCGATACCCACGGCGAGAACGGTGAGTTGCCAACGGGCGCTCGCGTCGGGATCTCCCCGATGTCGCCGACCGGTGAACCAGGCGATGAGGGGGAGAGCGACGTAGAAGCTGATCTCCGTGGCGAGGCTCCAGGTCTGCGTGAGCCCTTCGAGGCTGAAGCCCGGCAGGTAGATGTGCAGCATGCCCAGGTGCACCGGCCAGGCCTGCCAGCGGACGGGTTGGATGTCCGGCAGTACGAGGAGGGTGAAGACCACCATGAGCCAGTACGCCGGGAGGATGCGTGCCCCGCGGCGGAGGGCGTACGACCCGAGCGCAGGGCCGGGACTCGCGGTCATCGCGGCTCGCGCCCATGGACGGTAGAGCAGGAAGCCGGAGAGCAGGAAGAACAGCGTGACCCCGAAATCCATTCGGCCCAGTAGGGGGCCAATCCCAGGTACCAAGATCTCGCCGGTGTTGAAGGCCACGTGCGTCGTGAGGACCATGAGGGCGGCAAGCGCCCGGTAGCCGTCGAGGAGGGGAAAGGGTCGATTCACGGGCCTTCCCTCCCTTCCACGGGCGTCGAGCGGGGAATCTGGCGCGAATCGACGGCGGCTTCTGCCGCGGTCCGGGCCAGTATCCGCTACCGTCTGTTCACACTAGCCACGTTCAGTGGGTCTTGAGCACGGAGGCAGTATGAGGCGCGGCATCGGCATCGTCCTGATTGGCCTGGGGGTCTTTCTCGCGGTCTTGGGCATCCTGCTCAGGGTCACCGTGGTCCCGGCCGTTGCTAAGGCGCCCCTGTCGCCGGGTGAGGATTCCGGTGGCGTGACGCAGACGGACCAGAGCGGCGTAGCAGCCAAGTTGTTCGATCCCGCGACCTTGACTGAGCGCCGTGACGTGGCTGTCAAGGCCACTCGCTACACGCGTGGCGACGTACCCGCGAGCCAAACGCAGGAGGCGCTGTCGCAAGACTTGGCCGTATACGACACCTTCCAGCGGGTCGAGGACGAGGCAGGCGTCGTGGTGACGGCCGACACGGCTCGCTTCGCCTTCAACCGGGTTACCTCCGAGCTCTCGAACTGCTGCGGTGCCAACCTGGACGGCGAGAACGTCGAGATGAGCGGGATCGTGCCGCTGAAGTTCCCCATGTTCACGCAGCAACAGACATACCCCTACTTCGACACCTCACTGAACCGCGGTGTTGACGCCGTATTCCAGGGCGAAGAGGAGATCGAAGGGCTGCCGGTCTACAAGTTCCTCGTGACCGTCGAGCCGACGCAGATCGGCACGCTCGAGGTGCCTGGGGACCTTGTGGGATCCCCCTTGCCGAGTTACGTCGCTCCGCGCTACTACGCGAACACCCTCATTCTGTTCATTGAGCCGACGACCGGCGCAATCGTCAAGGGCGAGAGCGACCAGCTGCAGACCCTGCGTGGGCCTGATGGGACCGATCAGGTGACGATCATCGACGCTGTCATTGGGACCGACACGGCCCAGGTGTCCAAGTACGTAGAGGAAGTTAAGCCACTGGCGGCACTGATCAACCTGCTGAACAACACGGCTCCGCTCGTCGCCGTCCTCGCGGGCCTGCTGTTGCTCATCATCGGCATCCTGCTTGTCGCGATCCGCGGTCGACAGGGTTCGGGCTATCACGCGGCCCCCTAGCCGGGAGTTGGGTCGATCGGCCTTAGGGAACTGCCCCGGGGGACGTGCGGTATTCTCCTCGGGCGCGCCGAGCCTGCACGTGTCCCAGACCGAGTGGCCTCGTGACGTTCTTCGCGGCTTGCGGAACGGCCTTGCCAGGCCCACCGCGCTCCACGGCGATCACGGGTTCGATGCGTCCGACCGACATCTATCCGCATCGGAGTCTTTGTGACCTCCCAGACCGTCGCACCCCAGGTAGCCGTCAACGACATCGGTGATGCCGATGAGTTCCTCGCCGCTATCGATTCCACTATCAAGTACTTCAACGATGGCGACATCGTCGAGGGCACCATCGTCAAGGTTGACCGTGACGAGGTCCTTCTCGATATCGGCTACAAGACCGAGGGTGTGATCCCCTCTCGCGAACTGTCCATCAAGCACGACGTTGATCCCTCAGAGGTCGTCTCTGTTGGCGATTCCGTCGAGGCACTCGTCCTTCAAAAGGAAGACAAGGACGGCCGCTTGATCCTGTCCAAGAAGCGCGCGCAGTACGAGCGGGCGTGGGGCACGATCGAGCGCATCAAGGAAGAGGACGGCGTCGTCGAAGGCAGCGTCATCGAGGTCGTCAAGGGTGGGCTCATCATCGATATCGGCCTGCGTGGCTTCCTGCCCGCGTCCCTCGTAGAGATGCGTCGTGTCCGCGACCTGCAGCCCTACGTCGGCAAGACCCTCGAGGCCAAAATCATCGAACTAGACAAGAACCGCAACAACGTCGTTCTGTCTCGCCGTGCATGGCTCGAGCAGACTCAGAGCGAGGTCCGCCAGACGTTCCTCAACAACCTGCAAAAGGGTCAGATTCGTGCCGGTGTGGTGTCGTCGATCGTCAACTTCGGCGCCTTCGTCGATCTTGGCGGGGTTGACGGACTCGTGCACGTCTCCGAACTCTCCTGGAAGCACATCGATCACCCCTCCGAGGTCGTCGAGGTCGGCCAGGAGGTCACCGTCGAGGTTCTCGATGTCGACATGGATCGCGAGCGCGTCTCACTGTCTCTTAAGGCCACGCAGGAAGACCCCTGGCAGCACTTCGCCCGCACCCATCAGTTGGGTCAGGTGACCCCGGGGCGCGTCACCAAGCTCGTTCCCTTCGGTGCGTTCGTACGCGTCGAGGAGGGCATCGAGGGTCTCGTGCACATCTCCGAGCTCGCGGAGCGCCACGTGGAGATCCCCGAGCAGATCGTCCAGGTTGGTGACGAGATCTTCGTCAAGGTCATCGATATCGATCTCGAGCGTCGACGCATTTCGCTGAGCCTGAAGCAGGCCAATGAAAACGACGGCGAGGTTGCGGTCGAGTTTGATCCGTACATGTACGGCATGGCGCCGGCCTTCGACGACGCGGGCAACTACGTCGGTCCAGAAGGCTTCGACCCCGAGACCGGTGAGTGGAAGGCTGGATTTGAAGACCAGCGCGCCGAATGGGAGCGTGAATACGCCGAGGCACACGCTCGCTGGGAGGCCCACCGCAAGCAGGCAACAGAGATGCGGACCGCCGATCAAGAGCAAGCCGCCGCTGACGGCACCGCAACGGAGTACTCCTCGTCGTCGGAGGACACCAGCGGTTCCCTGGCTACGGACGAATCGCTGCAGGCGCTGCGCGACAAGCTCGCCGGCGACGCCTAGGACATCCGGGTCGCATTGACGACCTCAGCAGCACCGCAGGCCCGCGTGTCGCGGCTCCTCCCCTGGGGGATCGCGGCCGCGGGCCTGTTGCTGCATATGTGGGCGGCCTGGGGCGGCTTCTTCCACATGGACGACTACTTCTATCTTGCTGATGCCTCGGCTCCCTTCAACGACTACGTCGTGCAGATCTACAACGGGCATCTCATGCCGGCGCAGTTCGCCATCGTCTGGGTGAGTCAGGCGATCGCCCCCATGTCTTGGGGTGTTGCCGTGGTTGTCGTGACGATCTTGTGGGGGGTCACGCTGGCGACGGCGGTCATCCTCATGCGTTCCCTGTTCGGATCCAGTGCCTGGGGAATCTTGGCGATCACATTTCTCGCGTTCGCACCGCTACTCACCACCGTCACCGTGTGGTATGCGTCGGCGTTACAGATCCTGCCGTGGGCCATCACGTTCATGGCCATGCTCTATTTCGCGGCTCGGCACGCTCGCGACCCGCAGTGGCGGTGGCTTGCCGGTGCCTTGGTCGCCTTCGCCGTGGGGCTGGCCTTCTGGGAGAAGGCGCTCCTGTACCTGCCGGTTGTGCTGTGGCTCGCCTGGCGCTTCTGGCCCGGCACTGGGCGGTGGGGCCTGGGCGGCATGGGCCGACGCTGGTGGCTCCCTGGTCTCTCACTTCCCCTGGCGGTGGTCTACGGACTGACCTACCTGGCGCTCCAGCCCGAAGCAGTTCTTCGGTCACAGCCGAGCGGTGAACAATTCTGGGAATCCGTGCGTATCACGTTGGGCGACGTGTGGATCCCCGGTTACTTCGGAGCACCGTGGACCGGATTCACCGAGGCTTTGGTGCCCGGTTCGACTTCGTCCTGGTGGCTATTCCTCGTCGCGGTGGAGGTCGTGGTCGCGTTGGTGCTGGTATCCCTCGCGCGCTGGCGACCAGCGTGGAATGCCTGGCTCATCATTGGCGCCTATGCCCTTGTGACTGTGGTCCTCTTCGTCTTCGGTCGCATCAATGTCTTCGGAATCGTGCTCGCGATCGATCCACGGTACGTGGAAGACCTCTTTGTCGTAGGCGCCGTTGTGCTGCCTTTCGTCTTCGTGCGCCCCGTAGGGTCTCCTCTGCCCTCGCCACGAGCCCTCCCGTGGCTGCCACGCCAGGTTCCGGATTGGCTGCAGCTGACGGGATGGCTCGTGCTCGCCAACCTGCTTCTCCTGCCGAGTATCGCGGTCGGGCGCACTTGGCACGACTTCCCGGCCAGAGACTTCATCGCTCACACCCGCGAGGTCGCGGCTGATCGTCCGGGCATCGTCATCGTTGATCGCAAGGTGCCCGAAATGGTGATGTCCGGCCTCTTCCTCGAGCGCGCCAACGCATCCTACGTTCTCTCGGGGGCGCGTCTGCCGATCGCCTGGAACGGCGCGGGCTCGGAGCTGTACCTACTTGACGACGACGGGCGAGTACGGCCGGTGCAGATCGCCGCGAGCTCCACGTCGGTGCCCGGCTTCGATGGCGCATGCGGCTATCGGGTGTTTGAGGGGCCGACGCGCGTCGAACTGGACTCCACGCTCTTCGAGTGGACGTGGCTTGGGCAGATCGACTATCTCTCGGCGGGCTCGGGCAATCTGCAGGTGGCGTTGGACGGTGCCAGCGTGTCGGTACCGGTGACCGAGGGTGCCGGGACGGTGAAGTTCGTCGTCGTCGGGGGTGGCGACACACTCATGGTGACTCCACCTGAGGGAGTGGGCGTGTGCATTGCGAAGGCCGTTCTCGGACAGGATGGACCCTCATGAAGATCGGGTTGACCGGGGGCATCGGATCGGGCAAGAGCACGGTCGCCCAACTGCTCGCGGACCGGGGCGCCGTGGTCATCGACGCAGACGCGATCGCTCGTGAAATCGTGAAGCCCGGTGAGACGGCGTTGGCTGAAATCGTCAACACGTTCGGACCGGAGGTGCTCCTGCCTGATGGCACCTTGGATCGTGCCGGCTTGGCCGCGGTGGTGTTTGCCGATGAGGATGCTCGGGCTCGCCTCGATGCCATCACCCACCCGCGAATCGCTGAGCGGGGTGCTGAGTTGATCGCCGCGGCTCCCGTTGATGCCGTGGTCGTCTACGACATGCCGCTTCTCGTCGAGCAAGGCGCGCAGGCACTGCGCGGCTGGGATCGCATCGTCGTCGTGGATGCCCCGGATGACGTGCGCCTGTCGCGGCTCATCCAACGTGGTCTGTCGCCCGACGATGCCCGCAGGCGCATGGTGGCACAGGCATCGCGGGAGGAGCGCTTGGCCGTAGCCGACGACGTCATCGACAATGGGACCGATCTGGCTGGTCTTGAGGCCCAGGTCAACGAGCTGTGGTCCCGGCTCCACCTAGGCTGAGGCCATGCGACCCGTCACCGACCTCGAGCGCACCGTGGCTCCCTTCGAGGTTGTCTCGGAGTTCACTCCGTCCGGGGATCAGCCCACCGCCATCGCTGACCTGAGTGAGCGAGTTCAGGTGGGGGAGCGGGACATCGTGTTGCTCGGGGCCACCGGCACGGGCAAGAGCGCGACGGCAGCCTGGCTCATCGAGAAGTTGCAGCGCCCGACTCTGGTCATGGCACCCAACAAGACGCTGGCGGCTCAGTTAGCCAACGAGTTCCGAGAGTTGCTCCCCAACAACGCGGTCGAGTATTTCGTGTCCTACTACGACTACTACCAGCCCGAGGCGTACGTGCCGCAGACGGATACCTACATCGAGAAGGACTCCTCGATCAACGAGGAAGTCGAACGTCTTCGGCATTCGGCTACGAATTCGCTTCTCACGCGCCGTGATGTCGTCGTCGTCGCTACCGTCTCGGCGATCTACGGCCTGGGCACACCGCAGGAGTACGTCGATCGCATGGTGCGGCTACGAGTAGGGGAGGAGCACGATCGAG
>JALQUH010000263.1 GCA_023263845.1 Candidatus Nanopelagicales bacterium | reverse complement strand
ACGGTGCTCGTCGCCGTCGTCGACATGCAGGGCCGTCTGATGGGCAAGCGCTTCGTCGCGCAGCACTTCGTCGAAAGCGCCTGGCAGGAGACGCATTGCTGCAACTACCTGCTCGCCGTCGACGTGGACATGAATACCGTCTCCGGCTATCGCATGTCTTCATGGGACTCCGGGTACGGCGACATGGTCATGCGGCCGGATATGTCCACCCTCCACCGCATCCCTTGGCAGGAGGGCACGGTGGGTGTCCTGTGCGACGTGCTCTGGGAGGACGGTTCTGACGTGGTCGCCTCCCCGCGTCAGGTGCTCAAACGGCAGACGGCCCTCCTGGCCGAGCGCGGCATGGCGGCCTTCGTCGGCACCGAGTTGGAATTCATCGTGTTCCTCGACAGTTTCGAGGAGGCGTGGGAGGCCGGCTATCGCGATCTCACACCCGGCAATCTCTACAACGTCGACTACTCCATCCTCGGCGGCGCGCGAGTCGAGCCCCTGCTACGACGGATTCGACTCGGTATGGCCGGTGCCGGCCTCGAGGTCGAGAGCGCTAAAGGTGAGTGCAATCTCGGCCAGCATGAGATCGCCTTCAAGTACAACGAGGCCGTCAGAACGTGCGACGGCCACTCGATCTACAAGACCGGGGCCAAGGAAATGGCTGCGCAGGACAACCACTCGCTCACCTTCATGGCGAAGTTCAACGAACGTGAGGGCAACTCCTGCCACATTCACCTGTCCTTCCGTGGACTTGATGGTTCAGCGGTCATGGCCGACCATGACTCAGCCGACGGCTTGAGTGACCTCGGCCGGGCGTTCATCGCCGGTCAGCTTGAGCATCTCGCCGAACTGACATTGGTCTTCGCCCCGCAGATCAACTCCTACAAGCGGTACGTCGAGGGATCCTTCGCGCCGACCGCGATCAAGTGGGGGCATGACAACCGCACGTGCGCTTTGCGCCTGGTCGGCCACGGGCACTCGCTGCGCCTGGAGAACCGCGTTCCCGGCGGCGACGTCAATCCCTACCTGGCCACCGCGGGCATCATCGCGGCCGGCCTCGATGGAATTGATCGCAATCTCACGCTGGAACCTGCCTTCGAGGGCAACGCCTACCAGGCCGACGCCGCGCGCGTGCCCGCCTCGCTGGCCGACGCCGTCGCTTTGTGGGAGAACTCGGCGTGGGTGCGGGAGACCTTCGGCGAAGAGGTGCAGGCCCACTACGCGAGAATGGGCCACGTGGAACTGGAAGCGTTCGGTCGCGCCGTGACCGACTGGGAGAGATACCGGGGGTTCGAACGCCTGTGACCGCCGTCATCAGCCCCCTCACCGGGGAGAAGATCGTCGACGTTGCACCGACTCCGGTCGAGGAGGTCGATGCCCTGATCGACAAGGCGCATACGGCCTTTGCGACCTGGCGGGCCGTGTCGCCGGGTGACCGGGCACGACTCCTGCGCCGATTCAGCCAGGTCATCGACGACCACATCGAGGAGTTGGCCCAACTCGAGGTTGCCAACGCCGGCCACACGATCGGTAATGCGCGCTGGGAAGCAGGCAACGTCCGCGACGTCCTCGCCTACTACTCCGGCACCCCCGAGCGCCTCTTCGGCAGGCAGATCCCGGTGGCCGGTGGCGTCGACATGACCTTCCACGAGCCGATCGGCGTCGTCGGCGTCATCGTGCCGTGGAACTTCCCCATGCCGATCGCCGGCTGGGGGTTCGCGCCGGCACTGGCCGCCGGCTGCACCGTGGTTCTTAAGCCGGCCGAGGTCACGCCGTTGACAGCCATCCGCATCGGCGAGTTGGCACTCGAGGCGGGCCTCCCCGAGGGAGTCCTCACCGTGATCCCGGGAAAGGGCTCGGTGGTCGGCGAGCGCTTCGTCACGCACCCGCTCGTGCGCAAGGTGGTCTTCACCGGATCTACGGAGGTGGGTGAGCAGGTCATGGCTGGCTGCGCGCCGCAGATCAAGCGCGTCACGCTCGAACTCGGCGGCAAGAGCGCCAACATCGTGTTCGATGATGCCGACCTCGAGCGCGCCGCCGCGACCGCGCCGTACGGCGTCTTCGACAACGCCGGCCAGGACTGCTGTGCGCGGTCGCGCATTCTCGTGCAACGCTCGGCCTTCGATCGATTCATGGAATTGCTTGAGCCAGCGGTCGCCGGTGTGCGTGTAGAAGATCCCCACCTCGAGAGCGCGGAGATGGGTCCGCTCATCACAGCCGCACACCGTGAGACGGTCGCCTCCTTCGTCGATGAGGGTCAGGTCGCGTTCCGCGGTTCCTGCCCTACCGGCCCGGGATTCTGGTTCCCACCCACGGTCCTCGCTCCTGTTGCCGAGACCGATCGTGTCTACCGCGAGGAGGTCTTCGGCCCGGTCGTCGTCGTGGTGCCCTTCGAGGACGAGGCAGACGCCCTGCGCATGGCGAACGACTCCGACTACGGACTGTCCGGATCTATCTGGACCCGCGATGTCGGCCGTACCTTGCGCGTGGCTCGCGGGGTGGAGTCCGGCAACCTATCGGTCAACTCGCACTCGTCCGTCCGCTACTGGACGCCGTTCGGCGGCTACAAGAAGTCCGGCCTCGGCCGCGAACTCGGCCCGGATGCCCCCGAGGCGTTCACCGAGACCAAGAACATCTTCATCGCCACCGACTGACGCACCCCGCGTCGGTCACATCGGGAGAGGGAACCATGGCTGATTTCGTCTGCCGTCGACTCGAGGGTCGCACGGCGCTCATCACCGGCGGTGCCAGCGGTATCGGCCTGGCATCGGCCCGCCGGCTTGCGTCGGAAGGCGCCAACGTCGTCATCGCCGACATGGACGAGACCACGGGCTCCGCGGCCGCGGCCGAAGTCGGGGGCACCTTCGTGATCGCCAACGTCACCTCGCCCGAGGACAACGACAACATGTACCAGGTGGCGGTCGACACCTACGGGTCGATCGACATTGCTTTCCACAACGCGGGCATCTCGCCGCCCGATGACGACTCGATCCTCGACACCGGTCTTGAGGCGTGGAAGCGCGTCCAGGACGTCAATCTCACCTCGGTGTACCTCGGCTGCAAGGCCGTGCTGCCGTACATGCTGGAGCAGGGGCGTGGCTCGATCATCAACGTCGCGTCATTCGTCGCGACGATGGGCGCGGCGACGTCACAGATTTCGTACACGGCGTCTAAGGGTGGTGTGCTGTCAATGTCGCGTGAACTCGGCGTGCAGTTCGCCCGTCAAGGTGTGCGTGTGAACGCGATCTCTCCGGGCCCGGTCAAGACGCCGCTACTCATGGAACTTTTCGCCAAAGACCCTGAACGAGCAGCCCGGAGATATGTGCACATCCCCTTCGGCCGGTTCGGTGAGCCGGAGGAGATCGCCGCTGCCGTGGCCTTCCTGGCCAGCGATGACTCGTCGTTCATCACCGCCTCGAATTTCCTGGTCGATGGCGGAATTTCCGGGGCCTACGTCACGCCCTTGTAGGCCGCCACCTCGGTCAGTCGCTGGACGGCAGCACGCTGCTCAGCCAGCCGATGAGCTGGTTGGGATTGCGCGATTGCGTCCACACCAGGCCGGGGCCGGTGATCTCCACCACGATGCCCTCACCGGACTTGATCGACTTCATGATGCCTCCGGTGGTGCGCGCCTGCATCGCGATATGCGCGTCGTAGGCGACGAGGTGACCGGAGTCGACGACCATGCGCTGACCCTCCTGGAGCGCGTGCTGGTCGAGTGCGCCGTACGACGCCACCACGACCTGGCCCGAACCATCGAACTTCGAGACGAAGCCACCTTCGCCCCCGAAGAGGTTCGATCGGCCACCCCACTGCGTGTCCATCGCCAGGCTCTGCTCATTGGCGAGCCAGGATCCACGTGTCACGGCGAGCGGTCGCTCGGGGGTTGACTGGATCACCGTGATGTCACCGGGCAGCACGGCCGCCACGTCGACCCACCCGCCATCGACCGAGCTGGTGTACGTGGTGACGAAGAAGCTGTTGCCACCTAGAGCGCTGCGGCGCAACGACTTCATAAAGCCGCCCTCCATCTTGGCGTCGAGCGTGACACCGTCGCTCATGGCGGCCATGGCGCCGGATTCGACCTTGGCGTGCTCGCCGTTTGCCAGCGTGCAACGCGCCACGGCAAAGGCCGGATTGTGGCGGATATCGACCTGCATAGTCCCTCCCAGGGTGATCGGTCGCGTCTCCGCACACGGTAGGCGTCCAAGGCGCGGCCGAGCGGGGGATTACCGAATTGCTAGCAGTGGGCGGCCGTGATGAGTGCGCCAAACAGCGGAGCCTCTGTGCTGCGTCGATCCGGGTGTTCGGGGTGCCATTGCACGCCGAGGCCGAATCGGGCCCCGGGCACTTCACACACCTCGATAAGGCCGTCTGCCGCCCAACCAGTCGGGGTAAGCGTGCCGGGGTCGGCGACTCCTTGATGGTGGGAGGAATTCACGGTGAGATCGGAGGTGCCGTAGATCCGCGCCGCCAGCGAGTCAGGCATCAGCCGCACCGTGTGCTCGGTGAAGGTGCCGGGGCGTTCGCGGTGCGTCAGCCCGAATCCCTCGCTGGGCAGGTCCTGCATCAGGCTCCCGCCCTGGGCGATAGCCATGATCTGCAGCCCGCGGCAGATGCCTAGCAGCGGCAGATCCCGTCGTATGGCGGCTTGGCAGAGGTCGATCTCGGCGGCGTCACGCTCGACGCGTGGCACATCGGTCGTCTCGTGCGCTGTTGCCCCGTAGTGGGCCGGGCCGACGTCGGCACCGCCAATGAGGACCAGGGCGTCAACCCGGTCGAGCACGTCTGTGTCCGTGGAGTCCGGGGGGAGTAGGACGACCAGCCCACCGGCCGCGCGCACAGCATCGACGTACCACTCGTGCAGGAGGGCCGCGCGCTCGTCCCACGCGCCCCAGCGGGCCGGTTCGACGTAGGTGGTCATGCCAATGACCGGTCGGTGAGTGCTCACCGGCACAGTCTGTCGCACCCCGCCTAGACTCACGACATGGCGCGCACGGACAGCCGCAACTCGGCCACGCCGACCCTCGCGCAGTTGCGTGCCTTCCTTGCCCTGGTCGAACACCGGCACTTCGGCGATGCGGCACGCTCGCTAGGTGTCGCTCAACCGACGTTGTCGCAGGCGCTGTCGTCCCTGGAAGAGATCCTCGGTGTTCAACTGATCGAACGAAATGCGCGAACCTTCCTGGTGACGGCCGCCGGTGAGCGACTGGTGCCGATGGCGAAGCGGGCGGTGGAGGCCGCCGAGGCCATCACCGACGCCGTCGCGTCGGAGCGGGCGTGGCTTGCTGGTCCGCGTTCGATCGGCGTCATCCCGACGGTCGGCCCCTACCTGCTGCCGTCCTTGCTCCGTGCACTGCGCAAGGAGGCGCCCGATCTGGAGCCGGTGATCCGTGAAGACCAGACCGCTCGCCTGCTCACGGCACTGCGCGCGGGCGAACTCGATGTCGCCATCGTCGCTGAGCCCATAGGCGACCCCACCTTGGTGGAGATCCCGCTGTATTCGGAGGACTTCGTCCTCGCTGTACCCGCGACGCACCCACTTGGCGGCCGAGAGGGCCTTGCGGTCGAAGACCTCGACGAGTTGCCCATCCTGCTCCTCGATGAAGGACACTGCCTTCGTGATCAGGCGCTGGCGGTGACCGTGGCAGCCGGCCTGTCGGAGATCGACGCTCAGGCGACACGGGCGACGTCCCTGTCCACCGTCGTGCAACTCGTGGACGCCGGCCTCGGAGTGACTCTGCTCCCGGACTCGGCCGTCCCGGTGGAGGTACGGCGTACCTCGGTGGAAGTGGGCCGTTTCGCCGAGCCGGCGCCGGGTCGGACGATGGTGTTGGCTTACCGCTCGACGGCGGCCCGAAGCGAGGAATACGAGGATCTGGCCGAGATCATCCGCCGGGCGATCACGTCGGCCCGGCTGCCCGTGCGGCCCGAAGGTCCGCCGGTAGGCGGGTCGGCCCGCTCCGCTGTGCGCCGCTAGCCCGGTGATGCCCGGTCGGCGCGCGGGTGATGGGATGAGATCCGGCCACGGCGGTGTTGGACCCGTCAGCCGACTACACACGAGGAGCACTGATGTCCCTGCCGCCGCTCGTTGAGCCCGCCGATGCCCTCAGCGTTGATGAGGTCCGGCGCTACAGCCGCCACCTGATCATCCCCGACGTCGGGATGACCGGTCAGAAGCGACTGAAGAACGCGAAGGTGCTGTGCGTGGGTGCCGGGGGGCTCGACGCGGTGGTCTTCACGGGCGGAATCGGCGAGAACGCGGCCCGGGTGCGGACCGAGGTCCTGGGCAGGCTCGGCTTCCTCGGAATCGAGCTCGACCGGGAGGCCAACGCGCGCAACGCC
>JALQUH010000245.1 GCA_023263845.1 Candidatus Nanopelagicales bacterium | reverse complement strand
ACTCCCGCCCACTGAATCGGGGACATGCGCTCCTTGAGCATGAAGTGAGCAAGCAGCAGAGTCGTGGCGGGGTACAGCGAGCCGATGACGGCGACTACCGCGAGTTCGCCGTTCTGGGCGGCGAGCTGGAAGGTGCCATTGGCGAGAGCGTCAAGGGCACCCGCGCCGATCGCCAGCAGCCACGGGTAGGGCGACCAACTCGCGCGGCCGGAGCGCAGGAGCAGAACAAGCGCGAAGACGCCCATGCCGATGGTCGACCACCAGCGGCTGATCGTGGCAACCCAAATTCCTGAGCTCTCTGGAGCGACGCCGAGTGCGGT
The DNA here is from genome assembly GCA_023263845.1 of Candidatus Nanopelagicales bacterium. Classification (GTDB taxonomy): domain Bacteria; phylum Actinomycetota; class Actinomycetes; order S36-B12; family S36-B12; genus Mxb001. The sequence goes on along the minus strand of JALQUH010000245.1, from coordinate 1,607 downwards.
GAGGAATAGTCCGATGGCCAGGCCAGCGCCACCGGCGAGGAGGAGGGCGCGGGGGGTGACTTTGGCGTGCGGCCCGGACTCTCGACTGACGAGGATGACGGCGATGACGGCAAGAAGGGCGCCGACGACGAAGAGCGCGGTGAGGGGCTCACCACGGAGCAGTCCGACGATCACGGGGATGCCGGCACCACCGATGGCCGTCAGTGGAGACACGATGCCCATGGGTCCAACGGCGAGTGCGTGGTAGAGCAGAATCATGCCGATGGTGCCCACGATTGATGTGGCAAACGACAGCCAGATCACGTCACGGTCGATGGTGCCGGGCACGATGAAGAGAGCAAAGATGGTGAGGATGACTGCGCCCGCGGGGTAGGTGACTGCGATGACGCGGCTGCTGCCGACGCGACGTGAGCCGACGCCGCCGGCGACATCGGCAGACCCCCAGGCAACGCTGGCGACGAGCGCGAGAAGGGCGCCCATCGCCACCTCCTTGTGTCCGGAGGCGTCACTCTACGGGTTGTGCTCGGCCTAGGGGATCGGACGGCCCAGGATGCGGCGGAATCCGTCGCGTAGTGTCCAGCCGCTGCTCTCTGGTGACCGCTGCGGCTTGGGTGTCATCGCTGCGACGACAGCGTCGTACGTTGGCCGCGGCAAGATCGCGCCTTCACGGCGTACGGCGTCTGGTGCTACCGCCAGGATCCGATCGCGGCGGAGCCAGCTCGACCGGCCCTCGGAATCCCACGGTCCACGGCCGATCGCCAACCAATCCCGGTCACCGCTGCGATCACGGCTCGACAGCATCAGGCCGACGAGACGGTGGTCCTCAGCGCGGCCGACGATGGCGATGGGGCGGTCCTTGCCGACGGTGTGGTCCTCCTCGTAGGAGACCCACGCCCAGACGATCTCGCCCGGGTCGGGATCGCCATCCATCTCCGGTGAGTACTCCCAACTCACGGGACCGGAATAGGTGTGCGCACCTCCGCGTTCGGGCTCGGGCTCGCCGTCGGACACCGGTGCATCATCCCCGCATCATGAGCTACGCATCATGAGGTAGAGGACGAGGAACGAGATGGGCAGGCCAAAGTCGTACAGCAGCACGATGGAGTTGCCGGGTGCGAAGTTCTTCGACGTGACCATCTCGCGGATGTGATTGGCTCCCGCGAGCACGAGGAACACCGACAGGGCCACGGCGACCGGAAGCCAGGCCGCCGACGAACTTTGCGCCGCGATGATCCCGGCAAGTCCGAACCCAAAGGAGGCAAATCCGATCTCGTACTGGAAGCCGTTGGTCTGCCAGCCGATGTTCTTCGCGGTGCTCTTGGCGAACACGGTGTGCATGACACCGCTCACCAAGACCATGAAGCCAGCCGGGATAAAGAGCATCCACCTCATGGCAGAGTCAGCGAACGCCTCCCCGCTCACGGCGCCGGGGGCGGCCACATTGAAGAGGGCCAGCGCCCAGGCGATCACGATGGTCAACGGCAGAAAGAGAACTCCCATGCCGCCGAGGGTAGAGCCCTTGGCGGTCGATTCCTAGAGGTTTGCTTCGAGGGCTTCCCGCATGACGTCAGCCGATAGCTCGCGGCCGGTCCACAGCCGGGCGTTTG
>JALQUH010000244.1 GCA_023263845.1 Candidatus Nanopelagicales bacterium | reverse complement strand
GCGCGGATACCAGCGGCGCGCGATCTCCTTGACCGACGACACGTCGATCAGCCGGTAGTGCAGGTGAGCGTCAAGCTCGGGCATGTACTTGGCGAGGAATCCCCGATCGACGTACACACTTGATCCGGCGAGCGGGGCCTTGCGCGCCTCTGGAATGTGCTGGCGCACGTAGGCAAGGACCTGCTCCTGGGCGTCGGCGAGCGGGATCCCGTTGGGGATCTCCTCGAGCAATCCCGAATTGGTGTGCATCTCGCGTACGACGTCGACCATGTCGTCCAGGACCGAAAGGTCGTCTGGGCGGATCACCAGCGAGATACCGGAGTCGACCTCCGTCAGGTCAGCTTCGGTGACGATTGCGGCGATCTCGACGAGTTGGTCGGAGTCCAGATCCAAGCCGGTCATCTCGCAGTCGATCCACACGAGACGGTCTTGGGTTGCCACGGGAGAAGAGTACCGGGACGGTTGGAGCCGCCGGCAGTTCCCTAGTTGCGCGCGAACCAGTCGACCAGATCCGTCGCGGTGATCAGACCGGTCAGCCGACCCTCGGCGTTCACGATGGGTAGGGCCTCGACGGAGTGGCGAGCCATGAGCATGGCGGCATCGTGCGTTGTCGTCTCCTCCCTGATGCAGCCGGGGACCGCCATGATGTCGGAGACCAGTCGTGCGGTGAGCCGGTCCTCTGTCAACGGGATCTCGGTCAATATGGCCCGATCGCTGAGAACACCGGTGCACGCGCCAGAGTCGTCGAGGACCGCGAGGTGACGGAGGCCAGAGACGAACATCAACTGCCAGGCATCCCAGAGCGTGTCGCTGGCCCCAATACTGACGACAGGCGAGTGACGGACCGCAGAGACGGTCGCTCCTGCTGCCGAAGGAGTGCCCAGCGTGGTCACGGCCCCCCCCCGATTACCGCCACCGGCAGTTCTGCTCGATGCAGGACAGCCTGGCTCACCGAGCCGAGGAGCGCGCCGCTGAACTCTCCGCGCCCGCGGGTGCCCAGGACAATGAGTGCAGCGCCTTCGGCGGCTTCGAGGAGCACACGCGCGGAGGGTCCCTTGCTCACTTCGACGGTCAAGTCAACATCGGGGAACCGCTCACGCAAACCGGCGAGCGACTCGGACGTCGCGATGCGCTCACTCTCCAGCAGGTTGTCCAACTCCAGCTCAGACGGCCCCACGGGAGATGCGAGGGCGTCGTACGCCGGCACATCCCACGCGTGCACGGCCAGCACCGACCAGCCTCGACGTGAGGCGGTCTCCATCGCGAATTTGGCGGCGGCGAGCGACAATTCCGAGCCGTCGATGCCGACGATCACACGGGAAGCCTCCGCTGTCGGTAGACCGCGAACAACGACGGCGGGGCACCGCGCATGCTCAGCGACCTGCACGCCGACCGACCCCACGAGCAGTCCCTTGAAACCGCCCATACCGCGGCTGCCGACGACAAGGAGATCTGCGTCTTCACTTGCATCGACGAGCGCGCCGGCGGCGCCACCCATGACTGCCTTGCCTCGAGCGATCAGGCCGGGATGCGCGGACATCAGCGCCTCGGCCTCATCCTCGACGTGATTTCCCACGCGGGCGATCATGTCGTCGATGGCGTTGGGGGAGAGGACACCAAAGCTCATCGGGGAAGCGCTCATGGGCACGGTCATCGCCGCGAGGATGATCAATTCGCCATCGCGGGCCAGCGCCTCACCAGCCGCCCATTGAACGGCATCCCGTGAGGCATCGGAGCCGTCGTAGCCGACCACCACCCTGCTGGTCACTACGCCTCACCTCCTGCGCCCTGACTTAGCCCCATAGGTCCTGAATACATGCTCCCACTACAGAGTGGCGAAGGAACGCTCCAGAATGCACGGGGACGTGGCCCTGACGCATCGGGACGAAGGTCCTGACTGTCGGGCCAGAGGCGCTTTGCTCCCCTAGTGTGGGCCTGTGACTGAGCACGGGACCATGACCGAAGACGAGGCTGCCCGATTCGCGGCCAACGGCCAGATGATCATCGACAACGTCGCAGGCTTCATCCAGGGAAAGCGTGACGTCATCACGCTGGCCGTCACCTGCCTCCTCGCCGAAGGGCACCTGCTCCTAGAGGACGTGCCGGGCGTGGGCAAGACTTCGCTCGCCCGCAGCATCGCGGCGACCCTCGGGATGTCCTGGCATCGCATCCAGTTCACCCCGGATCTGCTGCCCAGCGATGTCACCGGTGTCTCGATCTTTCACCAGGGTGCCGGCACCTTTGAATTCCATCCCGGACCAGTCTTCGCCCATGTCGTACTTGCCGATGAGATCAACCGCGCATCGCCGCGTACCCAGTCAGCACTGCTCGAAGTGATGGAAGAGCGCACCGTCACCGTGGATGGGGTCACGCACCAAGTCCCGCAACCCTTCCTTGTGCTTGCGACACAGAACCCGATCGAAATGGACGGCACCTTCCCGCTGCCTGAGGCGCAACTCGACCGCTTCCTCATGTCAGTCTCCATTGGCTACCCCGACCTCGCCTCCGAGGTGCAGGTGCTCGCCAACAACCACGCCGGGATGCGCATCGAGGAGTTGCAGCCGGTCGCCGATGCCGAAGCGGCCCGTCGAATGATCGCTATCGCTCGAAGCATGCACGTCGAGCGATCGGTCATGGAGTACGTCGTACGCCTTGTCGCTGCGACGCGCACGGCACCGGGAATCCGCCTCGGCGCTAGTCCGCGCGGCAGCGTCGGACTCCTGCGCGCGGCACAGGTCGCCGCCGCACTCGCTGGCCGTACCTACGTCGCGCCGGCCGATGTGCAGCGGCTCGCCGTACCGGTCCTCGCGCACCGCATCGTGCTCGCCGACGTTGAAGCCGATGCAGCTGCACGCAGCGCGGTCGTCCAGCAGGTCGTCTCCACCGTCCCTGTGGGGTGACGATGCGGCTTACCGGCGCGGGGCTCGGGGTCTTGATCGGGATCGTGGTCAGCGCAGCTCTGGCATTCTTCCTCGGCTACCCCGAACTGCTGGGCGTGACCGCGGGAGGGCTGGTCTTGCTCGCCGTCGCGGCCTTCCTCGTCTCCGGTGGTGGCCCCATCGAGGCCAGTGCCGCGGTGCCTCCCCGCGTCGAGCGGCTCGGCACCGCAGCGGTCCCCGTCGTACTCCAGGCCCACCGGGCCCATCGGCGCGGTCTGCGTCTACGCGGCCCTGACCGTGCCGATCGACATCCGGTGGTGTGGCGCGATGGCGTGGTCAGTGCCCGCATCCCCATCCCGACTCGTCGCCGCGGTCCGCTCGTGCTCGGCCCGTGGACGCTGGAACGCGTCGACCCGTGGGGTCTGCTGCGCCGCACCGTCGGCGAGGTCGAGGGCGGCGCTGTCCTCGTCACGCCGCGCGTACGACCGGTCTCGCTGGCGAGTTTGCCCGCGGCGATGGCTGACTACGGCGGCTCCGCCGATATGGGATCCACGACGTTCGCGATGCTGCGCGAGTACGTCATCGGCGATGAGTTGCGACATGTTCACTGGAAGTCCTCGGCCAAGGTCGGCACGTTGATGATGCGTCAGTACGTTGACGTTACGCGTCCGCGCCTCACCCTTGTCCTGGCCGTCGATGAGCGTGCCTACCGCGACGACGATGAGTTCGAAGAGGCCGTAGATCTCGCCGCTTCGCTGGCGTCGGTGGCGGGTGCGTCCGGGCTCGACGTCGAATTGGTGACCACCGCGGGTGAGCGCACCATGCACAAGGGGGCCCGCTCCGCGGCCACCTTCGACCTGCTCTCGGTGGTGGGTCTCACGACGACCGCACCGGATCTGCGTCTACTGCGCAGCGGGAGATCGACGACCATCCTCGTTCGCGGCCACGGTCCCGCGGGCTGGTGGGACCGCATCCCCGCCGCAGGGGTGGTCAAGCCATGAGTACCACCACACACGCGCGAGAAGTGCGCACGATTCAGGAACGTCCGGCCGGTCAGCGATGGGGATTGGCCGTCGTCGCCGGACTGCCCGCGCTCTTGGTTGCGCTTGCCCTTCCGCTGGCCATCGAAGGCAGCCTCGTCGGCTTCATCCTGCTGCCCTTCGTCCTCCTGGTGATCGCCATCACCACCGGCGTCGGGGGCGTGGCGGGCATCGCCGTCGTCATGGTGGGTGCCGTCACCGGTGCCGTCCTCGGCACCGGATCGGTTGTCACCACACCCCTGCTCGGCGGCGCCCTCGCCGGCGTACTCCTCCTCGGGACGTGGATGGGGCAGGTTCTCGCACGCGGTCGGTGGCCGGTCGCGGCGGGGATTCCCGCCGTCGGTTTGATGACGGGCATCCTGGCGCTCGGCGTGACAGGTCGACTCGAGGCCGGGGTCCTCGCGGCATTCACGGGCCTGTCGCTGTCGTTGCTGCTCGTCCTCGTCGGTCCGTGGAACGGCCCCTCCGCGGTCCGGCCCGCCCGTTGGGCGGAGGTTCTCGCGGTGGTGGCGATGGCTGTCAGTGCCCTGGCGACGTATGCCGTCTCGGTGTCTTCGGCGCCCTTCGTCGGCGAAGCGCAAACGTTGGACATCTTTCACGAGGAGCAACCCACGAGTCGCACCGAAGGGGGCATCCCCGACCCGTTTTTGACGGCGGCGCGCTGGCAGTTGGAGCCGGGCTACGACAACATCACCCTGTTCGCCATCGCCGGTCCTCAGGCGTTGGAGCAGCGACCGACCTGGGCGACGTTCTCGACCTACAACGGCATTGCCTGGATCGAACCACCGACGTACGGCGTGCCTGGCGACGAGATCCCACCTGAGGTAGTGGGGGCACCGCGACGCACCTTCGACACCGGTGCCCGCGTGACCGTGGCCGTCGGGATGCCCGGTCAGTGGGTGCCGTCGCCGCAGCGAGTCAGCAACGTCGCATCACCCATCGAGACACGTGTTGATCCAGCCAGCGGAATCGTGGCGGCCGTCACCTCGCCCATCGACAACTACTTCGACCTCAACTATTCGCTGGCGGTCGCCGACCGCGCCGAACTCGACGCGACATTCCCCGCGCAGTTGGGTCCGGATGATCCGGCACTGGCACTGCCTGCGCCGTTGAGCGGTCGTCTCCTCCAACTCGCCGACCAGGTCTCCGCCACCTCCCCGGACACGTGGAGCCGGCTAGTCACACTCGCCCAAGAGTTAAGGGGTGATGCCTTCACAGCAGCGCCCCCGTCCGCGCTTGGCGCCGGACCGCCGGACCGCACGTATGCCGGACTCGACCGAGTTATCGCCGACGGGGTCGGCTTCCAGGAGCAGTACGCCGCCATCTGGGCTGTCATTGCGCGATCCTGGGACATCCCGACGCGCCTGGTGATCGGCTTCCCGCTCGAAGCCGAGGGCCCTCTCGTGCGAACCGTGAACGCCGATGAGGTGAGCGTCTGGGCAGAGGCGCGGCTCGACGGGCTCGGGTGGGTGGCCTTCCAGCCCAGCCCGCACGATCGTGAAAAGAACCGACGCGCGGTTGTGCGACCGCTGGCGCCGGACGAGGTTCCGACGATGCCTGATGGCGGCGGCGGTGCCTCTGGCGGTGGGCAAGGAGCCGATAGCGACTCCGGCGAGGACGGTGACGCCGCCTCCGGTCAGGAGGTCGTCGAGGGTCTGTCGGTGTCGTGGCCACTGGTCGCGGTCGTTGTGCTCGTGCTCGTGCTGGTGACGTGGCCTTTCGCGGTGACGGTGCGTCGTCGTCGGATTCGCGCGGCCCTGTCGATCGGTACCCCGCGTGATCGCGCCCACGGGGCCTGGATCTGGGCGCGGATGATGCTGGCAGAGGCCTGGATGCCACTCCCGACCGTTTACGCTCCGGCGGCCGATGTCGAGCGACCGCTGGACCTTCCTGACGACCTTGCCGACAGTGTGCATGACCTCGCGCAAACGGTCGCGCCGCTTATCTACGGTCCGGCTCCCGACGAGGCGAACGTTGATGCGGCCTGGGTGGCTGCCGATGCCCTGACCGGTGCTATCCGCGTGGCCAGCGGCTGGCGAACGGCGCTGCGTCGCTACCTCATTCCGCTGGAGAAGCCCGAGGAATCTGTGATCGTCCTATCGAATCGTGGGACGGGGACCTAGTCTCCGCGCATGACTGAATTTGCCCGGTCTTCGACTTCTCCGCACACGAGAGCGTCAAGGATCGACAGGAGCGTGGCCGGGCCGCTCGCAAGCGGGTCCCCCGTCGTGGGCAAGCCGCGTGGACGGTTGCGGCTGACCGCCAAGATCCGGTGACCCTGCTCGCCGAGCAAGAGGCAACTCGGGTGACATTCTTGCTGCCTCTGCGCCATGAACGGATGGGAGCCAGCGCTTTCGCTACGAGCTTTCGCTACAAGGCAGTGAGCGGGCCGCTACTGTCGCCCCATGCGGGCGATCGTCATCGGAACGGGTGCGGCGGGGGCCTCGGCCACCGCCGAATTGGCTCGACGCGGGCACCATGTCACGACGCTCGAACGCTTCGGACGGGGACATGTCATGGGGTCCTCCCATGGCGCGACCCGTGTGTTCCGGGTGTCCTATCGCAAGCGGCCCTACACCGAGTGGGCCGGAGCGGCGATCCCTCTATGGCGCCAACTGGAGGAGCGTTCCGGCGAGCTACTGCTGGAGCAGACGGGGCAGATCGATCACGGTGTCGACGAAGCCCTGGCCGAGATCACCGCCAACTATGAGGCCGGTGGCTGGAGCTACGAGCGGATGAGCGCCGGGGCGGCCATGGATCGCTGGCCCGGAATGCGCTTCGAGACGGATGTCCTGTGCTCCCCCGATGGTGGCCGGGTTTTCGCGGATCGCACGATCGAAGCACTTCTGCGCCTGGCCGAAGCCGATGGTGCCGACCTGCACTTCGACGAGCCAGCCCTCGCCATCGCCCGGGACGGATCCGGTGTCGTGGTCGCGACGAACCGCGGGGACTACGCCGCTGACGTGGTGGTGGTCGCGGCCGGCTCTTGGGTCACCGAGCTGCAGGGTTGGGCCGACTTCGGCATCACGCTTCCAGCCTTCTCCGTCACAGAGCAGTTCCCGGTGCACTTCCCGATCCGGGACGGTTTTACGTTTCCGTCCTGGATCAACCACGATGATGGCGAGGCGAGCGACTATCACTTCCACTACGGCGCCTACGGCTTGGAGTCGCCCGGCGAAGGGCTCAAGGTGGGAGTGGACGCACTGGAAAACTTCGTGGATCTCAACACGCGGACCCTCGAGGTGCCGGCCGAAGCCATGGGCATCGCCGCGGAGTACGCCGATCGCTGGCTGCCCGGTGTCGACACCACGACTGGGTCGGCGGTCTCCTGTCTGTTCACGATGACCGAGGACAGCGACTTCGTCCTTGATCGAAGCGGGCCGATCATCGTCGCATCACCGTGTTCGGGACACGGCTTCAAGTTCACCCCGATTCTGGGCCGGATCCTGGCCAACCTCGCCGAGGGCCACGATCACGGCGTCGACCAATGGCGGTTACCGGCCTGAGGAACACCGTGCGAGTGCGGTGGACACCCGACCGGCAAGGCAGCACTATGGCCAGATGCCGCGTTGGGTCGTAGCCGTTGGATCGGTGGTCGTCGTGAGCTTGCTCGTCGTCGCCGCTATCTGGGCATCTCGAGCCGAGAGTGAGCCTGAGGCGGTTGCGGCTAGCGAAGGCTCGAGTGCTGCCACCACGCCGGGGTCTCCATCGACTCCACCAACCCCCACGCCAGAACCAACGCCGGAGATCGTGCTGTGGGCGGGAGATGTGTGTGAGGCACGCGACGCCTTCCTGGCGAGCATCCTGGACGTGGCAGCCAACCTCGAATTCGACAGTAGCGACCCCTCATCAATCGGGGAGCAGTTCCAGCAGCAGATCCCCGGTCAACTCGATGGGGTCGAGGCTGCCGCCTCCGACCTCGGCGCCGCCCTTGGTGGCGTACCGCTCGACTACATCGAAGCAGCCGCCGTCCTGTCCACGCTCAACGATCAGGTCACGGTCCTCAACGACGCCAAGGATGAGGCGCTCGGTCACGTCGATGCGGCGCGCAATGCGGGCAACCCGGTCTCGGCCGGCGTCGAGTGGCTGCAGGCGGCCATTGCGGCGAAGGCGACCTACGACGCGGGCGTGGCCGTCAAGGATTCCCTTTCTGATCTCACCGACTCCGCAGATGGCGATATCGGTGAGGCATTCGGCGCTGCACCTCGGTGTCAAGGTGTGTCCCTGGGCTGAGGCATAGCCTCTAGGCTGAAGACGTGCCCCTCGCCACGACAAGCGACGTTGGTTCGATCCGCGTCGTCACCATGACCAACCCGGATAGGCGCAATGCGCTGAGCCATGCCATGGCTGATGTGCTGTCGGAAGCCATCGAGTCATCCTCGCCACGGTGCCTGATCTTGCGTGCGGAGCCAGGGGTCACCACCTGGTCCGCCGGTCACGACATCGACGATCTACCGACCGACGGCAGCGACCCGCTGGCGTGGACGTCTCCGGTGGAGCACCTCGTGCGCGCCGTACGTGCGGCCCCCTTCCCGATCATCGCCGCGGTCGAAGGGGGTGCCTGGGGTGCCGCCTGCAACCTCACCTTCGCGTGTGATCTCATCATCGCTACCCGCTCGGCCACCTTCGCCATCACGCCGGCCAAGCTCGGCGTTCCCTATCACACGGATGGCGTTGCCCAGTTCCTTGGCGCCGTTCCCTTGAACGTCGCCAAGGAGATGTTCTTCACCGCGTCGCCACTCCCGGCCGACTCTGCGCACCTCGCCGGAACGGTCAACCGCATCGTCGACAACGCCGAGCAGCTGGAAGCCGAGGCGATGAACGTCGCTCAGCGCATCGCATCGCTGGCACCTCTGTCCATCCGCGCGATCAAGGCCGAGATGAATGCCCTCACCGATGCGCGCCCGATGGCTAGCGGCACGTTCGAGCAGCTCACCTCGCTGAGACGAGCCGCGTGGAGGAGTCAGGACTACGCGGAAGGGCTGGCAGCCTTCCACGAGCGGCGTGAGGCGCACTTCACCGGGGAGTAGCCCACCTGATTGAATGGCGCTCCCATGAGCAGCAGCCAACCGGTGCACTTTGCCACCACGAATAGAAGCCTCTACCCCGTCATCGTCGGGGTCTTCGTTGGGTTGCTCCTCATCTCCAACATAGGCGCGGTCAAGCTCATTGCCTTCGGTCCGATCATTACCGACGGCGGAGCATTCCTCTTCCCACTCGTCTACATCGTCGGTGACATCCTGAGTGAGGTCTACGGATTTCGTGCGGCACGCAAGGCCATTTTGACCGGCTTCGCCATGTCCGTCCTGGCGGCACTGACCTTCTGGGTCGTGCAAATCTCGCCGGTGGCGGATGGATGGGAAAACCAGGAGGCCTTCGAGGCCATCCTGGGATTCGTGCCCCGCATCGTGCTGGCGAGCATCGCCGGCTACCTGGTCGGTCAGCTCCTCAATGCGTGGGTGCTGGTGAAGATCAAGGAGCGAACCAGGGAGAAGGCGCTGTGGCTGCGGCTCATCGGATCCACGGCCGTGGGCGAACTCGCCGACACCATCGTCTTTTGCACCGTCGCCTTCTACGGCGTCATTACCGGTACGGAGTTCCTCATCTACGTCGCCTTCGGCTACGCGTACAAGACCCTGCTCGAGGTGGTCCTTCTCCCCGTGACCTATCCGGTTATTGGTTGGGTCAAGCGTCGCGAGCCGACGTACGAACTCGCCGCCTAGTCGCGTACGGCGGCTCGGCTGCCGGCGGAATAGCGACCGGTGAACTCGGCTCGATAGGCGTCGAAATCGTGGTCGAGGATTGACTGCCTTATCGATTCGACGAGCCGGACCGTGAAGCGGATGTTGTGAATGGTGGCGAGGGTGGAGGCCACCATCTCCTTGGCCTTGAACGCATGATGCAGGTAGGCGCGGGTGTAGTGCTGGCAGGTGTAGCAGTCGCACGTGGGGTCGATCGGTTCGAATGCGCGCCGGTGGGCGCTTGCGAGCAGATTGAAGCGGCCATCAGGGGAGTAGACGGCGGAGTTGCGAGCTTCCCGCGAGGGTGAAACACAATCGAAGGTGTCCGCTCCGGCGGCCACGCCGGCGAAGAGATCGCCTGGCTCACCGATCCCGAGCAGGTGACGCGGTCGATCGTCGGGAAGTTCATCGGTCACCCACCCGACAATGTCGCTGAGGTTGCGCTTGTCAATGGCACCGCCGATGCCGAATCCGTCGAAGGCCATGCGGCCAAGATCCTGAGCCGCCTTGCGCCGAAGTTCCTCATACTGCGCACCCTGGATGACCCCGAACAGCGCTTGATAGGGCAAGTCTGGGCTGCGCAGCCGGTCATGCTCAGCGAGGCACCTATCGGCCCACAGCCGAGTGCGCTCCAGGGATGCCACCTGGTAGTCGAACGTGTTGTTCAAGGTGGTGAGTTCATCGAAGGCGAAGATGATGTCGGCCCCCAGGGCATGCTGAACCTGCATGGAAACCTCGGGTGTGAAGCGATGCTCGGATCCGTCCAGGTGGGAACGGAAGGTCACGCCATCGTCGTCAACGCGCGCGAGACGTTCCTTGCCGTCAGCGATGACGTCGTCGTCGCGATGCCCCGGATCCATCGCCAGGACCTTCTTGAACCCCGCTCCGAGGGACATGACTTGGAAGCCGCCGCTGTCGGTGAACGTGGGCCCGGGCCAGTTCATGAAGGCGCCGAGACCGCCCGCTTCTGCCACGATGTCGGCTCCCGGCTGCAGGTAGAGGTGGTAGGCATTGGCGAGGATCGCCTGCGCGCCGAGGTCCCGCATGGACTCGGGGAGGACGGCCTTGACGGTCGCTTTGGTGCCGACCGGGATGAACGCCGGGGTGTTGATGGTTCCGTGGGGCGTACGAATCTCACCCGCCCTCGCGCGACCCCCAGCATGTGCCTGGACGGCGAACGAGAACCCGGTGTCTACCACGCGGGACAGCATGCCAGGATGCGCGCGTGACGACGCCCCGGGCCGCGGTGCTCATGACCCTGGCTGCGGGGGCCCTCTTCGGCACCGCCGGCACCGCTCAGGCGCTTGGTCCGACCGGCTCGAGCCCCTTTGCCGTAGCGGCCCTGCGACTCGGTCTCGGTGGGCTCCTCATGGCCTGCTTCCTACCGCTGGTCGGTCACCGGCTCGCGCAGTTGCTGCCCTGCCTGCGTCTGCCGCTGGTGTGGTTGGCCGCGGTGGGCAGCCTGTTCTTCCAGGTTCTGTACTTCACCGGTGTCGATCGAGCCGGAGTCGCCCTCGGTTCGCTCCTGGCAATGGGATCGGTCCCGGTCTTCGCCGGACTGCTCGGCGCTCTGCTGGGTCATCGGGTCACCACGGCATGGTCCATCGCCACGACCGTGGCCGTCACCGGACTCATCCTGCTGTCCCTCGATGGGATCGGTGGTGGTGATGTGGTCGGCGTCCTCGCTGCCCTGGGGAGCGGGCTGTCCGGCGCCATCTTCGTCCTCGCGACCAAGGCCATCATCACGCGCGGAATCCCGGCCGTGCCCGCCAATGTCGTTTCGTACCTCATCGCCACGGTTGCCCTGCTGCCCGTCGTGTTGCTCGCCCCCGCGTCGCTGAGCTGGCTCGCCTCCGGTGCCGGCATCGTTCTGGCCTTGTACATCGGCTTCTTCGCGATGGCACTGCCCAACCTGCTGTGGGTGCGGGGGCTCGGTGCGCTCTCTCCTGGACCGAGTTCGACGCTCATGCTTGCCGAGCCCGTGGTCGCGACCACCCTGGGCATCGTTGTGCTGGGCGAAACCCTTGCCTTCACCGGTGTCATCGGCCTCGTTCTGGTGCTCTCCGGCCTTCTCCTCCAAGGCCTTGCCCTCACACGCTCAGACGATCCAGAACCCATCGCACCCTTGTAGGGGTCGTTCCCTCTCGCGCCGCTGCCGCATGCCGCCTAGGGTTCAACGATGGCGACGACGGAAGTGATCGACGGAGTCGAGGTGGAGCATCGCGACATCCTCACGAACGGCGTACGTCTGCACTGCGCGCTGGCCGGACCTGTTGACGGTGATCTCGTCGTCCTCCTCCACGGATTCCCGGAGTACTGGCGCGGCATGGTGAACCCTCTCGTGGCGCTCGCCCGCGCGGGCTTCCGGGTGGTGGCTCCTGATCAGCGCGGCTACGGCTTGAGTGAGAAGCCGGACGGCATTGATGCCTACCGGGTCGAGGAACTCGCCGCAGATATCATCGGGATCATCAGTGCTCTCGGTTACGACAGGACGCATGTCGTGGGACACGATTGGGGGGCCGCCGTCGCGTGGTGGGTGGCGCTCACCGACCCTGAGCGTGTCCGTCGCCTGGTCATTGTCAACGTGCCGCACCCGAGCGTGTTCGCCAAGACATTGCGCAGCGATCGGCACCAGCAGCGCAAGAGTTGGTACATCGGTGCGTTCCAGGTGCCGTGGCTTCCGGAGCGGCTTGCCTTTGGCAACCGTATGGCCAGGGTGTTACGACGTACATCGACGCCGGGAGCGTTCAGTGACGAATATGTAGCGTCACTCCAGCAGGAGTGGCGGCGACCAGGTGCGGCCACCTCAATGGTCAATTGGTATCGCGCCTCGGTACGACGGCGCCCCGACAGGCTGGCGGACAAGCGCGTCCATGTGCCGACATTGATTATCTGGGGGCGACAAGATCTCGCCCTCTCGGAGGCGATGCTGCAGCCGAGCGCTGCCCTGTGCGATGACGTTCGCGTGGAGGTCTTCCCCGATGCGACCCACTGGGTCCTGCACGACGAGCCGGAACGAACCGGAGAACTCCTGGTGACCTTCCTTAGCGACTAGGTCGCAGGTCTGTCAACTTGCACCGACGGCGCTGAGTCAGCACCCAATTCCCATCGTTCCGTGACACTTCTGCGACATGCCGTGGGTGACGATGACCTCACCACGCCACTTGGGCACCTCGGAAAGGAGGACGTCATGAACGCAACGCTTGACCGCTTCCGCACCACGCTTCAGACGTCGGATACGGATGCCACCTGGTGGGCCGATGTCGCCCGTCTTACCGACCAGCTGCGCGCCGACGCAGAGGTCGTTTTCACGCTCGGGGACTACCCCGTCGAAATGCGCGACCGGGCTTCCCGGCTGAATGAGAAGGCCGACCGCCTACGGGCCGACATCACGAGCCTGCGCCGATTCGCCGCGGACGCGGCACCGGACCGGTCACGCGTCGCGGCAGTCAAGGACCGGGCTAACTCGGTTCTGCGCGAATGGGACCGGCACTTCCGCCGGGTGACCTCGTTCGTCGGAGATGCCCATTGGCGCGATCTGGGAGTCGCCGGCTAGGCGACCGCGAATCCATCGTCGAAGGGCGGCCCCGTCGGGCCGCCCTTCGACGTGTGGTGGGACGTTCGACTCTGCCCTCTCTGGTCGCCGACTGCAATTCCATCGGATACTTCGAGTTCAATCCCTACACCTCGTCGGGCAAGTGGGCGGTTGGTGCCTACAAGTACCGCCTCATCGTGTCCGGTGCGCGACTTCGCGCCCGCTTCACGATCACCTTTGCCTGGCGCTAAGGCTGTTCGTCATGGGGGCCGCAGGACGGGACCGGCCCCCATGACTCCCGCCAATGCACCACCACGTGTTCACCGGCGAAGTCGTGGGAAGTGACGAAGTCGCCTAGGGTGATGTCCTGTGACCCGCGTTCGACTCATGGTGGATGACGCTCAGGCGCCGCTTGCTGAAGCATTGCGCGCGGCCCCGTGGGGGTCGTTTGCCGGGATCGAGATCGTGTCGGATCAGGCCGACGCCGTCGTGTGGTGTC
>JALQUH010000231.1 GCA_023263845.1 Candidatus Nanopelagicales bacterium | reverse complement strand
TGATCGCGACAGGACCGCGACGTCAACCCACGGTCGAATTCGAGTACTGGTGCGTGGATGCCTCCATCGCCGACGACACACTTGTCGTATGTCCGACCGATGACACGACCATCCTCCAGTCTCAACTGCGTGAAGTGGTCGTCACCCTCAGGGACGAGGGCGGGATATTCACGGAGCAGGGGATTGTGCTGGTGAATCGACGATGAATCACATCAAGCGATCCTCGCAGGAAGGCGGTCCCGAATCTGGTGTGGCCATGATCATGGCCCTGGTCGGCAGCGCGCTACTCCTTGTCCTGTCGCTCCTCGTCGCGCAGGCTGTTGTCGCCACGATCAGACCGTCGGGCAACAACGAAGCTTCGTTCCAGGCGCTTGCCGCCGCGGAGGCCGGAGTGGCGGAGTATCAGGCCCGCCTGTCCCTCGCGGGAAGTCCCGACAAGGTCAGTCGAGTGGGAACCGCTGAAGTGGACCCCCTTCGCGACGCCAGCAATCCGACGGATTGGCAGTGGGTTCCCTTTACTGCCGACGACGCGTCCAATGCCAGTGTGTTCTATGCCTACGAAGTGATCGATGATCCCGATCTACCACCGGGCCGCGTCAAGGTGCGGTCCAGTGGGCGAGTGGGTACTACCGTCCGCACAGTTGAGGCTGTGCTGGCAAAGCGAACGAGTCTTGACTACGGCTACGTCAGCGGCAGTGAGACTCTTCCGGTCGACTTTCCCGAGGTCTATGGGAACCCCAACAGCCAGCAGGGAACGCCGGACGAAGGGGAGTGTGATCAGGCCTGGTACCGGCCGGTCTCGTCGTCCCAGCTGCATCGCAACTCCAGCAGGTGCATCTACTACGGCATCTCCGACACTGATCGGATCATTGGCAACGCGCATACGAACGACGTGTGGTACTTCGACGTCAACAATTCAGATCCGACGGCCTTCGCGAATGTCTTCAGCGCTGCGGTGACCAGTGCCTGTCGCGACGGCGCCATCGTCAATGGTCAGAATGTGGACTGTCCCGCGAACCATCGATGGATTCTCGAGGATCGGGTGCGCCAGACCGGGAACAACGCCTATATGGACATCGAGATCCCCCTCGAGGGGACCGCCGACGCGGACGGATTCTTCAACGCCCCGTGGAACCCCGACTATGACACGGTGCTCGAGCTACCAGACGAGTTGAGTGCCTATGAGGCGCTCGCCCGTGAAGGCGGGTGCGTCTTCTCTGGCCCTACCCGGATCCGCTTCGATATGACGGCGGCAGGGAGTTACATCTACGTCACCAGCCCAGACACGCGCGACGACTCGATCAGTGCGGCCTGCGCGTTGGACTCAGCAGGAGTCACGGCCTCCTTCGAGCGCGCGGCGAACGCCACGTCAACGACTCCTGATCCGACAATCGTGCTGGACTATGCGCAGATGCTCGACCGGGGATTCAATGGCGTCGTCCTCGTGGAGGACGCGGAGCAGGGTTCACCCACCTGCACTCCGGCCAACTACCCCTTCGTCCGGCCCAGCTCCGGCGAACAGACCCGCTCCTTCCCGCCCTCCGTGTCGCCCTGGGGCCCCAAGAGCGTGGTGGGCTTCCCACTCAAGAGCACAAAGTCAGATGACCCGTGGGCGTACACGGGTGGAGATGAGATTCCCGCCATGGGCACCTGCTCCAGTGGCACGATCTACCTGGAGGGCTCCTACGCGGGCGATCTCGCGGTGGTGTCCGCGGCCAGCATTGCTGTGACGGGACAACTATGGAACGCCGACCTGGCGGGGTACGGGCCAGGGCTTGAGGACGCCGCGGATCGGCGGTGGTGCGCTCCTGGTGGTTACGCGGTGCCGTGCGTGGGCGGCGACGCAGACAACCTCTACGGCGTGCCCCCCGAGACATCCGAGAACCTCCTTGCACTCTTCCCCGGTGCCGACGACGCGGGGCTGGCCACGGTGTACGTCTACTTGCCGGACTCCGGCTCCGTGACGGGAAACCCCTGGAATTGGTCGACCGCGGAGGACAACATCACCAACCTCGCCGTCGACGCTGCCATGGTGATCAAGGGTGGATGTTTCGGCCTGATGGACTACGACCTGTCTGGATTCCCGTCACTGGGCCTGCTCAAGGTCGTGGGCTCCCTTGCGCAGTCCAATCGTTGCCCGGTGAACTTCAAGGCCAACAACTCATCCAATGGGTATGAAAGTTTCTCCATCTACTACGACGAGCGCATGGCTCAAGGTCTCGCGCCTCCGGGTTTCATCGACCTGTTCCGGGAGCCCTTCCGGATCGTGCGCATATCCGAGGTCAACCCAAGTCTGGTGACGGGTCTGCCCGAGTTCCCCTAGCCGTGGCGCTGACCGGAGCCGGTCCGGCTAGTCTCGGGATGACCGTGAGGAGGGCTGGACGTGATCGACGACGTCGCACGACTGACCTCCGCCGCCACTGCCGCGGCGGATGACCGGCCGGTCGAGGCCACCCTGCTCGCCTGGGCTGCGTTCGTGACGGACGCCGCTGCCGGCATCCGGGCCGTCGTCGTCGATCAATCGGGTCGTCCACCCTCGGACTTCTTCGCCGTGGTCGAACAGGCCTTGCCGGGGCCGATGCCGACGCCCGAGCCTGGCGAATCGGCCGAGGCGTGGCTGCTGCGCTGCCGGGATGGACTGCTGAGCCTGTTGCCCAGTGCTATGGCCGATGATCTCGGTGGCGAACTCCTCGACAGGATCGACCTTCACGGCATCGAAGCACCCAGCTCCGATGCGCTCGCGTCGTACGCCATGGACCGCACCGGTGGTCTCACGTCGGCGCGCTTCGTCGAGGCGAAAAGACTCGAGGCCTTGGAGCACATGGAGATCGCCCAGGCCCACCGCGTGCAGGCTGACGTCAACGGGGCGATTCGCGAGGCCTATGCGTCAGATCTCGCCAGTGTCGAGGCGTATCTCGTCGAGTCGGCGACCGCTACCGGCGACGCCCTCCTGGTCTCGGTGCTCGCCCGTTGGGCCCTCATCAGCGGGGCCATCTCGGAGATGGCTGCGCTGCCGGCCGACTTCCCATCCGCGGTGGCGGCGGTGCGCGCTGCCATCCTCGGCGCGCTCAACGACGCGGATGCGCAACGACTGCGCACGCACCTTGCGCCGATCTAACTCGCGTCCAACTCCGCGACGAGTTCCTCCACCTGCGTGAGCAGATCGTCCAGCGGTGACTGCATGACGAACATCGTTCCCTGCACCGACATCTGGGAGGCTTGAGCGTCGTCCTGTGAGATCGTCACGTTGGTCGACGTCACCAGGATGGATCGGTCGAGTTCCACGAGTGCGTCGAGGAAGCGACGGAACTCCACCAGGCTGCCCTTGACCGTGATCGACAGACTCATCGTGCCGAGTTGGACGACGGGGTTATCCCCGGAGTCGATGGGCGTCGGTAGGCCGGTACTCAAGGTGGTGATGTCCTGCGGCGGGATGCCGGACTTCTCGGCGGCCTTGGTGATCTGATTGAGGAACTCCGGCAGATCGGCCTCGCGCGGCATCGACGCGAAGAGCACCTTCGCCTCCTGTGCGGCCGCGGGGAGTTCCTCGGCCTTGCGCCGCAGGTCGGTGTACTTGGCCATGGTGCTCAAGGTCGCGGTCTCGACCTGCTCGGCTTCGGCGTTGATCATCGCCGCCTGGTCTAGGCGGGGGGAGAGCAGGAACTGCCACCCCGCTGCCGACACCGCGACAATGATGAGCGCGCCGATCAAGATCGTGCGCCGGACTTTGGGGCTCACGACTCACCTCCCTCGGCTGGCGGGGTGAGAATCGCGTCGATCTCCTCCTGTGTGAGGGGCGTCACCAGTGCGTCGGTCGAGACCGCCGTCGTACCGGAGATGCTCACGACGTCACCGGTGAAGTTGGTCGATCCGACGTAGGGGCCGATGAAGAACGGATCGGCCTCGATCGCCAACAGCAATGCCGCCACCTGCTCGCGAGACTCCGCCGTGGCGGTGAAGGTGAGGCAGCCGATGGCCACCTGGGTATCGAACGGTGCCGGGTTCGGGCACGGATTGGGCACGTCCCCCGGTGCGGGCCGGGGTCGGTAGGCGACGGAGATGGACGTGAACGTCACCGGCTGCTTGCCGCCGGTCTCTTCGCCGGCCTGGATGAGTCGATTGTTGACTGCGGCGGCGCGCGGCTGGGAGTTCAGCGTGTCCTGGACGAGCTGCTTCTGCGACTCGATTTGGTTGAACAGCGCCCCGATCGGCGCCAGCCGGGCGATGTCGGCCTGGATCTGCTCGTTCTCCGCGCGGGCCGTAGCGAGTCGATCCTCGGCCTCGCTGATCGCGGAGGACTGCATCACCCATATGAGTACGCCGAGTGCAACCACGGCGATGAAGGTGAGCAGCAGCAAATTGCGGGTCTTGCGCAGCGCCTGCCCTTCCTTGACGGACGGGGGCAGCAGATCGATACGCGGCAGGGTGGCGACGAAGGGCTCGTGGACCTCGTCGTCGCTCTTCTTCTTGCCCAGGGTGATGTTCATCGAGGCCTGCCCATCGCCAGGCCCACAGCCGCGGCCATGCGGGTGTCCCCGGGCAGATTCTTCGTCGCAGACTTGCCCGCCTCGATCCCGAGCAGCGGGCCGCGCTTGCTCAGGGGCACCGGGATCTGGGTCGAGATCCGCTCGGTCATTCCGTCGAGGTCGACGCCGCGGCCCACCAGCGTGAGTCGGCTGATCGTCGAGTTGGGTGTCGCTCGCCGGTAGTAGTCCAGCGAGTTGCGCAACTCGCTCACGACCGTGGTGGCCCAGGAGCTGAGCACACCCATGACGACCTCGGCCCGCTGGTCGAGTTGGCGCGCACCGGTTGAGGGAAGCGCCCCGAACACGCTCGACTCCGGTAGGGGCGCCACCTCGGGGGGCGGGCCGTTGAGACCGATGCGGCGCTTCATCTCCTCGGCCTCGGCGAGGGGGAGATCAAGCTTGTCGGCAATCTGAGCCGTCGCGGCGGCCCCGCCGACATTGGCGATGGCGCGCACCAGGACCGGTTGGCCGTTCTCCATGATCGACACGGTGAGGTGGCTCGCGCCCAGGTCGGCGATGGCGCGCACGCCTCCGCCGTCACGCAGGACGCCGTTCTGATCGGCTCGCATGAGGGCGAGCGCGGTCGAGTCGGCCGACATCGCCTGCAGCCCCCCGCGACGAAGAACATCGGCGAGGCTTTCCATGGCGGCCCGATCGCCGGAGACCAGCAGGATGCGGTTGCTGTCGTTGGATCCGGCAGCCTCGCCCGCGCCGGGGACCTCGGCGAGCACGTGGTAACCGAGGGCAGCCGTCTGCGGGTCCACGGGCAGGACGTCCTCAACTTGGAAGCGCAAGGCAGCGGCGAAGTCAGCCGGCGGCATCCACGGCAGGTCCACCTGGCGGGTCAGCAGGGTGCTGTCCGGCACGCCGACGACCACGCGACGGGTGCGGAAGCGACCTGCGCGCCACAGCCGCTTGAGGGCCTTGGCCAGTTCACGGGTCTCCACGGGGACGCCGTGCTCCACCACCCCGGGGGGCAGATCCTGGTGCGCTATCCGATCCACCCGGTAGGCGCCCGCCTTGCGGTCCCACCTGAGTTGGGCAGCGCGCAGGCCGGTAGAGCCGATATCCAGGCCCACGATGGGGCGGAGCTTGTCGTCCTTCACCCCATCGCCTCTCGAACGCGCCCATCTGCTGCCCGCACGCGTACACGCGCTTCGTAGACGATATCGGGCATCTGCGTCCGCAGGCCCCATGTGGCTGGCGCTCGGCCCCCCATCGGTCCGAAACTAGGGGGCATGGAGTTGCCGACGTCGCCACCCCGTGGCGTGCCCACGGGGCTACCGGTGTCTCCGCCGGTGCGCCCGGCGGCTGCTGCAGCGCCGCCCGTGAGCCCGCCGCCTGCTGCCCCCACGACCCTGGACGGCCTGTGCGGCTGGCTGGTCGAGCAGCAGGGCTCGGACCTCCACCTGCGGGCCGGTGCTCCGCCGATGGTGCGCGTCCACGGCGCCTTGCACCGGCTCGGAGACCAACCCTGGGATGCCCAGACCGTCGATGCCATGGTCGCCGAGACCCTGACCCGGTCCGGTCGTGCGCTGGACCCGGCCGCGCCGATGCCCTTCGAGCGGGATGCCGGTCTCACAATTCCCGGTATCGGACGGTTCCGCGTTCATGCTTACCGCGAGCGCGGGTCGTGGGCCGAGGTCCTGCGCTTCATCCCTGAGGACATCCCGCCGTGGGACTCCCTGCGGCTTCCCCGTTCCATGCGGGACTGGGCGGGGGTCAAGGACGGCATCATCGTGGTCTCCGGACCCACGGGATCGGGCAAGTCGACGACGCTGGCCGCCCTGGTGGATCTGGTGAATGCCACTCGGCCCTGCCACATCCTCATCGTCGAGGACCCCCTCGAATTCGTGCACCACGATCGGCAGGCGTCGATCAGCCAGCGCGAGGTGCCCACCGACACTCCCGATTTTGCGAGCGCCCTGCGGGCCGGCATGCGTGAGGACCCCGATGTCATCGTCGTGGGCGAGGTCCGCGACGCCGAGACCTTGCGGACGTCGTTGCGCGCGGCGGAGACCGGCCACCTGGTGCTTGTCAGCGTCCATGCCCGCTCGGTGAGCGACACCATCCACCGCATGCTTGATCTCGTGCCCGAGGGTGAGCAGCGCCAGGTGCGCAGCGTGCTCGCTGACACGATCCGTGGCGTGGTCTCCCAGCGCCTCGTCGCTGCGAAGTCGGGGGGAGGCCGCCGTCTCGTCTGCGAGGTTGCGCAAGCCACGGGCCGACTTCGTGAGGTCATCCGGGATGCGGACAGCGAGACGACGATCTCCGACGTCCTTGCAGAAGGCGAGTTCCACGGCATGCAGACGATGCAGGCCCACGCCGTCACGCTCGCACTGGCTGGCGACATCTACGTCAGCGACGCCGAGGGCGTCGTGCCCAGCGCCTCCGACCTGCACGTCGCCCTGCGCAAGGCCGGGATGACGCAGGAACAACTATCCTCGAGCCGGGCACAGTGACGGGAGGCGTGATGGCGGTCACCGATGTGCTTCTCGAGCGTGGTCTGGTCACGCGTGACCAGATCGAGGCGGCGCGAGCGACGGCGGAGGCGGGCGGAGCGTCCGTCCTGAACGTCCTTGTCCAGCAGGGCGCGATCGACCGCAAGGATCTCATTCGATGCACGGTGGAGGCGGCGGGCCTTGAGTACGTCGAGGCGATGGATGTCTCCCTCGACCCCGAGGCCGTGGTGCTGCTGACAAGCGATCAGGCCCGCAAGTACGGCGTCGTCCCCTACCTTCTCGAGGGCAACATCCTCACGGTCATCACCGATTCTCAAACCGCGGGGGATTGGCGTGTTCGCGACGATCTTCAGGCGATCACGCGACGGTCGGTGAAGTTCGCCTGCTCGGTGAAGTCCGAGGTTGTCCGTCGCATCAACCAGGAGTACCGCGCCGAGGCCGAGCTCGGCGCCCTCGTCAAGGACATGATGGTGGGCAAAGGCGTCGTCGACGTCCTCGATCCCGTGGCGATCGAATCCGACGCACCCCTCGTCCGCTACGTCAATTTGTTACTGCTCCAGGCGATCACCGACGGTGCCTCCGACATTCACGTCGAGCCGACGGAGTCCAGCATCCGCATTCGATTCCGCATCGACGGCGTACTGAAGGAGATGGCTCCGGCGCCCAAGGAGATCCAGTCGGCGGTCATATCGCGCCTGAAGATCATGTCTGACATGAACATCGCCGAGCGTCGCATCCCGCAGGACGGCCGACTCACCGTGCAGACCAAGACGCAGCGCATGGACCTGCGCGTGAGTTCGATGCCGACCGTGTGGGGCGAGAAGATCGTCATGCGAATCCTGGACAACTCGTCCGCGCAGTTGGCGCTGGCGCAGCTCGGATTCTCCGACGCCAACCTGGCGAAGTGGCGCGAGTCCTATGAGCGCCCCTACGGCATGCTCATCGTGAGCGGCCCTACCGGCTCAGGCAAGAGCACGACCCTCTACGCCACCCTCAACTCGATCAACCGCCCCGAGATCAACATCGTCACCGTCGAGGATCCGGTCGAGTACCGCATCCCCGGTATCAACCAGGTGCAGATCCACACCAAGGCCGGTCTCACTTTCGCCTCTGCCCTGCGTTCGATCCTGCGCGCCGACCCCGACGTCGTCCTCATCGGTGAGATCCGTGACAAGGAGACCGCGCAGATCGCCATCGAAGCGGCCCTCACCGGCCACCTCGTCCTCACGACCCTGCATACGAATGACGCGGCCAGCGTCGTCACGCGCTTGACCGAGATGGGGGTCGAACCTTTCCTCGTCGCCTCCGCCCTCACCTGCGCGACTGGCCAGCGGCTCGCTCGCCGACTGTGCGACAAGTGCCGCGCGGAGTATGAGCCGTCCCCGCGGGAACTCGCCGTCATCGGCTTCGAGACCCCCGAGGGCGTTGTGCCGACGTTCTACGAGGCGGTCGGGTGTCCGCACTGCGCCAACACCGGCTATCGGGGTCGCATCGGCTTGCATGAGGTCATGCCCCTGAGCGAGAACCTCACGAACCTCGTCATGCGCGGCTCCGGCGCCTCCACGATGCACGAGGCGGCGGTTGCCAACGGCATGCGGACACTGCGGCAGGATGGATGGTTGAAGGTCGCCCAGGGGATGACGACGATTTCTGAGGTGTTGCGAGTGGTGGCATGAGCGAGTCCAACGAGTTCAGCCTCCCGCTGGCCGATCCGTCGGTGACGACGAAGCCCACCGAGCAGCGGTCCGGCGCTTCGCTGCCCACGGCCGACCCGTCGCTGCCGGTCGCGCCGCCTGCCGCACCGCCACGCGTCAGCGCCCCGCCGCTGCCCCCCGTCGCGCCGCCGGCGGCACCTCCGGCCGCCTCGGCGTCCGCGCCCGCGGTTCCACCGTCGCCGCGCGATGAGGGCATAAGGATCGAGGAGCGCGCCGGCGACGTGGGTGCCTTCCTCAACATCGATGAGTTGCTGCTCGGCCTGCTTGAAAAGGGCGCCTCGGACCTTCACCTGTCGGTGAAGTCTCCGCCGATGATGCGCGTGCATGGCGATCTTGAGCCGTATCCGGGCTATGCCGCGCTCACCGATCAGGAGATTCGTCAGGGTGTGTACGCCGTACTCACCGAGCGGCAACGGGCGCGCTTCGAGGAGGAGCACGAACTCGACTTCGCCTACGAGTTGCCAGGAGCGGCGCGTTTCCGTGTCAACCTGATGCAACAGCAGGGCAATGTCGGCGCCGTCCTGCGTGCGATCCCGTGGGAGATCACGCCTCTGGAGAGCCTCAAGCTGCCAGAGATCCTCGCGGAGTTCGCGCTGCTGCCACGCGGATTGGTTCTCGTCACGGGACCCACCGGGTCGGGCAAGTCCACGACCCTCGCCGCCATCCTCGACCGAGCCAATCGTCTGCGGGCCGGTCACATCGTCACCATCGAGGACCCGATCGAGTTCGTTCACCCGCACCGCCGCAGCTTGGTGAGCCAGCGTGAGGTGGGCCGTGACACCGATTCCTTCGGCGAGGCCTTGAAGCGCGCGCTGCGTCAGGACCCCGACATCATCCTCGTCGGTGAGATGCGAGACCTCGAGACGATCGCCATCGCGCTCACCGCGGCCGAGACCGGTCACCTCGTCTTCGGCACCCTGCACACCAGTTCGGCGGCCTCGACCATCGATCGCATCATCGACGTGTTCCCCGGCGACCAGCAGGGTCAGGTGCGTACGCAGTTGGCCAATTCGCTCCAGGCGGTCGTATGCCAGACCCTGTGCAAGACGACCTCGGGCAAAGGCCGCGTGGCCGCCACCGAGGTGATGATCTCGACGCCGGCGGTGAACAACCTCATCCGCGAGGGCAAATTGCAGTCAATCCCGTCGATGCTGCAGACGGGCTCTCGGTTCGGCATGCACACGCTGAACCAGAACCTGGCCGAGCTGGTGGATGCCGGGGCCATCACCTATGACACGGCCGTTGAGAAGGCGTCTGACCTGGCGGAGTTGAACCAACTCCTCGGAGTGGTGCCCGATGCCGCAGACTGAGTACCTGATCCGCGCCCGCTCCAAGGGTGGTCGGTTGGTCGAATCCAAGGTCAAGGCCAGTAGCGAGGCCGAGGCCCTGTCGGTCATCAAGCAGCAGGGCGCGACGCCGATCACCGTCGAGGCCCTCGGTCAGGGCTTCAATAAGGAAATTCGGCTCACTCCCAAGCGGGTGACTAAAAAGGACCTGGCGATCATGACGCGCCAGATGTCGACCATGCTGGCGGCCGGGCTCCCGATCCTGCGATCCCTGACGATTCTGTCCGAGCAGACGCCCAATCCGACACTCAAGGAGCGGCTGACCGACGTACGCCAGGACGTCGAGCAGGGATTGTCCTTCTCTGATGCTCTCGCCCTGCACGACACCTTCCCGCCGATCATGATCAGCATGGTCCGCGCGGGCGAGACCGGCGGCTTCCTCGACGCCTCCATGCTGCAGATCGCCGAGATCTTCGAAACCGACGTCAAGTTGCGCGGCACCATCAAGGCGGCCCTGACCTATCCGATCGCCGTGGGTTTCGTGGCGTTCGTCATCGTCATGGGCATGCTGCTGTTCATCGTGCCCATCTTCGGCAACATGTTCGCCGAACTCGGCGGGGAGCTGCCGCTGCCGACCCAGATCATGCTGGGTGCTTCGGCGGCGATCACCAACCCGTTCATCATGGTGCCGCTGATCGTGGTCCTGCTCGCCCTGTTCCTGGTCTATCGCCGGGTCCGCAATCGCCCGGAGGTTCGGGACATCACCGACCCGTTGAAGTTCAAGATCCCGGTCTTCGGGGGCCTGATGAAGAAGGTTGCCCTGGCGCGGTTCACCCGCAACTTCTCCGCCCTCCTGCACGCTGGCGTGCCCATCCTCACCGCCCTCGACATCGTCGGAGAGACCTCGGGCAACGTCGTCATCACGAGGGCCATCGAGGACGTCAAGGAGAGCGTGCGCAGCGGCTCGGGCATGGCGGCCCCGTTCGCCCAGCACACGATCTTCCCGGCCATGGTGGTGCAAATGATCGCGGTCGGTGAGGACACGGGCGAGCTAGACGCGATGCTGAGCAAGATCGCCGACTTCTACGACGCCGAGGCGCAGGCCACGACCGAGCAGCTCACCTCGCTCATCGAGCCCATCATGATCGTGGGTTTGGGCATCACCATAGGGGTCATGGTCATCTCCCTCTACCTGCCGATCTTCAACATCTACGAACTCATGGACAACTGAGTCCGATTATCGGATGACATTTTTGTCGCCACGGAGGGCTCTCCCGGGGTGTGTCGGTCCGATACCCCTGCTGACGGCGAGGGCCGCACCCCAGACGGGGAACTGACACAGGAGTAAACATGCTTGTCGATCGCTTGAATCGGAGCCGGGAGGACGAGGGCTTCAGCCTCATCGAGCTCCTGGTCGTTATCGCCATCATCGGCATCTTGGCGGCCATCGCCATCGCGGTCTTCAGTTCGCAGCGCAACTCTGCGCGCGACGCCTCGGTGAAGTCGGACATTAACAGCGCGGCCAAGGTCATCGAGACCTACTACGTCAATACCCAGGGCTACCCGGCGGACGCCACCGCGTTCGTTAACGACTACGCCCTTCAGGTGAGCCCTGGCAACACCATTTTCTACGCCCCCGATGGCACCACTGGTTTTGTGGTGTGGGGCTGCAATGACGAGGCTCTTCAGATGTACAGCTACCTGTCCGGATCGGGCGGTCTTGATCCCACGGAGCCCGACGCGGTCGCCGGCTGTGTGGTCGCAGACATCCCGGCCACGAACATCCCGACCGGTGTGACGCCGGTGGAAATCGGCACCGGCGCATAGTTCAGACTCCACAGTTGATGGGCCGCCCCTTGGAGGGGCGGCCCATCAACGCATCAGCCGTTCGGGGGACCTTGGGCCCATGACACGGCCGGCTGGCCCCGCTAGACTTGCCCATCAGAACCGCCGGGTGCCCAGCACCCGGTCCCGACAGATCCAGTGAGAGGAGTCGCCATGGCCCCCACGGCGATGCCCATGGACGCTGGCCTGGTCACCTCCGTCGAGGTCGCCGTGCGCCTGGCCCCCACTCGATCTGCTGCCGCGGCCACCGCCCGCAGCGCCGCCGCCATCCTGGCGGCCCACCCCGGCGTGCCGGTCCGCCTCGCTGGCCTGGACGTCGCCGGTTCGCGCTTTCACCTCACCCTCGCTATCGGCCTCGGTGAGATCGGCGACATGAAGTCCGCGGGCTCCATCGGCCAGGTCGCCGTCGCCGCACTCGCTGACCTCATGGAGCAGCTTGCGGGCACGGACCCCGCCCTGGTGCCCATGCCGCTCCCCGACGCACCCGAAGCCCTCGCTGCTGCTGCCATGTGCAGCCGTCGCGAAGCCGAGTTCGACGTCTTCCTCGCCGACCTCGCCACGGAGCTGGTCCCGGTCGGCTGACGTCCCGGACGGCAGCGATCCACAGACTTCTTCGCCCAGTGACATGGCGGAGCCACCAGATGAGGGCGTAGACGACCCGCGGCGCGTGCCCGATCTTGAGGTCGATGGATTCACCGAGATCGATATTTTCGATCAAGCGCCGGTCTTCAGTGCCGACCGCGTGTTCTGGGACTCGCCGGACAACTTCGACCCCGCCGTACTCTTGCCCGACCTCACCATGTCGGCCTGGAGCCGCCGGTGGAGCGACGGCCTGTGCCGGGTGTGGGTGCCCGAGGGGAAGGGCTACGACGCGCGCGAGCAGATCAAGACCTGGTGCGCCGAACGTGACATCGAGGTCTTCAACGCCCGCGTCGAGACCGGCGTCCCCTTCCGCGACCTCGACCAGATCGAACGCCGACTCCTCGGTGGACTCATGGCCGCCGCCGTCGACTGGCTCTACCCGCGCATGGGTCAGGTACGCCGTCGCCTCGTCGCCGACCTCGACCTCGTCGAAGACGACGACGTGCGCTCGATGATGTATCTGTTCGTCAGTGACGTGACCGACCGCTACGACTCCGATCGTGAGGGCAAGCTCGGCCGCGTCAACTACCTCGCTTTCCTCATCGGCAAGATGCGCAACTGGCCGCACGACCTTGCCCGCGCGACGTACGGCAGGGGAGCGGTGGCCGATCGGCTGAATCGCTCGCGCGCCGTCGATGCGTTCGTCGCGGAGGAGCATCGTCAGCCCACCGAGGTCGAACTTGCCGAACGGCTCGGCATCACCGTCACCGAGTTGCGTCAGCGGGATGAGTCGCTGGCCGCGATGTCCGCGATGCGCAACTATGCGTCGCTGTCCGACGATGGCCAGGATGAGGCCGAACGTTTCGTCGCCGACGACCGCACTGAGGACGCCGCGATCGACTATGAGCGCAATGCCGTCCTGAGCCGCGCGATCATGGCGGCGGTCCTCGACGGGCCCAAGGGGCCCGATCCGATGGCTTTGGCCTCGCTCTACCTCACCTACTGGGAAGGTATGTCCAAGGCGGACGTCGCCCGTGCACTGGATGTGCTCCCCAAGACCGTGTCGGCGGCGGTCGAGCGGGCCACGTCGCGCATAGACCCGGAGGGGCTTGAGTGAAGGAATTCGACCCGGAGGGGCCCCCGTGAAAGACATCGGTACGCCGATCCCGTGGCACTTCACGGACATGCTCGGCGTACTGCAATGGACCTGGGTCACCCCCCATTTCGTCGCCACGATCCGTGGCGAGGAATTCAGCGGCGAGGGCGTCGAAGAAGGCAAGCGTCACGTCCGCTTCTACCGCTGGGAACTCGGCGACATGATCGTGCCGCAGCAGGGCACGCCCCGGTTGCTGGTCGAAGGCAGCGCGACCACCTTCGAAGAAGCTGACGAATACATCCGCGAGCACGTCGGCAAGGCGTACGACCCCTCCCTCGGCTACCGCGCGTATGCCGGATCGCTCGCCTACACGTTCACGCTGGCAACGGGTGAGCGCGTCGACGTGCGTGAGTTCATTGGCACGCAATGTTCCCTTCGGGTGCTTTCACAGGACCGCAGCGAGCAGTTGGTCACGGGCAGCTTCGACGTACGCCACTACGAGTTCTGCCTGACGACGGCCACCGATTTGATCAGCATCGTCCCCGAGCACGTGCTCAAGATCTCCAACCGGTCCGAGGCGGCGGAGAAGGCGAGCAAGGTGGCCCGGTTGGATTCCTATGTCGGGATCGGTCGGATCTACGCCGAGGAGAAGCGCCCCGGCTGCACCGGCCGCCCCGGCTACCACCCCGGCACCGTCGATCATGCGGGAGCGCCACGCTGCCCACTCCATGAGGAAGGGTTGCCCGAGCACCTGCTGCACTAGCCCGCCTCCGCTCGATCCGGTCGTTGTGGACAGTGCGGGAAGACCCGGCCATCGGTCCGATACGTTCACTGAAGCACCGGCCCACCGCACGATCCGCTCACACGACGGCCCGCTCGGAAGGAGGAAGGACATGGCGAACGTGCTGCAGCACGGCAGCGATTTCGACCTCGTCAACATCCTCGAGCAGCAACAGGAGGCCCGGACGACCGGCCGGCTCGCCCTGGTCGCACCCGCCCCGGCATCTCTCTACCTCTACCGCGGTTGTGTCTACTCCGCGAAGGTCGAGGGCTGGGACCCCGACGTCATCGCCCGCCTCCAACTCGCCGGTCGGCTGAGCGCCGAACAGGCCGCCCACTATCGAGCCGAGGCGCCTGATGATCATGCCCAGCAGGCGCGACTCGTGGTCCTGGACGGCACCGTGCCGGTGGAGGAACTCAACACGATCTATCTGGAATACCTCCTCTCGGCCGTCGAGGCGCTCCGGCCCTACACCCCGAGCGGCATCGTCGATGCGACCGTCACCGACATTCGATGTGCCATTCCGGTCGAGGTGGGCCCACTCCGCGAGACTCTGCGGGTGCGGGCACATCGCGGCGAGTCGACCTGGTCCGCCGTTGGCCTGACCGATCCGATCGGTCGAGTGACCTTCAGCGCCAGCGGCGCAGACATCACCCCCGAACTCGACATGCCGATCGTCCGCGGTGTGCTCGCGCTCCTCGCCCGCCCCATGTCGGCCGACGAGATCGCCGGCCTCACCGGCCTGTCCCGCGCTGAAGTGGTCCACATCGTCGCCGCGCTGCTCCAGGCCGGTCTGGCCTCTCGGGCATCGGCCAAGCCGGCGATGCCGGCCGCGGACCAGTGGTGGACCCCGGAGCAGATCAACGAGCCGCGCAAGTGAACGACTGGGCGAGCTTGGTCTTCGCCGGCATGGTGCTCTTCGGACTCGGCCTCATCCTCGGTTCGTTCGGCAACGTCGTGATCGCGCGGGTGCCGGAAGGGAAGTCCGTCGTCCGACCCCGCTCCGCCTGCCCCGCGTGCGGCACCCAGATCCTCGGGCGCGACAACATCCCGGTGATCTCCTGGCTGATCCTGCGGGCTCGCTGCCGCGCCTGTGGCGAGCGCATCTCGGCCCGCTACCCACTCGTGGAACTGTCGGCGGGCGTGGTGTTTGTCCTCCTGGGCTGGTGGGCGTGGCAGTCGGACAGCCTCGGCTTGCTGCCGTTGCTGCTGGCGTGGGGGCTGGTGGGTCTGTGCCTGGCCATGATCGATGCCGACCACCATCGCCTCCCTGACGCGTTGACCCTGCCGATGCTGCTGGTGACCCCCGCGGGCCTCCTGCTTGCCCAGCTCCTCGGTGACGACCGGAGTTGGCTCGATGCAGCCTGGGGTGTGGTGATCTGGCTTGGCGCGATCGGCGGCCTGTGGGCCCTGAGCCGCGGCCGTGGCATGGGTCTCGGCGACGTCAAGCTGGCCCCGTCCCTCGGGGCCCTCCTCGGCTGGATCGGGCTCGGCAGTGCGGTCGTCGGACTGCTCGCGGCCTTCATCGTCGGAGCCCTCATCGGGATCACCTTGATGCTGGTCCACCGGGCTGGCCGGCGCTCCCGCATCGCCTTCGGTCCCTTTCTCCTGCTGGGCACGCTGATCGGAGTGCTCGTGGGCGAGCCGATCTCCGCGGCATACTGGAGCGGATTCGTTGGCTAGGTCGGGCTGTGCGGAAGATGAGATGAGCAGGGAGGGCTGATGGGGGGTATTGCGGACTTCGACCCCGAGGCTGCGCTCGGCGTGTGGCTCGAGCGGGCCAAGCGGCGCAGCGAGCGGCACGCCGTCGTTCTCCTGGCCGAGGCCGACGCCGCTGGCGAGCCGTCGGGGGATGTGACCGCCGCGGCGCAGGCCCTGGGTGCCCTTCTACGTCACGGCGACCAGATCTGGATCTGGCGAGGTGAGCCCAATCGGGCCGTGATCTTGCTGACCGCTGTCACCGACCTGCCTACGGCGGCGGAAGTCACGCGTCGGTTGCTGGCCACACTCGACCCACCGGGCCCCGTTGCGGGAGTCACGCTGCTCCAGCCCGGTGAGGGCATCGACTCCCTGCTGAGGCGGGTCGAGGGAGCCTGGCTGCTGGCCACGGATGGGGGCGACGGGCAGGTCGCCACGAGCCCGGTCCTCGGGCGGTCGAGCGCCCCCTAGCCGAACTCAGTCCAGGGGCGGCACGAGGGCAATCGAGCCGATACCCTTACCGGAAGCATGAGGCAGCTGCCGCATGCGGCGAGGAAGGACGTCCCGTTGCGCTCCTGGGTAGATGTCGACCACCAGGGTCGGCAATTCCTGGTTCGCGAGGGCCGCGGTCGGGTCAGTGCCGTGGCCCCGGTCAGCGACGACCAGTTCCTCGTGGAGATCCTCTGCGAACTGCCCCCTCATTGGTCTGCTTCCCTGCGCACCACCGTCCAAGCCCGCATCCCGGCCGGGCATCCCTCCCTCGCGGACGTGCGGTCTGCCGAGGTGAGCGGCGAGACGGTCACCTGGTCTATGGAGTGGCACCGCCACGAGGGCATCCCGGTGGATATTCCGCTGGAGGCCCTGGACCTGCGCGCGGATACGCACAGCACGCTCGTGGCGTTCGCCGCGGTCGACGAGGCGGCCCCCCTCCTCGAGTCGACCGAGGCGTTCGATGGCTGACGGCCGACGCTCCGCCTTCGGACCGGTCGATCAGCAGGCCATCCTGGCCAACTTGGATCTGGTCAACGAAGACCCGGTGGAATCCCGCTTCTTCCAAACGGAGGAGGCCGAGGAGAACGTCGATGTCGAAGGTCCACCCGGACTCGCTGACGAATCGCCCGCTGCTCGCAAAGACTTCATCCTGTACGGCCCTGCCGGCCTGAACCGAAGCGACGCCGTGGGAGCGACGCGATGAGCGCGCCCGGCGTCATCGTCGTCGCGGAGCCGGTCATCCACGAACTGCTGCGCAATTCCGGTGCGCAATGGAATGTGCAGGAACGTCAACCCAACATCGCGGCGATGTGGCAGGGGTTGGCCTCCGGCGCTCTCGACGTCACGTCACGCGTTCTGGTCTTCTCCGACGCTCTGGGCGATGAGGGATCCGAGGAGCGAGAGCAGACGGCTCGGGCCATCGTCGCGATGTCCAAAGCGGGCGCGTCGGTCTTCGTCGTGGTCTGGAAGATCGATGACGTTGACGCGCTGCGCGACGCCATCGCGCATGCGGCCATCGCCCAAGGCGTCGAGGAGGGGGTGCTGTCCTACGAGTTGCTGCCCGCGCAGAAGGGCGGCCACCTCGTGCTCGACGGTGTGCGCGCGCAGACGCAGGAGTTCATCGACTTCCCGGAGCAGTGGCCTGCCGCCTGCGAAATCGACCTCATGGCCGAGCGCCGGGCCAGCGTTCAGGCACCGGGATCCTCGGTGCCCTCTCTCCCGCCGATTGCGGACTCGGCGGAGCCGGATCCCAGCAGCGACGTCGTCACGGCATCGGGGTACCCGGCCGCGGCGAGCATGGATCTGCTCAATCGACCCCGCCCGCCGGGGCAGGTCACCATCACGGTCACGTCGAGCAAGGGTGGATCGGGCAAGTCCACAGCCTCCATGCTGCTCGCGGGCACGATTGCCCGAGCCTCGCGGGAGGCGGGCAATCCGCTGTCGGTGTGCCTGGTTGACCTGGACACCCGCGACGGCCAGGTCGCGTCACTGATCGGCCGCTTTATGCCGACCGCGCTCAACATTCGCGTGCAGCCGGTGTGGGACGAGGAGCGCATCCGCCGCAACCTCGTACCGGCCGAAGATCTCGGCATTGACACGCTGCTCGCCCCCATCCGACCACGTACCGCGGATACCGTGGGTCCTGAGTTCTATCGCGCCATCGTGCGCAGCCTGCAGCGGATGTACGACGTCGTCGTCATCGATACCTCCGTGCAATACCTCGATCCACTCATCGCGGACGTCGCACTCAAGGAAGCGGACGAGATCCTCTTCGTGACCACCCTCGCTTCCACGGCCGTCCAAGGGATGGCCCGCGCACTGCGCGAGATCACCGCACCGGTCGATGAGTCGGGCCTCGGCATCCCCCGCGAGAAGATCGGCATCATCGTCAATCAGTCTCTGGCCAACGTTGGTATGGAGCGCGAGCAGATCCTGGCCGCGGGCCTCGGTGTGCCGGTCGTCGGTGTGATCCCGTTGGCGACCAAGGACGTGCTCACCGCGATGAACCTTCATCGCATGCATGAACTCGTGCACCATCCTCTGCTCGGTCCGGCATACAACCAGCTCGCGCGTGCCTGCCTCCCGCAGGTCGAACTCGCCGAGTCCTACGTCGAGGACGATGACGACGATGTCTCCGCGCCCCCGACGTTGCCCACCGATCCCAGCGGCGAGGAGTCTCGCAAGCGGGGTCTGTTCCGCCGGGGGTCGTAGTGGACGCGAATGGGGTGTTTGCCGGCATGACGCAGTCGGCGTATGCGCTCATTGCCTTGCGGCAGGCGATCCCGCTCGATCACATGGTCGGCGGCGCGAGCGATCGGCACTTCCCGATCCTGCGGTCAAGCACCCCCGACTGGTTCGCGGCCGCCGCGGGTCATGCGTCCTCACTCGATGACATCGCTCCAGAGTTGCGCGTCGCGTCTGCGCCGGCCGATGCCGACCTCGATCTCATCCGCATGTACGCACCCGAGTTGCGTGAGTCGAGCGACGAAACCGCTCAGGCGCTCGAAGACGAGGATGAGCGGCCAGTGAGGTCTCCGTACGTAGCGCCTGAGGCCTCGCAGACCAATGTGCGACTCGATCTGCTCGCGGAACTCCGCGGAATTGACGAGTGACTAAGTCTCGGTAAGGCCGAGGCGTTGCGCGCCCGCATACACATTGAGATTTTCGCCGCGCACAAAGCCCACCAGTGTCAGCCCGGTCTCTCGAGCCAGGTCGACGGCGAGAGTGGTAGGCGCGGAGACCGACGCGAGTAGTGGGATGCCGGCCACGACGGCCTTGTGCACGAGTTCGGCTGACGCACGCCCGCTCACCTGTAGTGCGTGGCCGCGGAGCGGGAGGCGATCTTCCTGCAACGCCCAGCCGATGACCTTGTCCACGGCGTTGTGACGCCCGACGTCCTCGCGCGCGCAGACGAGGGCGCCGGTGGTGTCGAACAGGCCGGCTGCGTGGAGGCCTCCGGAGGCCGTGAATCCTCGCTGTGCCGCAAGCAGGGCCTCGGGCTGGGCGAGCACGGCCTCGGGGTCGAAGTGGGTGTCGTCATCGTCGAGGGGCCAGCGGCGGGTGCGGGTCGTCAGATCGATGAGGTCGGCTCCGCACACGCCGCAGGCGCTGGACGTGGCGTGCAGTCGGGGTTGTACCCGGAGTGGGAGCCGACCCCGTACCTGCACGATGCGGCGCACCTCCTCGTCATCGGCAGCGCCTGCCCGCTCGAAGCATTCCTTGGCCTCGGCAATCTCCGCATGGTGGGCCACCACGCCCTCCGAGACGAGCCAACCAAGGGCGAGTTCCACATCGTGGTCCGGCGTGCGCATAGTGGTTGATGCGGTGACGCCGTCCACTTCGATTTCCAGTGGCTCTTCAATGGCCAGCGCGTCGGGCACGGTGCTCGCCACGCCGTCGCGCACATGAAGGACGCGCCGTCGCTGAGTTGACCCCATACGTAGACCCCTCCGTTCGGTGGCAGTGTCAGCCTAGGGCGCGCCCTTTCCCTGTGCCCACCACGTCGCCTACCCTGGTGTCAGCCATACGTCTGCTTTGTCCTCGCGAAGGAGTTGTGCCCGTGTCTGGACACGCCCCCTGGTCGGCCACGGCTGCCCGGGAAGTGCTTGACGGTTTGCCTCCGCACGGGCGATTGATGCTTCCTGCGTTGCAGAGCCTGCAGTCGGTATTCGGCTACATCCCGGACGAGGCTCTGGACGTCGTTGCCGATGTTCTCAACGTGAGTCGTGCCGAGGTCTATGGCGTACTCACCTTCTACCACGATCTGCGCCGCACCCCACCCCCCAAGGCCGAGGTTCGCCTGTGTGTGGCTGAGGCCTGTCAGGCGCAGGGTTCGCGCGCTCTCGTGACCGAGGTCGAGCAGGCGTACGGCGTCGCACTCGGTGAGATCGGCGGTGATGTCGAGTTGAAAGAGGTGTTCTGCCTCGGCGATTGCGCACTCGGGCCCGCCGCGATGATCAATGGACGTCTCCTCGGTCGATGCACCGTCGAGTCTGTGCGGTTGGCGGTCATGGCGTGATCACCATCTATGTCCCACGAGATAGTGCGGCCCGCTCGGTCGGCGCCGATGACGTCGCCCATGCGATCGCGCAATGGGCGCTTGACGCGCAGATTGACATTGACCTCGTCCGCAACGGCTCGCGCGGTGCACTCTGGCTTGAGCCGCTGGTCGAGGTGGTCACCCCTGCGGGCCGTGTCGGTTACGGGCCGGTCACCGTCGCTGATGTGCCCAGCCTGATCGAGGCTGACTTCGCGGGCGGTGGCGAGCACCGCCTCTGCGTGGGCATCGTCGATGAGTTGCCCTGGCTCGCCAGCCAGCAGCGTGTCACCTTCGCCCGGATGGGCCTCGGCGATCCGCTGGATCTGGAGACCTACCGTGCCTCGGGTGGACTGCGTGGGCTCTCGCGCGCCCTCAATGTGGGCCCTGAAGAGAGCGCTGCAGAAGTTCTCGCCTCCGGTCTGCGGGGCCGCGGAGGCGCGGGCTTCCCTGCTGGGATCAAATGGCGCACCGTCCTCGAAGCCGTGGACCCTGTGAAGTATGTCGTCGTCAATGCCGATGAGGGTGATAGCGGCACCTTCGCCGACCGAATGCTCATGGAGGGTGACCCGTTCACCCTGATCGAGGGCATGGCCATCGCCGGTGTGACAGTCGGCGCAACGCAAGGCGTGGTCTACATCCGCTCTGAGTACCCCGACGCCATTGCGACCATGCGCACGGCGATCGACATCGCCCGGCTCGATGGTTGGCTCGGTGACGATGTCCTCGGCTCCGGTCGCGCCTTCGATATCCGTGTCGTTGAGGGAGCCGGTTCGTACGTCTGCGGTGAAGAAACCGCGATGCTGGAGAGCCTCGAGGGCAAGCGCGGCATGGTCCGCGCTAAGCCTCCGATTCCCGCACTGGTCGGCCTCTTCGGTCGCCCGACCCTCGTGCAGAACGTCCTCACCATGGCGGCCGTTCCGGGGATCCTCGCGGACGGTTCGGGGACGTACCAGGCGCTCGGGGTCGATCGATCACGAGGCACGCAGATCTTCCAACTGGCCGGCAATGTCGCGCGCGGGGGCATCATCGAACGCGCCTTCGGTCTGACCCTTCGCGAACTTGTTGAGGAGTACGGCAGTGGTTGCCGCAGTGGCCGCCCCGTGCGTGCGGTGCAGGTAGGTGGCCCCCTGGGTGCCTATTTCCCCGCGACGGCACTCGACGTATCCCTTGATTACGAATCCCTCCTGGAGGCTGGGGGCATGCTCGGGCACGGCGGTGTGGTTGTCTTCGATGACACCGTCGATATGGCTGCTCAGGCGCGATTCGCGATGGCCTTCTGTGCCGCCGAGTCGTGCGGCAAGTGCACGCCGTGTCGCATCGGATCCGTGCGTGGTGTTGAGGTGATCGATCGCATCGTGGCGGGTGTGGATCGCGAGGACAATCTCGTGCTGCTGGATGATCTGTGCGAAACCATGACCGACGGGTCTCTGTGCGCCATGGGCGGCTTGACGCCGTTGCCGGTGCGCAGCGCGCTCGACAACTTTGCCGAGGACTTCAATCGCCCCGCGGAGGTAACACCGTGACACTTCTTCACGAGCCAGATTTCGGCACGCCAGCCAGCGCATCCGACCAACTCATTGAGGTCCACGTCGATGGCGTGAGCGTCGAGGTGCCGGTCGGCACGTCGGTGATGCGCGCTGCTGCTGAGGCGGGTATGGCAGTGCCCAAGCTGTGCGCCACGGACTCCCTTCAGGCCTTCGGATCGTGCCGTCTGTGTCTGGTGGAGATCGACGGCAAGAAGGGCACTCCGGCGTCGTGCACCACCCCGTGCGAGCCGGGCATGTCCGTCCGGACTCAGACGCCGCGGCTGGAAAAGCTGCGCCGCGGGGTCATGGAGCTGTACATCTCCGACCACCCACTGGACTGCCTCACCTGCCCGGCGAATGGCGACTGTGAGCTGCAGGACATGGCTGGCGTTGTGGGCCTGCGCGACGTTCGCTACGGGTACGACGGCGAGAACCACCTCGATGAGCCCACCGACGCTTCCAACCCGTACTTCTCCTTCGATGGTTCCAAGTGCATTGTGTGCAGTCGTTGCGTACGGGCTTGCGACGAAGTGCAGGGCACACTCGCCCTCACCATCGAAGGTCGCGGCTTCGACTCCAAAGTGAGTCCCGGCGGACGAGATTTCCTGTCCAGCGAATGCGTATCCTGCGGAGCCTGCGTCCAGGCCTGCCCGACGTCCACGCTGGAGGAGAAGTCGGTGATTGACCTCGGTATGCCGACACGGACCGTGCTCACCACATGTGCCTACTGCGGCGTCGGCTGCTCCTTCAAGGCCGAACTGCGTGGCGACGAACTCGTCCGCATGGTGCCGGAGAAGTCCGGGGGCGCCAACGAGGGCCATTCCTGCGTCAAGGGCCGCTTCGCCTGGGGCTACGCCACCCACGCCGACCGCGTCACGGTGCCCCTGGTGCGCGATTCCATCGAGGATCCCTGGCGCGAGGTGAGTTGGCAGGAGGCGATCGCCTACGCCGCAGCAGGCCTGCGCGACGTTCAAGCCCGCCACGGTGTCGACAGCATCGGGGGCATCACTTCCTCACGCTGCACCAATGAAGAGGTGTTCGTCGTACAGAAGATGGTGCGCGCGGCCTTCGGCACGAACAACGTCGACACCTGTGCGCGCGTTTGCCACTCGCCGACGGGGTACGGCCTGAAGCAGACCTTTGGTACCTCCGCCGGCACGCAGGACTTCAAGTCAGTTGCCGAGTCCGACGTCATCATGGTTATCGGCGCAAACCCGACCGATGCGCACCCGGTCTTCGGTTCTCGGATGAAGCGCCGACTGCGCGAGGGCGCCCGTCTCATCGTCGTGGATCCGCGACGAATCGATCTTGTGCGGTCACCGCACGTGAAGGCCGACCATCATCTTGCCCTCCAGCCGGGGACCAACGTTGCCATCGTCAATGCAATGGGGCATGTGGTGGCCACCGAAGGCCTCATCGACCGAGACTTCGTTGCCGAGCGCTGCGACCCGGTGACTTTTGCCGCCTGGGAGGAGTTCATTCGCGGCGAGGAGAACTCCCCGGAGGCGGTGGAACTCTCCAGCGGTGTCCCGGCGGAGGAAATTCGTGCGGCCGCTCGGATGTACGCCGCCGGTCCCAACTCAGCGATCTACTACGGCCTCGGCGTCACCGAGCACAGTCAGGGTTCGACGATGGTCATGGCCATGGCCAACCTGGCGATGGCGACCGGCAACATCGGGCGCGACGGTGTCGGGGTCAACCCGCTTCGCGGCCAGAACAACGTCCAAGGGTCCTGTGACATGGGGTCGTTCCCACATGAGCTGCCCGGCTACCGCCATGTGTCCGACGATGTCGTCCGCGAGCAGTTCGAGACGCTGTGGGGTGCGACGATCCGAGAGGATCCGGGCCTGCGAATCCCCAACATGCTCGATGCCGCGGTCACCGGTGAATTCCGGGCGATGTTCATTCAGGGCGAGGACATCGCGCAGTCCGATCCCAACACCCGCCACGTCGAGGCGGCTCTGTCCGCCATGGACCTGGTGATCGTCCAGGATCTCTTCCTCAACGAGACCGCGCGGTTCGCGCACGTCTTCCTGCCAGGCACATCCTTCCTGGAGAAGGACGGCACCTTCACCAATGCCGAGCGACGCATCAACCGCGTGCGCCCGGTCATGGCGAGCAAGACAGGCAAGCAGGAGTGGGAGGTCGTGTGTGACCTGGCAACCGCCCTCGGCTACCCGATGCACTATGACGCGGCGAGCCAGATCATGGACGAGATCGCCGCCCTCACTCCGACCTTCGCCGGTGTTTCCTTCGATCTGCTGGATCGAGTCGGCAGTGTCCAATGGCCGTGCAATGCCGAGCATCCGCTCGGTACCCCGATCATGCACGTCGAGCGCTTCGTTCGCGGAATGGGTGCCTTCCAGGTCACCCCGTATGTCCCGACCGAGGAGCGCAGCACCCGACGCTTCCCGCTGCTCCTCACGACAGGTCGAATCCTCAGTCAATACAACGTGGGCGCCCAGACGCGCCGTACGGCGAATGTCACGTGGCACGACGAAGACATCATCGATATCCATGAGTCCGACGCGGAGATGCGCGGCATCACCGATGGGTCATGGGTGACGTTGGCAAGCCGCGTCGGTTCGACC
Source organism: Candidatus Nanopelagicales bacterium (assembly GCA_023263845.1). GTDB lineage: Bacteria > Actinomycetota > Actinomycetes > S36-B12 > S36-B12 > Mxb001. The sequence continues at coordinate 3,380 of JALQUH010000231.1, read as the reverse complement.
GTGATGAGGGCCCGTATCTCTGACCGGGTTCCACCGGGTGTCGTCTACACGACGTTCCACTATCCCGAGAGCGGAGCCAATGTCGTGACGACCGAGTACTCGGACTGGGCGACCAACTGCCCGGAGTACAAGGTCACCGCGGTGGAGGTGTCCCCGACGCTGGCCGCCCCGGAGCACGCGGACGCCGCGGCGTCGGCGACGGTGGTGTGACGTTGCGAATCGAAAACCTGTCGCGCATGGCGAATCAGATCGCGAGCAACAATGAGGCGCTGTCCGACGACGAAGCGACGCGTCGCGTGGCCGAGCACCTGCGGTCCTTCTGGACACCTGCGATGCGCCGGGATCTGGCGGCGTACGCCGTTGAGCATCCGGAAGCGCTCGATCCGGTGGTGCGGGCCGCCCTCGTGACGGCATGACGAATCCGGGCACGGCGTTGGTCACCGGTTCCAGTAGTGGCATCGGTGCGGCAACGGCACTGGCGCTCGCTGGCGCGGGCTTCGACGTCATCGCGGCGGCCCGGCGTCTCGATCGCCTGGAAGCCCTGGCCGGCGAGAATTCGCGGATCACCCCGAGGTTCCTGGACGTGACGGACCAGGCAAGTGTCGATGACATGGCACGACAACTGGAGTCCGTCGATCTCACCACGGTGGTCGCCAACGCCGGGGGAGCTTTCGACGCCACGGCCGTGGCCGAAGCCGATCTGGAGAGTTGGGCGAAGACCTTCGAGATCAATGTCCTGGGATCGGTGCGTGTCGTGCGGGCGCTACTTCCACATCTGGTGCGCTCGGGTCGTGGTCTCATCGTCCTCATGGGCTCGACGGCCGGACAGGTCGTCTACGAGAACGGGGGCAGCTACACGGCGGCTAAGCATGCCGAGCATGCACTGGCCGGCACGTTGCGCCTGGAACTGTGTGGTCAGCCTGTGCGTGTCACCGAAATCGCCCCGGGCATGGTCCGCACCGATGAGTTTGCGGTGAACCGGTTCAAGGACGCAGCCAAGGCAGCGAAGGTCTACGAGGGCGTGGCCGAGCCGCTGGTCGCGGAGGACATCGCGGAGGCGGTGCGCTGGGTAGCCACCTTGCCCGCCCACGTCGACATCGACTACATGGTGATGCGACCGGTGGCGCAGTCGGCGCAGCACAAGGTGCACCGCGTTCTCGGCTGAATCGCTGGCGCGCAGCGCGTGAACGGGCAAGGATGAGGGCCCGGCACGTCCGTGCCGCGTGAGGAGGGTTCGACATGGCAGACGACGACATCGAGATCGGCGAGGACATCGAGATCACCGAACTCGTAGACGAGGATGGCGACGTCCTGGGGACCGTGGTCGATGATGTCGTCGTCGTGACCGGCGAGGACGGCAGCCTCGTCGACGAGACCATCGACGTCTTCGATGCCGAGGGCAACCTCGTGGCTGAGGAGGAAGTCGTGGACATCTACGACGCTGACGGCAACCTGATCGCCGAGGCCGGCACCCAAATCATCGAGGGGTAGAGATCTAGGGGTCCCCGCGCATCTGAGCGGCCCATCGAGTGGCGAGCCGCCAAGGTGAGGGGCGCGCGATGCGCTCCATGGGCCGACGTTGGGTCGTTCCCTTAAACAGAGCCCCCGGTCAGGATTGAACTGACGACCTACCGCTTACAAGGCGGTTGCTCTACCACTGAGCTACAGGGGCGATGAGCGTCATCCTAGGAGAGGCCCTAGAACAGGCCGACCACCGCTCCGTCGACGAGGTTGATCTTCTGCGCGGCCGGAGCCTTCGGCAGACCGGGCATCGTCATGATGTCACCACAGACGACGACCACGAACTCCGCTCCAGCGGACAGGCGCACCTCGCGGATATCGAGCACGTGCCCCTCCGGCGCACCGCGCAGGGCCGCGTCGGTGGAGAAGGAGTACTGGGTCTTGGCTATGCACACAGGCAGGTTGCCGTAACCCTCGTCCTGCAACTCGCGAAGACGGGCGCGCACCTTGGCGCTAGCCGTGACTTCGCTCGCGCGGTAGACCCGCTTTGCCACTGCCTCGACCTTCTCCCACAGCGATAGGTCGTCCGGATAGACGAAGGTCACCTCACTCGGCTGGTCACACAGTTCGACCACCTTGTGGGCGAGGTCGATCGCGCCCGCTCCGCCGTTGGCCCAGTGGCTTGCCAGTACGACGTCGGCGCCAGCCTCGGCGGCGAGTCGGCGAAGCAAATCGATCTCGGCGTCAGTGTCCGAGACGAACTGATTGATCGAGACCACACAGGGGATGCCGTAGACATCCCGCACATTCTCGATATGGCGGCGCAGGTTGACCATGCCCTTCTCGAGAGCCCCGAGATCCTCGTCGGTGATGTTCTTCAGGTCGGCACCACCGTGGTACTTCAAGGCTCGAATCGTGGCGACGATAACGGCCGCCGACGGACGCAGCCCGCTCTTGCGGCACTTGATGTCGATGAATTTCTCCGCGCCGAGGTCGGCACCGAAGCCGGCCTCGGTGACGACATAGTCGGCGAGCTTGAGGGCGCCGCGGGTGGCGACGACCGTGTTGCAGCCGTGGGCGATGTTGGCGAACGGACCACCGTGGACAAACGCCGGTGTGTGCTCCAGTGTCTGCACGAGGTTTGGCGCGAACGCATCCTTCAGCAGGACGGTCATGGCCCCGTCGGCATCGAGATCGCGCGCACGGATGGGCTGCCTGTCGCGGTCGTACGCCACGACGATGTCACCGAGCCGCTGCTGCAGATCCTCCAGTGAGGTGGCCAGGCAGAAGATCGCCATGACCTCTGATGCGACGACGATGTCAAAGCCGTCCTCGCGGGGGTAGCCATTGCCCGGGCCGCCGAGTCCCACCACGATGTCGCGGAGGGCGCGGTCGTTCATGTCGACAACGCGCTTCCACGTCACGCGCCGAACGTCGATCCCGAGGGTGTTGCCGTGGTGAATGTGATTGTCGATCAGTGCGGCGAGCAGGTTGTTCGCCAGGCCGATCGCGCCGAAGTCACCGGTGAAGTGCAGGTTGATGTCCTCCATGGGGACAACCTGCGCGTAGCCACCCCCGGCGGCTCCACCCTTCATGCCGAAGACCGGGCCGAGTGAGGGCTCGCGCAGGCAGAGCATGGCGTTCTTGCCGATCTGGCGGAGACCATCGCCGAGGCCGACCGTCGTGGTCGTCTTCCCCTCACCTGCGGGGGTGGGGCTGATGGCGGTCACCAGGATCAACTTGGCATCCGGCCGCTCGGGCAGTCCGTCGAGGTAGGAGTTGGACACCTTGGCCTTGTAGTGACCGTACGGTTCCAACGCTGAATCGGGGATCCCGAGTCCGGCAGCGACCGCGATGATCGGGTCCATGGTGGTCGCTTGTGCGATCTCGATATCAGAGGGCATGTCTAGCCTTTCGCG
>JALQUH010000229.1 GCA_023263845.1 Candidatus Nanopelagicales bacterium | reverse complement strand
GTCGAACGTGACTGACCGACGCCTCATGCTCGTACACGCCCATCCCGATGACGAGGTCATCGGTACCGGAGCGACCATGGCCAAGTACGTCGACGAGGGAGCGGCGGTCACCCTCGTCACCTGCACGCTCGGCGAGGAGGGCGAGGTGCTCGTGCCCGAACTCGCCCATCTGGCCTCGAACCTAGAGGATCGACTCGGCGACCATCGGCAGGACGAACTCGCCGCGGCAATGGCCGTTCTCGGCGTCACCGACCACCGGTTACTCGGTGGGCCGGGCCGGTTCCGCGACTCCGGCATGGTGGGTACACCGCCCAATGAGCGAGCCGAGGCCTTCTGGCGTGCGGACCTGCTCGAGGCGGCGAACGAACTCGTGCCGGTCATTCGCGAGGTGCGACCGCAGGTGCTGGTCACATACGACGATTTCGGGGGCTACGGACATCCCGATCACATTCAGGCGCACCGCGTTGCGATGTACGCCGCCGTCCTCGCTGAGTCGCCGACCTACCGCCTGGACCTCGGCGAGCCGTGGCGCATCGACAAGATCTACTGGACGGCTTTTCCGCGCAGTATTGTGCGTGCCGGCATCGAGGCGATGCGGGCTGCGGGGGAGACGACCGGCTTCGCCGAGATGGATCCTGACGATCTTCCCTTCGCCATCGATGACGCGCTGGTCACCACCGCGGTGTCCGCGCCGGAGCACCTGCAGCGCAAGATGGACGCGCTGCGCGAACACGCGACCCAGGTGTCCGTCGACGGTGGCTTTTTCGCACTCGCGGACAACGTCGGAGCGCAGGCGTTCGCCACCGAATACTTCCGGCTTGTGCGCGGCGACCTCGGTGACGAGCGAGATGGGGAGGGTCGCGAGGTCGATTTGTTTGCCGGTATCTGACCGGGCGGCTCGGGTGTCCCTCCGTGGATGGACAGTCTCCATCGGCTCGGGATGGCCCCGATCACCCTTCCGCCGCTGCACCGGCCGCAAACTCCGCGAGAACTCCCACCCGACGCACGCTTTTTGAAGAGGCAATTGCCAGGCCGACCTGCATAAGATGGGGCGTCCTACCGCCGAACTACCGGAGTGCTTTCCCCCGTGCCTGACGAGGAGCCGACCCGAGGCGCCGCTGCCCTGGGTCAACGCGGCCTGTTCATCGCGCTCGCTGCGGTGGCGGGCGCTGTGGTGTTCTACGTCGGCATGGTGCTCGGTAGCGCATCGGACGTCCCGGCCAACACGACCGTTCTTGGCGTTCAGATCGGCGGCATGTCGCGCGCCGAGGCGGTGCAGACGCTCGAGCAGCAGATCGGCCCGCAAGCGCAAGCGCCGATTCCCATCTCTGCCTTCGACACCTCGGAGGAGATCTATCCCAGCCAGTCCGGACTTGCCTTCGACCCCATCGCCACGGTCGACGAGGCTGTCGGTCGCATCTACAACCCCGTTGGCATGGTCATGCGTCTGTTCGGACCGCAGGTCGTCGCTCCGGTCGTTGTGATCGACGAGCCGCAGTTGGAGGAGCGCCTCGCCTCGTTCGCCGAATTCGTGGCGGCGCCATCGTCCGAGCCGACGATTCACTACGAGGACGACCTCACGCCCGTCCTCACTCCACCGGAGCAGGGGCGTGACATTGATCTGCCCGCCGCGACCGACGAGGTGGCCAACGCCTATCTGCGCGAGGTGACCGACGTCCACCTGCCCGAGATCATCGTTGAGCCCGACGTGGGTGCGCAGGCTGCGGACGAATTCCTGAACGGCCCTGCGACCACCGCTGTTTCCGGTCCGGTGGAAATCAAAGTGCAGGATGTCTACGTCGGGATCGATGCGGGCTTCATTGCCGCCTCGACGTACTACGAGGTCCAAGACGGTGAGTTGACGCCGGTCATCAACGGCGCCTTCCTTCACGAGGCGACGGCCGACCAGCTCAAGACCGTGGAGACCCCCGGCAACAATGCGACCTTCGCCATTGATGAGAACAACACGCCCTATGTCGTCCCCTCGCAGGTGGGAGAAGGCGTCTCCGACGAGGATCTCGCGGCCGCCGTGGCCGAGGCCATGTTCCAAACGGAGGGCCGCGTAGCGACCGCGATCGTGACCGTACGTGACCCGACCATCAACACCGCGGAGGCCGAAAAACTCGGCGTCGTAGAGGAGATCTCCAGCTTCACGCAGGAGGTCAGTTATGCCGAGTACCTCGCCCACAACCTGGCGCTCGCCTCGGAATACATCAACGGCACCCTGCTGCTGCCCGGCGAGGTCTTCTCGATGAACGAGAAGACCGAGAACCACGACCCGAAGAACGGCTACATGGAGGGCTACGTGATCGGCCCCGGTGGCATCTTCCGCAAGGAGCTCGGCGGTGGTCTGTCGGCAGCGACGACAACCGTATGGTCCGCGGCCTTTTTCGCTGGCATGGAGCCCGTCAACGTGCAGGCCCACTCGATCTACATCTCCCGGTACACCCCCGGTCTTGAGGCAACCGTGGCCTGGGGTGGCTTCGACATGAAGTTCCGCAACAACACCGAGTACGGCGTCTTCATCACCGCGGAGTCCGATGAGACGTCCATGACCGTGCGGATGTACAGCACCAAGATCTACACCGCCATCGAGGCCGAGGTGGGAGAGCCCTACTGGCCGAGGGAATTCAAGACGATCTACAACCCCGATGAGGAATGCTCGCCGCAGTCCGGCACGGAGGGCTTCACGATTGACGTGGATCGGGTCTTCTACGAGGGGTACACCGAGGTGGAGCGCCAGACCTTCACGACGGCGTACACCCCTTCCCCGAAGGTGATCTGCGGGAAGAAGCCGAAGCCGGACAAGCCCGAGCCGGACCCCGACGCGACGGATTCGCCAACCGAGGAGCCGACGGCCGATCCGACGGATGCTCCGGCCACCGATCCCACTGAGGACCCCCCGGCCGACGCAGGGGCCGATCAGGCCTGACGCCCGAACTCGGCGGGTCCCGTTCAACGGGACACGTCGGCGCCGCCTGGGCACCCATAGGGGTCGGGATCGATCCCGGGGCGATAACGTGAGCCTGGGCGTTCGCTCGCCCGACTCGATCGAACGCATCGGGTGTGCTGTGCGCGTCCCCCCGGGGTGACGCTGGATACGAAAGGCGGTCCGGTGACCTACGTCATCACTTTGGCTTGCGTCGACGTCAAGGACAAGTCGTGCATCGAGGAGTGCCCGGTCGACTGCATCTATGAGGGCGAGCGCATGCTCTACATCCAGCCGGATGAGTGCGTGGACTGTGGTGCCTGCGAGCCGGTGTGCCCCGTCGAGGCGATCTACTACGAGGACGACGTGCCGGAGGAGTGGAGCGACTACACCGCTGCGAACGCGGAGTTCTTCAACGACCTCGGCTCACCCGGTGGCGCGGCCAAGCTCGGGGCCCAGGAGTTCGATGTCGCCCTCATCGCCTCAGTGCCGCCGAAGGATGCCAGCTGAAGCTCCCTGACTTTCCCTGGGACCGCCTGGCCCCGTTGGGCCAACTGGCGCGTACGTCGCCCCGCTTTGCCGATCTGTCCATCGGCAGCCCCGTCGATCCGACGCCAGAGCCCATTGCGCGAGCGCTCTCGGCCGCTGCCGATTCGCCGGGCTATCCGACGGTGGCGGGCCTGCCCGAGGCCGCGCGCGCCTTCGAGGACTGGCTGCGACGTCGTGTTGAGGTCACGGCCGAGGTGGAGACCATTCCGTCCATCGGTTCCAAAGAGGTCGTGGCACTCCTGCCGGTGCTGCTCGGGCTTGGTGCCGGCTCCCGGATCGTCGTGCCTGAACTGGCCTACCCGACCTACGTCGTCGGCGGTCTCTTCGCACACTGCGAGATCGTTGTCTCCGATGACCCGGCCGAGGTGGCCGGTGCGGACCTGGTCTGGCTGAACTCCCCGAGCAATCCCACTGGCCGAGTGATGGACGCGGCGGAGCTTCAACAGATGGTGTCCGCAGCTCGGGCGGCTGGCGCGCTCGTCGCCTCGGATGAGTGCTACATCGAGTTCGGTTGGGAGGGCAGACCGCCTTCCGTTCTGAGCCCCGAAGTCATCGGGCAGGACCCGACCGGTGTCCTGGCCCTTCATGCGCTGTCCAAACGTTCCAACATGGCCGGCTACCGGTACGGTGCCTTGGCGGGCGACCCGGACGTCGTACGCCGACTGCTGGAGGTGCGCAAGCATCTGGGCTTCATGGTGCCGCTGCCCGTGCAGCGGGCCGCCATCGTTGCGTGGCAGGACGACGCGCACGTGCAGGAGCAGCGGGAGCGCTATCTGCGCCGCCGCGAGGTCCTTGCGCCCGCCCTCGAGGCGGCGGGCTTCCGGATCGACCACAGCGAGGCGGGCCTGTACCTGTGGGCTACGCGCGATATGGACTGCTGGGATACCGCGCGCTGGCTGGCCGAGCGGGGCATTCTCGTGGCGCCGGGGGACTTCTATGGAGAAGCGGGGAATCGGCACGTCCGGGTGGCCCTCACGGCCTCCGACGACACCGTCGCTTCGGCCGCGGAGTCCTTGAGTATCTGATCCGAGGACCGGGTGCGGCCGCCGAACCCGACGGGGATACGGTGGATGCACAAGCAGAAGTCCGGTTACAGCCCCTCACAAGGGGTGCGTGCAATCAGGAGGTCCTCGGTGTCGGACGCGGTCTTGCAGTACCCCGGGGGCGAACTTCCCCTCTCCGAGGCGCCGTCCACCATTGGTGAGTCCGGATACGACATCAGTTCGTTGCTCTCCGCCACCGGCAATGTCACCCTCGACCACGGATTCGTCAACACGGCGTCGTGCTCGTCGGCCATCACCTACATCGACGGAGAGAAGGGCATCCTTCGCTATCGCGGGTACCCGATCGAGCAACTCGCCGAGCAATCGTCCTACCTCGAGGTGGCCTACCTCCTCATCTACGGCTTTCTGCCCACGGCTGACGAACTTGCCGCCTTCAAGGTGCAGATCAAGCGGCACACGATGCTGCATGAGGAACTGCGCCAGTTCTTCGACGGCTTCCCCCGTGATGCCCACCCCATGCCCGTGCTCTCATCAGCGGTCTCGGCCCTGTCGACGTTCTACCAGGACTCGCTCGATCCTTTCGACCCCGAGCAGGTCGAGATCAGCACGATCCGCCTCATGGCCAAAGTGCCAACCTTGGCGGCGTACGCCTACAAGAAGTCGGTGGGGCAGCCGTACATGTACCCCGATAACTCGCTCGGGTTCATCGACAACTTCCTGCGCATGACGTTCGGCGTTCCGGCCGAGGAATACGAGGTTGACCCGACCGTCTCCAGGGCGCTGAACATGCTTCTGCTCTTGCACGCGGACCACGAGCAGAACTGTTCGACTTCAACAGTGCGCCTCGTCGGCTCCTCGCACGCGAACCTCTTCGCCTCGGTGTCGGCCGGTATCAACGCGCTCTTCGGGCCGCTGCATGGTGGGGCCAACCAGGCCGTGCTGGAGATGCTGGAAAACATTCACGCGTCCGGCGGGGGCGTCAACACCTTCATCCGACAGGTCAAGGATCGCCAGGATGGCGTAAAGCTCATGGGCTTCGGTCACCGTGTCTACAAGAACTACGACCCGCGTGCGGCCATCGTGAAGAAGGCGGCGTACGACGTGTTCGCCGCAATGGATGTCAAGGATCCGCTGCTCGATATCGCGCTCCGACTTGAGGAAGTCGCGCTCGCCGACGACTTCTTCATCGAGCGCAAGCTCTATCCCAATGTCGACTTCTACACCGGCTTGATCTACAAGGCGATGGGCTTCCCGACACGCATGTTCACGGTCCTCTTCGCCCTCGGCCGACTCCCCGGCTGGATCGCCCAGTGGCGCGAGATGATCAGCGACCCGCACACCAAGATCGGACGGCCGCGCCAGGTGTACATCGGAGACCCCCTGCGCGACTACGTGCCGATCGAGGACCGCGCCGTCTAGAGGACTCAGTCGTTGGCGTGCAGGGCGGCGTTCAGCCCGCCCCACGATCCTGTCCGGGGGACGACCTCGAGCGCACCGGTCATCGAGTTGCGGCGGAAGAGCAGGTTCGGCGCGCCGGAGAGTTCGCGCGCCTTGACGACCTCACCGTCGGGGAGGGTGACGCGAGCGCCGGCCGTGACGTAGGTGCCAGCCTCGACGACTGAACCATCGCCGAGGCTGATCCCGATGCCGGCATTGGCCCCGATGAGGCAGCCGGCGCCGACGCTGATGACCTCCTGGCCGCCACCGGAGAGCGTGCCCATGATCGAGGCGCCGCCCCCGATGTCGGATCCGTCGCCAACCACAACCCCGGCCGAGATGCGACCTTCGACCATTGAGTGTCCGAGCGTGCCGGCGTTGAAGTTGATGAAACCCTCATGCATGACGACGGTGCCGTCGGCGCAGTGTGCGCCGAGGCGGACACGATCGGCGTCGGCGATGCGCACTCCGGCGGGGACGACGTAGTCGACCATGCGGGGGAAGCGATCGACGCCCAGGACGTTGAGTGGCTCACCGTGGGATCGGGCTCGCATGCGCGCGGCATCGATCTGATCGATGGCGACGGGGCCGCGCGTGGTCCAGGCGACGTTGGCGAGCAGACCGAAGACGCCGTCGAGGTTGATGGTGCGGGGCTGCACGAGACGGTGCGAGAGCAGGTGAAGCCGGAGGTAGGCGTCGGCGGCGTCAGCCGGGGGAGCCTGTAGGTCCTCGATCACCGTCGTGATGGTGCGAACCTCGACCCCGCGGATCTCATCGTGCCGCTGGGCGGCATCAATGCCGAGGACGGGCAGCGGATCGCGGTCGAGGACGGGGGAGGGGTACCAGGCATCGAGGAGGACGCCGTCTGAGTACGTCGCCAGTCCGTGCGCACTGGCCGATCCGGTCACGGGATCAATGTGCATGACGAGCAGGCTATCGAAGGCGCCAAACACGCCGAGTGTCGAGTAGCGGGGCAGATTCGGTGGAGAATCGCCCCGCTACTCGACACTCGAGGGGTTGCTGGCTTGGCGCTATCGCCTGACGGCGCCCAGCGACCCGTCATCACCTGCGTGAGGCAGGCGATCTGGGTGTCTCGCTCGAGCAGATCAACCCTCGTTCGAGGCGTCGTCGGCGTCATCGGCGTCATCGTCGTGATGACCCATGCCACCGCCCATGCCGTCCTCGTGCTGGGCGCGCTGCTCTTCCATCTGTGCGACGAATTCAGCGGACATCGCGTGGATGTCCTTTGCCGTAGCCGTTCCGCCATCGACCGTCGAACGAACGTACACCCTGTCGCCGACCTTGGCCTGCGTATCAGCGGTGCGGTCGCGATCCTGCTCGGTCGAGTCGGTGATGACGTAGGTCGAGGTGTAGCCATCGACGCTCTTCACCGAAATCGAGGTGGCCGAGACGGCGGTGACTTCACCGGCCTGCATGCGGACGGTGACATAGTTGCCGTCGGCATCCTCGATGACGCCCTCGCTGTGGAGCATGTGGCCCATCTCGCCACGGGGACCGCCCTTCTGGCCCATGCCGCCGGGGCCGCGATGGCCCATCTCGCCGGGGCCGTGCCCCTGGGCCTCGGCATGGCCGCGCGCACCCATCCCCAGGTCAGGAGCTGCCGGTAGGCCGCCTTGCTGTTGAGAGCCGTTGCCGCTGCCATTTCCGTTGTCGGCGGCCAGTGCAACGGTCGTTGCGGTCACGGCACCGGCCGCCAGGGTGGCGGCGGCAACGATGCCAACAATGCGTGAGGTCTTCACGGGTACATCCCCTTCCGTCGGATCCCTTCCGATCTGGGTCCATCGTGCGATGCCGATGTGCGACGTCGATGTGCCTAGTGTTCGGGTCCGGTAAGCATGTCGGACGCTCCCATGGCACCATCGTGCCATGGGAGCGGCTTGGTCGGCGATCGCCTTCCTTGTGGCAGGCGTGGCCGTGGTGACCGGTATCTGGTTGCTGGCCACCGGTCGCATGCGCGAGGAATTGCCGGACGCGCCACCTGCTGAAGCTCTCCAAGGCCTCCCCGCCGCTGGCGTTGGCGAATGGGCGCCAGCGGATCTCGACGACGTGCGCATCGATCAGGCATGGCGCGGCTACCGAATGGATGAGGTGGATGCGCTCGTCGAGCGACTCGGCGCTGAGATCGCGGTGCGCGACGCGGAGCTCGCTCGCCTGCGGGGGGAACAGGCGCCGGTGGTCGAGGTCGAGACGGCTGAGGCCGAAGTCATCGAGGCAGTGGCGATCACCGAGGCAGACAATGCCCCACCGGAGGGTTCGTGAGCGAATGCGTCGTCCTCGATGCGTTCGTGCGCCCCAGCTTCTCGGCCGCTCTACGCCACCCGACCGACGCGGCACACGACCTCGCGGAGTGTGACGTCCTGGCCTGTGAGGTGCGGTGAGCGGGGCGGTTGTCGGCGACGACGGACTTTCTCGCTGCCCCTGGGGCGATGGCCCGGAGGACATGCGCCGCTACCACGACGATGAGTGGGGACGACCCGTCCACGGCGACCAGCGGATCTTCGAACGGCTCAGCCTTGAGGGCTTCCAGTCCGGACTGTCCTGGCTCACCATCCTGCGCAAGCGCGACAACTTCCGGGCGGCCTTCGCCGACTTCGATCCGGGAGTCGTGGCCGAGTACGCCGAGCCGGATGTGCAGCGCCTCCTTGGCGACGCGGGGATCGTGCGGCACCGGGGCAAGATCGAGGCGGTGATCGCCAACGCTGGCGTCCTTCGAGACTGGCAGCGAGCGGAGGGGGACGGTGTACTCGAAGAGCGGGTATGGGCCTGTGTCGATGCCGCACCAGACACTCCCGTGAGCCTGAGTGAGCTGCCCACCTCCACTGCGGATTCGATGCGACTGGCTCGAGATCTGAAACGGCGTGGCTGGCGCTTTCTGGGGCCGACCACGGCGTACGCCGCCCTTCAGGCGATCGGGGTCGTCAATGATCATCTCGCCGACTGCCACGTGCGCCGGTCGCACCCGGTGAGCCTTCATCCGCCCTCGTAGGCGATAATGGAGCCTCGTTTTGCCCACGGAAGGGGAGACCATGGCTGCGATGAAGCCACGGACAGGTGACGGCCCTATGGAGGTCACCAAAGAGGGTCGCGGCTATGTGATGCGAGTGCCCCTGGAAGGCGGAGGCCGCCTGGTGGTCGAACTCAATGCCACCGAGGTCAAGGAACTCGGCGACGCCCTTCACGGTGCGCTCAGCTGACTTCGATCTCAGTACTTCGGCGACGAGGCTCCGTCTCAGGGGGACGGGGCCTTTCGCATGCCGGGAAACGCGCGGGGGGCGCCCTATTCGGCGTCGTTGACGGGCACGGCTGCCAACACCGCGACGAGGATGCCCTCGCCTACCGTGAGCAGGGCTGGGACCCAGTCGGGGTCATCGCGCAGATGCTGGGCCAGGTCCCGGTGATCGGCGTCGGCCCCGTCGTCTCCGAGGGCGTGAGTCACGATGAACGTGCCCCCGGGACGTAGCAGACGACGCGCCTCGCGCAGGAGATCGTGCTCCTCACCGCGAGTGAGCGGGACTCCGGGGCCGATGACGACGGCGTCGTAGCTGGCATCGCTCAGACGGGGGAGTACGGCGTACGGGTCGCCGGCGATGGCCCGCACGCGGGTATGCGGGTAGCCGATCCGCGCGAGGGTGTCCCTGGCAGCGGTGAGTAATTCCGAGTCCGCGTCAACGGTGGTGAGGATGCCGGTGTCGCCCATGCCCTGAAGCAGCCAGGCACCGGAGACGCCCACACCGGAACCGACCTCGACGATCGCCTTGGCTCCGCCGGCGGCGGCGAGGAAGCGCAGAGCCGATCCCGACGCGCGACTCACCACAGGCACACCGAGTTTGGCGGCGAGTTTGCGCGGTTTGGCCAGGGCCGGCTCCTCCTCAGCCCAGTCGTCGACGTAGGCCCAGGTGAGCGGGCTCGGGGGCAGCAGCGCATCATCGGTCACGAGGCCAGCCTAGTCCCGCGCCGCCCGTGCCAGGCCAGTTCGGCGTACCCTGGCGGGGTGTTCGACATCGGCCTGGGCGAAATCCTCATCCTTGCCGTGATCGGGCTGCTCATCTTCGGCCCGGAGCGGCTCCCGCGTGCCGCAGCCGACGCCGCCCGCACCCTGCGCAACGTCAAGGCGATGGCGGGCAACGCCCGCAAGGACCTCGCTGACTCCGCCGGCGTGGATCTCTCCGACGCCCAGGATGCGTTCAACGAGTTGCGGGACCTGCATCCCAGGCGCCTGGCCAAGTCCTTCTTGGAAGGCGATGACGAAGACGACATCGAGTCCGCTCCCCGCCGGAAGAAGTCCGACGAGTCGGCAACCGATTCCACGTCCACCGAGGCGCCTTCGTCGCGCTTCGATCCTGACGCGACCTGACCCGAGCTAGCGGCTCGCGGGCGAGATGTTCAACGACTGACCGGCAAGTCCGCGGGGGGTGCGCGCCAACTGCCCGGCGATCTCGATCAGGCTCGCGGCGGCGGGGGCCATCGGATCGCTCAGCACCAACGGAGAGCCGCTGTCGCCACCCTCGCGCAGTCGCACGTCGAAGGGAACGCGACCGAGCAGCGGCACCTTGGTGCTCAGTCCTTCGGATAGTTGCTCGGCGACTGCGTTGCCGCCACCGATGCCGAACAGGTCGATCGGCTCACCGCAGTGCGGGCACGGGAACCCGCTCATGTTCTCGATGACACCGGCGACCTTTTGATGTGTCTGTCCGGCGAGCATGCCCGCGCGTACGGCCACCTGCGCAGCGGCGGTCTGGGGCGTCGTCACGATGATGACCTGGGAGCCTGGCAGGAGCTGCGCGGTGGAGATGGCGATGTCGCCGGTGCCGGGCGGGAGGTCGAGCAGCAGAACGTCGAGGTCGCCCCACCACACGTCGGCCAGGAATTGCTGCAGTGCTCGATGAAGCATTGGCCCCCGGAACGCGACGGGTTCGGCGCTACCGCCGGGCTTGAAGGGAAGAATGGAGATGGCGCTGACGCCGTAGGCCTCGGGCGGCATGATCATGCCCTCGACCATGTGGGGTGCCTGCGTGAGACCGAGCAGCCCCGGTACCGAGTGGCCGTAGATGTCCGCGTCGACGATGCCGACGCGGAAGCCCTGAGCCGCCATTGCGACACCGAGGTTGACCGTCACCGACGACTTGCCGACGCCGCCTTTGCCTGAGGTGATGGCGTAGACGTGCGTCCGCGAGCCCGGATCGGCGAAGGGGATCGTGCGTTCCTCCTGGTCACCGCGCAGGGTCTTGCGCAGGTTGGCCCGCTGCTCGTCGTTCATGACGTCGAGTTCGACATCGACATGGCGTACGCCGGGGACCGAACCGACAGACAGCGTGACCCGCTGGGTGATCGTGTCGCGCATGGGGCAGCCAGACACGGTGAGGTAGATCGCCACCTTGACGCGGTCGCCGTCGATGTCGACCGACTTCACCATGCCCAGATCCGTGATGGGACGGTGAATTTCGGGGTCTTCCACGCGGGCTAGGGCAGCGTCGACGAGGGCGCGATCGATGGAGGTCATGCCCCGATGCTAGGACCGTCGTCCTCGTCGTGCGATTCCTGCTCGGTAAGTCGCTCGCCGAGCTCGTCGAAGAGGTCGCGCAATTCGCTGCGCAGGTAGTCGCGTGTGGCCATCTCGCCGAGGGCCATGCGCAGGGCGGCGATCTCCCGAGCGAGGTACTCGGTGTCGGAGACTAGGCGTTCGGTCGTAGCCAGATCCTCCAGATACTGCACGCGGTCGCGGTCCGATTGGCGGTTCTGCGCCAACAGGATGAGCGGCGCGGCGTACGACGCCTGCAGTGACAGCAGCAGGGTGAGGAAGATGAAGGGATAGGGATCGGGCTTGAGGTCCTGCGGCGCGAAGATGTTCCACGCGAGCCAGCCGACGATGACCGCGGTCATCCAGGCGATGAACCGCCAGGATCCGATGAACCGCGCGATGCGTTCGCTTAGGCGCCCCCACTGCTCGGGGTCGTAGGAGGGGCCGCGCAGGCGGCCGCGCTCCAGCGGCTGGTCCATGCGTAGTTCGCCACGTCGACGGGGGGTCTTCATCGCGTCTCCGCAGTGTCGCGCCAGTTCTTCGGCAGCATGTGGTCGATGAGGTCATCGACGGTGACGGCGCCGAGGAGGTGGTCGTCGGCATCGACGACGGGCAGGGCCACGAGGTTGTACGTCGCGAAGTAGCGCGCGACGGTCGGCACGTCGGTCTCCGGTGAGATCGGTTCAAGGGCCGTGTCAACGATGCCCGACACGAGAGCCGACGGTGGCTCCCGGAGTAGGCGCTGCAAGTGGCACGTGCCGAGGTAGCGCCCGGTAGGCGTGTCCGTTGGCGGGCGAGTGACGTAGATCTGAGCAGCGAGCGACGGGGAGAGTTCGGGGGCGCGGACGCGCGCGAGGGCCTCCGCCACGGTGGCATCCGGGGCGAGCACGATCGGCTCGGTCGTCATCATTCCGCCGGCGGTGTAGTCGCCGTAGACAAGGAGGCGCCGGATGTCGTCGGCCTCGTCGGGCTCCATGCGCTCAAGGAGATCCGCGGCCTGCTCCGGCGGGAGTTCGGAGATCAGGTCGGCAGCATCGTCGGGATCCATCTCCTCCAGAACGTCGGCGGCGCGCTCGGCCTCGAGGGCCTGGACGATCTCGAGTTGATCCTCCTCGGGCAACTCCTCGAGGACGTCGGCGAGTCGCTCGTCCTCAAGTGCCTGCACAACTTCGAGGCGCCTCTTTGCCGACATGTCTTGCAGCGTGTTCGCCAGGTCGGGCGCGCGCATGTCGTCGATGGTGGCCAGGAAGTGTTCGGCTCCCTGCTCCTGCGGGAGGGTTAGACCGTCCACGGCGGCCCAGTCGACGATGCGGGTCTGACCCTTGCGACGCAGGCCACCGCCCTCGCGAATGAAGAGCTGTGTGAGGTACCAGTCGCGGTTGGGTCGCTGCTCGATGCCGAGGTCGACGATGGTGACCGTCATGGGGTCAGCGGAGCGCGACGGATCGATGAGCGTGACACGACGATCGATGAGTTCGCCGATGGCCAGGGTCTCCATGGGCCTTTGCTCAAAGCGGCGGAGATTCACCACGCCGCTGACGACCACCTGGCCGCTGTCGATGGCGGTGACGCGGGTCATGGGGACGAAGATCCGGCGTCGGCCGACGACCTCCACGACGAGCCCGACGACGCGCGGCGGCTGGGAATCGGCCCGTAGTGCGACCACGACGTCGCGAACGCGCCCGACCTGGTCTGCACGCGGGTCGAAGACCTCGGCGCGCGCCAGTCGGGCGACGAAGACGCGGGTGGGAGTGGTCACGTGGCCCAAGGGTACTCGTGTGGGGGGCCGCCCCGGTCCTTCGCCATGGGTAGTCAGCGATCACTCATCTCGGGCGCTAGGGTCGGGCCATGTCGTCGATGACCTCGGGGGTTGCCGCTCCGGTTTCCCGACCGCTGCGTGCCCGTCGTTCCAACCTCGCCGTTCCTGGCTCCAGCCCGAAGATGCTGGACAAGGCTCGGGGTCTTCCGGCAGACCAGGTTTTCATGGATATCGAGGATGCGGTCGCCCCGCTGGCCAAGCCCGAGGCGCGCAAGAACATCGTCGCGGCCCTCAACGAGGGTGGGTACGACGGCAAGGTGCGCGCGGTCCGGGTCAATGACTGGACGACGCAGTGGACCTATGCCGACGTCGTCGAGGTCGTCGGAGGTGCGGGCGCCAATTTGGACTGCATCATGCTGCCCAAGGTGCAGACGGCCGACCAGATTGTGGCGCTGGACCTGCTGCTGACGCAGTTGGAGAAGTCGCACGGACTCGAAATCGGTCGAATCGGCATCGAGGCGCAGATCGAGAATGCGATGGGGTTGACGAACGTCGACGCGATCGCAGCTGCCTCGCCGCGGGTGGAGACGATCATCTTCGGCCCGGCGGACTTCATGGCGAGCATCAACATGAAATCTCTCGTCGTGGGCGAGCAGCCCGGGGGGTACGACGTCGGCGACGCCTACCACTACATCTTGATGCGGATCCTCATGGCCGCCCGCGCTTACGACAAGCTCGCGATCGATGGCCCGTACCTGCAGATCA
>JALQUH010000228.1 GCA_023263845.1 Candidatus Nanopelagicales bacterium | reverse complement strand
TCGAGTTGTCCCACGGGCCCTTCTCCAAGACGCGCAGCATAGACATCGCCCTCGGCGAGGCGGCGAGAAAGCAGATCGGCACGAAGCGCTGGATTCCGATGGTCCGAAGAGTCATCGGAATTTTCCACGACATGCTGTACTTCGATCACCTGTACGTCGGCGGCGGCAATGCCAAGCGCCTTGATCCGGCGGACGTTGGACCCAAGGGCACCATCGTGTCGAACTCGGCCGGGATCCGCGGGGGCGTCCGCATCTGGCAGCTCACCGATGGGCGCCCCTGAGGCGCGCTATGCCCCAAGACCAGATGAACCACGAATCGCGTTGGCTGAGCGACGCTGAGCAGAGGTCGTGGCGGGCCTGGATCGCTGTCTCCCTCCTCCTGCCCGATCGGCTCAGCCGCGACCTTCAGGAGACCGCCGGTATCTCCCTCGCCGACTACGAGATCTTGGTCCGATTGTCCGAGGCCCCCGGCCGTCGCCTGCGCATGAGCGAGCTTGCCGAGGCAACGCTGTCCTCGCGCAGTCGCCTCACCCATCAGGTCGATCGCCTGCAGCAGGCCGGTTGGGTGGAGCGTGAACGGTGCGAGGACGACCGCCGCGGCGCCTACGCCATCATGACCACCGACGGCTGGGAGTTCCTCGTCCGCGCAGCGCCAGCGCACGTCGCCAGCGTCCGGGCTCGCCTGGTCGATGTGCTCACGGCGGAGGAGTTCGCCGAGTTCGGTCGCCTGTGCGCCATCATCGCCGACGACCTCGAGGCCGGCCCTACATCCCCGGTCACGGCATACCCCACATCGGTCCCCCAGGAGTAGGGTCGAGTCACGAGGGAACCGGCCCGGAATCGCCAGGAATTTCGGACCCGGGGCTGCGGCGAGATCCTAGAACCGACACACTGTGGTCTCGTGACCGTTATCAGCGTGCTCAGTCTCAAGGGCGGGGTCGGGAAGACCTCCTACGCTCTCGGAATCGCCGGTGCGGCCCTCAAACGTGGCCTCAGCGTGCTGGTGATCGACCTCGATCCGCAGGGCAACGCCTCGTCAATCCTGCGCTCCCGTAAGCGCTCGCACAGCGCCGCGACCGTCCTCGGACATCCCACCGCGGACACGCTGCGCGAGTCGATCTCCAAGACCGCCTGGACCGGCGGCCCCGGCTCGGTGGATGTCCTCACCAGCGACCCCGAGCTCATCCGCCACGACTCGTGGACCGGCAGTCGACGCTTCGTGCCCAAACTGGCCCGGGCGCTGAAGCGGCTCGAGGGCTACGACCTGGTCATTATCGACTGCCCGCCATCCCTCGGCGCGCTCACGCGCGAGGCGCTGGCAGCCTCCGACTTGGCCGTCGTCGTCACCACCCCGTCGTATTTCGGTGCCCAGGGTGCCGAGCGAGCGATTGATGAGATCAATGAGATCCGGGCAACGGTGAACCCTGATCTGGAATTCGCCGGGATCGTGCTCAATCGACTCCGCGAGAAGACTGACGAGCACCGGTACCGCAAGCGCGAACTCGTCGAGATTCACGGGTCCGGCGTGCTGCTGAAGCCGACCCTGCCCGAGCGTGTGGCGCTGCAGCAGGCCGAGAGCACCGGCGAACCAATCCAGGCGGTCAAGTCTGCTGGTGCTCGCGACATCAGCAAGGTGCTGGACAAGCACCTCAACAAGTTGCTGAAGATGGCCAAGCGAACCGAGACGGACGCTTCGACGTGAGGCATTGATCCAAGGGATTGCGGCGCGACGGACGAGTCGACCTGTAAGCCGGATTCTGTCCTCGCCGAAGCGAGGGGTGATCATCCATCTGGGATCACCGTTGCCGGTGACCTCATGCGACCTACCAGCAGGATTGGTCCTTGCGGACCGAGCGGGCCGCTCCCTGCTATGGACCCGAAGGTCCTCTTGGTCTTGCTCCGGGTGGGGTTTGCCGAGCCACCGCAGTCGCCTGCGGTGCTGGTGGTCTCTTACACCGCCGTTTCACCCTTACCGGTCCGAAGACCGGCGGTCTGTTCTCTGTGGCACTGTCCCGCGGGTCACCCCGGGTGGGTGTTGCCCACCACCTTGCCCTGTGGAGTCCGGACTTTCCTCGACAACTGGAGGCTGCCGCGATCACCCGGTCGGCTCGTCCGCCGCGCTCCCAGGGTAGCCGCTGCCGCTAGGGTCGACTCCCGTGCTCATCCTGTTGCCGCCCAGCGAGGGCAAGACCACCCCTTCACGCGGTGGCCCTCTCGAGCTGGCCACGTTGTCCTTCCCCACGCTGACCGACACACGGCAGGCCGTCGCGGACAGCCTGGTCCGCCTCGCCCGAGGCCCCGCAGCCAAGGCTCGGCAGGTCCTCGGCATTTCGGCTAAGCAGACCGAAGAACTCCAACGCGACGCCGACCTGTGGTCTATTCCAACGGCGCCCGCCGCAGCGGTCTACACCGGTGTGCTGTACGACGCCCTGGACTTCGCCACCGTGAGCGCCGCGCAGAAGCGTCGTGCGTCCGCGGATATCGCGATTGCCTCCGCGCTGTTCGGACTGGTCCGGTTGGGCGACCGGATTCCGGCGTACCGCCTCTCGGCCGACACCACGTTGTCGCGCGTGGGGCGCCTGGCCGCAGCGTGGCGTGACCCCGTCCAGCACGAACTCAGCGTGACGGCCAAGCGTGGCGTGATCCTTGACCTTCGTTCAACGTCGTACGTCGGTCTCGGACCGGTGCCCACGCAGCTCGCCGACCGCACCGCCGTGGCGCGCGTGCTCCACGAGAAGGCCGGCAAGCGCAGTGTCGTCAGCCACCACAACAAAGCCACCAAGGGGCGCCTGGTTCGGTCGCTCCTTGCCGAGCCGCGTCCGGCTTCCGTCCCCGATCTTGCCGGTGCCCTAGGGTCCGCGGGCTACCGAGTCGAGCTGGCGCCCCCGAAGAAGGACGGGCTGCCGTGGACGATCGACGTGATCGTCACGGAGATCTAGACGCCGAAACCGCTGCCTACTCCGCGCAGATGGGCAGATTCGGCAAAGCCGAACAGGCTTCGATTGCCGTCAGGGAACCAGGCGATCGTTGTCAACGAGCACGGCGAGAGTTCCATGCGGTACAGGCTCGATGACAGCGGTGCATCGACGCTGATTCCGGTCATGATCTTGATCGGAGTCACGTGGGAGATGAGCGCCACCCGCTTTCCCGCATGCTGAGCCAGGATCCGTCGGCGTGCAGCATCGACACGGTCCAGGCAATCGGTAAACGACTCTCCCCCGGGCGGTGCCACATCGGTGGAGCCCAGCCACTCACTGAGTTCTCGCGGCCACTTCTCATTGACCTCGGCGAAGGTGTAGCCGTCCCATTCGCCGAAGGCACACTCGGCGATCCCGTCGTCCACCTCGATGGGAACCCCGACTCGATCGGCGAGAATCTGCGCGGTCTGCTGAGTGCGCAGGAGCGGTGAGCAGACGATGGCCTCCACTCCCCCGCGGGCGGCCACTTCGCGCGCCAGGGCCTCGGCCTGCTGAACGCCGACCGGGGCCAGCGGCGCGTCGTATCCGCCACGACCGGAGAATCGCTTCTCCAGGCTGAACTCGGTCGCGCCGTGCCGACCGAGCAATGTCACCGTCGGGGTGCCCAGATCCGAGGCCCAACCCACCATCTTCGGTGGCGCGGCACCCTCCCGCTGCTCGGTGGCGCGCTCCTCGAGCGCTTCGCCTACGACGTCGTCGGTCTCGGGCAGTCCCTCGGTCGGGAAGCGCAGAACGCGGACCTCGGCGTTGCCCACCTGCGTATCGAGTGCCTCGTTGACCAAGGCGTCAGCGAGCCTGTTCTCGGCGCGCGGGACCCAGGTGTAGGTCACCGTGGCACGCAGGTCGCGCGCCCGAAGAGCCAACTCGCGCATTCCGGCGTTCTTGATCGACCAGCGGCCGGACATCTGCTCGACGACAAGCTTGGAGTCCAAGCGCGCCTCGATTTCGGCCTCGGGATCGATCGACAGGGCCTGCTCGAGGCCGGCGATGAGGCCGCGGTACTCCGCCACGTTGTTGGTGGCTTCGCCGATGGTCTCGGCAACTTCGATAAGTACCTGTCCGGTGTCCGCGTCACGGACGACGGCACCGAACGCCGCGGGGCCGGGGTTCCCGCGGGAACCGCCGTCGGCCTCGACCACGAGGCGACGACTCATAGGCCCGACTCGGCGGTGCGTACGAGGATCCGCCGGCATTCCTCACAGCGCAGTACCTCGTCCGGTGCGGCTTCGCGGATGCGTCCGATGTCCACCGGAGTGAGTTCGATGCGGCATCCCTCGCAGCGGCCGCGATGCAACTGCGCGGCACCGATGCCGCCGTTGTCCGCGCGGAGTCGGTCGTACATCGCGAGAAGATCCGCAGCCACTCCTGCGGCTGATGCGTCCCGATCGGCCATGGCCACCTGCTCCTGCGCTGCCAGGGTTGCCAAAGCCTCGTCGCGAGCCTCTACGGCGATCGCGAGTTCGGCCTGGAGGTCGGCCTGCTCCGCGACAAGGGAGTCCCTGTTGCGGGTCGCGTCCTCCAAGCGCTCCATGATCTCCAGTTCGACATCTTCGAGTTCGTTCTGCCGCCGAGCCAGCGATTCGAGTTCGTGCTGCAGGTTGGTCAACTGCTTGGCATCGTTCACCGTGCCCGCGTCGAGGAGCTGCTGATCCTTGGCCGCCCGCTGCCGTACCAGGTCGACGTCGGCATCAGCCTTGCGCTGCTCCACCTCCAGATCGCCGACCTCCACATTCGCCGCGGTGATCCGATCGGTCAGTTTGCGCAGCGATGTCTCCAACTCGGTGACCCGGGCCGCCTCCGGCAGCGTGCTGCGGCGATGCCGAACCCGATCGATCTCGAGGTCATGGGCCTGCACATCGAGAAGGGCGAGTTGGATGTGCGGTTCAGCCTTCACTCCGCGCTCCTCACGGTGAATGCCCACGGATCGGTGGGGGTACTCGAGACGGTGCACGTCACGGTAGCGCCCTCGCCACCCAGATCCTCGATGAGGAGTGCCGCGGCCTGCGGCAGCCACGGCCACTCGCTGGCCCAGTGGGCAATGTCGACGATGGCGCAGCCCCCATCCTCAAGGTGATCCAGCGTGCGATGGTGCTTCACGTCGGCCGTGACGTAGACGTCCGCACCACGTTCGCTGGCAACACTCATGAGCGAGTCGCCCGATCCACCACAGACGGCAACCCGTTGGACCACCCGCTTCGGATCCCCGGCCGCGCGCACGCCGTGCGCGGTTCGCGGAGTCTTGGCAGCGACGATCTCAGCAAACTGGAGCAGGGACACGGGCTCGGGCAAGCTCCCGATCCGACCTAGTCCCTCGGGCCCGAGGGGCTCAAGGTCCGTCAACCCCAGGGCCACCGCCAGCGCATCGCTCACCCCCGGGGTCGCGACATCGGCGTTCGTATGCGCGGTGTACAGCGCAATCCCGGAGGAGATCAATCGGTGGATTGTCCGACCCTTTGTGGTGGTGGCGGCCACCGAATGCACACCGGAAAGGAAGAGCGGGTGGTGGGTGACGATGAGGTCCGCACCCTCGGCGATGGCTTCGTCGACGACGGATTCGACGGGGTCCATCGCCCACAGGACCCGGTCAACCTGCTGATCGTGAACGCCGGTGACCAAACCGACGGCGTCCCACGGCTCAGCGGTGGCGAGCGGGTAGCGCCGCTCTAGACAATCGATGATCTGGCGGAGGGTGGGCACAGCCCGAGGCTAGCGTCTGGCACCCTTATCCGGTGCCGCCCGGGCGATCACCGGTCGGACGGGGCCTGTAGCTCAGTTGGTAGAGCACTTCCCTTACAAGGAAGGGGTCGTCGGTTCGAGGCCGGCCGGGCCCACAGTCTCGCGCACCACGTGCCTGGCCCATCCCAAACACGGAGTGACCGGCGGGGTCTCGGGCCCCCGCCGGTCACTGCGCCTAGTCCACACCCGATCAGTCCCTCCCGCATCTTCAGCCGGTCCGGCCTGCGCGGATGCGGGCTCGGCGTGCAGGATGGCGCCATGCCGTCCGCCGACCTCGCCCCGGTCGCGGGCGACCGCGGGCGCATCTCGGCCGACCTGAACGGAACGTTGGAAGCCACCACGGGCGCCTGGGATGACCTGCTCTCCCTCCTGGGCCGCTTCGATCTGCGCGACCCCTCCCGCAAGTCCGGTCGATCGGCCGGACGCATTCTGGTCGTGCTCGGTTCGTGGCCCGAGGGACGCCCCTTGTCGGCCATCCGAGCCGACGCACTCGCTGGAATCACCACGGCCGAGCCACTCAAGGACATCGAGGCCCGCGTCGTCGACGCCCACGAATACGACCCCGCCCTCATCACGTCGCTGCAACGGGCACGTGACGACATCGCCTCGTGGTCGGCGTCCGATGAGGTGGCCAGCGAGTCCTTGCTGCCGGTGGGCGGCGCCCTCGGCGTTGTCCCCATGGGAACTCTGGTGGCTGCGTCGGCCTATCAGTGCGCGGTGGCCGCCCTCGACCTCGCACCGTGCGGAGTCCAGGCTCCGAATTCGCTCCTGGACACCGGCCTCGTCGCGCTGATCGACGCGGTCGGTGCCGTCGCCGCCCAGCAGCACGCCGGGACGCCAGCGAACCCCCTGCGCCTCGGTGTCAGCACCCCCACCATCACCGTCGCCACCTCATCTGCCGGCGCCGCTTGGCGCACAGTGATCCTTGATGAGCTCCCCAAGAACGTGCCGAGCCTGTCCGCTCCCACGGCCGACGTGCTCGACATCGCCTCCGGCCGGTCCTCGGCCTTCACTGCGTACGCCGACGGGCGTATCCACGCCGAGGATCTCGGCGGGCTCCTGCGGGTTGCCCGCATGCTCGCCACCGCACCGGGCCTGCCCGGCACCGAAGGTTTGGGCACGGCTCTCGCGGCCTACGCGGGGACGGTCGACATGGCTAAACGGGCCGGTCGAGCAGCGGGCAGCGCAGCGCAGGGGTTGGGGCGGGCGTGGCGTCGCTTTCGCGGCTAACTGTCCTCTGGTGACAGGGTCGACCTAGCGGCGACCAGCGCGTGGCGCCACAAGTCGGGTGCCTTGCCAATCGCGGCCCGCGCTCACCGTGGAGGTTTGCTGTAACCCAGCAGTCGGCGCCGCATCAGCGATGTCCTCTGCCTCGATGTGTCCATCTCGCCCCGGCTTGGGGGTGAGCAGCCACACAACACCGTGATCAGCGAGTGGCCCGATCGCATCGACCAGCGCGTCAACCAGATCACCATCATCGTCGCGCCACCACAGGAGCACGACATCGACGACGTCGTCGTAGTCGTCATCGACGATCTCGACGCCGTCAGCCTCCGCGAGCGCGGACCGCAATTCCTCATCGCAGTCGGCGTCCACGCCGATCTCCCACACAACGGAATTCGGCTCGACGCCGAGCACGGCAACCTGTCCGTCACCGCTCATGCGGCCACCGCCGCCTCAGGGCTCACACGCGTAGTCCACCGGACCGGCGGTCTTTGCGCAAGCAATCCGGACGGATTGGCCCTCGCTTGCCTTAGCACTGATTCGGGGTCCGCGTCCTGAACTGCGCCGAATACGGGAGAATGGACCAAGCACCGGCGCAACGGCGATCCCGTGGCGCTGCCGCCGACCGAAAGGGCATTGATGTCATTCTCACTGGACCCGTTCCACCAGCCACCCCTGCTGGCGGGCGGACTGCCCACTCAGTACGTCGACGTGGATCCGGAGGAGACCGCCGAGTGGACCTCGTCACTTGACCAGATCGTCGATGCAGCCGGCCCTTACCGAGCGCGCTACCTCATGCTGTCCCTCCTGCGACGCGCCGCCGAGCGCAACGTCGGCATCCCGAGCCTGCGCTCCACCGACTACATCAACACCATCTCCCCCGAGATGGAGCCGTGGTTCCCCGGCGACGAGGCTCTCGAGCGTGAGATCCGCAGCTACATCCGCTGGAACGCGGCGATCATGGTGCACCGAGCCCAGCGCCCGGGCATCGGCGTCGGTGGCCATATCTCGACCTACGCCTCGTCGGCCTCCCTCTACGAAGTCGGCTTCAATCACTTCTTCCGCGGCCCGGACGCCCCCGGCGGCGGTGACCAGGTCTACTTCCAGGGCCACGCCTCCCCCGGCATTTACGCACGCGCCTTCCTCGAAGGGCGACTGAGCGAGGGCCAGCTCGACGGATTCCGCCAGGAGCTGTCCCACGCCGGCGGTGGCATTCCGTCGTACCCCCACCCCCGGCTCATGCCGTGGTTCTGGCAGTTCCCCACCGTCTCCATGGGACTCGGGCCGCTCTCGGCGATCTACCAGGCTCGCTTCAACAAGTACCTGCACAACCGCGGCATCAAGGACACCTCACAGCAGCGTGTGTGGGCCTTCCTCGGCGACGGCGAGATGGATGAGGTCGAATCGGTCGGCGCCCTCGGCCTCGCCGCGCGAGAGGAACTCGACAACCTCGTCTTCGTCGTTAATGCCAACCTTCAGCGCCTCGATGGCCCCGTCCGCGGCAACGGCAAGGTCATCCAGGAGCTTGAATCTCTGTTCCGTGGCGCCGGCTGGAATGTCATCAAGGTCGTCTGGGGCCGCAAGTGGGACGAGCTCCTCGCCAAGGATCGCGATGGTGCGCTCGTCAATCTCATGAACACCACGCCGGATGGCGACTTCCAGACGTACAAAGCCGAGGACGGCTCCTTCATCCGCGAGCACTTCTTTGGTCGCGATCCGCGAACGGCGAAGTTGGTCGAGGGCTGGAGCGACGACGAAATCTGGAGTCTCCAGCGCGGTGGCCATGACTACCGCAAGCTGTACGCCGCCTACAAGGCCGCCGTGGAGACCACCGGCCAGCCGACGGTGATCTTGGCCAAGACGATCAAGGGTCACACCCTCGGTCGTCACTTCGAGGGCCGCAATGCGACCCACCAGATGAAGAAGCTGACGCTGGACGACCTCAAGGAATTCCGCAACCGGCTGCACCTGCCCATCACCGATGAGCAACTCGGTGACGGCTACTCCCCGCCGTATTTCCACCCGGGACCGGACTCTGAGGCCTACCGCTACATGATTGACCGGCGTCGGCGTCTTGGCGGCTCCGTCCCCGAGCGCCGTACGCGCGCCGCGGCACTACCGATGCCGCCCAAGGAGTCCTACGAGGTCGTCCAACGCGGATCCGGCAAGCAGCCCGTCGCGACCACGATGGCCTTCGTCCGCCTGCTCAAGGACCTTATGCGCGACAAGGGCATCGGTGCGCGCTTCGTGCCGATCATCCCTGACGAGGCCCGCACCTTCGGCATGGATTCCCTGTTTCCGACGGCCAAGATCTACAACCCCGGCGGTCAGCAGTACATCTCGGTCGACCGCGAGTTGATCTTGAACTACCAGGAGGCCAAAGACGGCCAGATCCTGCACGAGGGCATCAACGAGGCCGGGTCAGTCGCCTCCTTCATCGCCGCGGGCTCGTCCTACTCGACCCACGGCGAGCCCATGATCCCGATCTACATCTTCTATTCGATGTTCGGTTTCCAGCGGACCGGCGACGCCTTTTGGCAGGCGATGGACCAGATGGTTCGCGGGTTCGTGCTCGGCGCGACCGCTGGCCGCACCACCCTCAACGGTGAGGGCCTTCAGCACGAAGACGGACACTCGCTGCTCCTGGCGTCGACCAACCCGGCCGTCGTCGCCTACGACCCGGCGTACGGCTACGAGATCGGCCACATCGTCGCCGACGGCCTGCGACGCATGTACGGCGAGGATTCCGAGGACGTCTTCTACTACCTCACCGTCTACAACGAGCCCTACCCGCAGCCGGCCGAGCCGGAGAACGTCGACGTCGACGGCATCCTTCGTGGCATGCACCTGGTGTCGTCCGGCACCGGCGAGGGAGCCAAGCCTCAACTCATGGCCTCGGGCGTGGCGGTCAACTGGGCCATGGAGGCCCAGCGACTGCTGCGCGAGGACTGGAATGTCGACGTCGACGTGTGGTCCGTGACGTCCTGGAACGAACTGCGCCGTGAGGCGCTCGAGGTGGACCGCTGGAACTTCCTGCATCCGACCGAGCCGCAGCGCCAGCCGTTCGTCACCGAGCGGCTCGCCGGTCGCGGCGACCTCGTGGTCGGAGTCTCGGACTTCATGCGCGCGGTCCAGGATCAGTTGCGCACCTGGATCCCCGCGAACTACCTGACACTCGGCACGGACGGATGGGGTATGTCCGACACCCGCGGTGCGCTGCGTCGCCACTTCCTTGTCGACGCGGAGTCCATCACGGTCCGCACGCTCACCGGGCTCGCCGATGCCGGCCGGTTCGATCGCGCCACATTGGCCGAGGCCATCGATAGGTACCACCTGCTCGACCCATCAAAGGCCGACGCGGGCAACACTGAGGGGACCGGATGAGCAGTCGCGACCCACGTCGTTTCCTGCGCTACCTGGAGGCCGAGCGTAAGGCAACACTGCTCTATCGCGCTTTGGCGGACGTCAGCGATGGCGAACGGCGTGAGGCACTGCTCGAACTCGCCGACATCGAAGAGCATCACGCGGCGCACTGGGTGCAGAAGTTGGCCGAGGCCGGGATCGACGTCCCGCCCGCACCCACGACCCTCGATCCGCAGGATGCGGCCATGGTCGCGCGGGCACGTGCTGCCGGCATGGATGGCGTACTCGCAGACCTTGAGGAAGAAGAGGGCGCCAACGCTGGCATGTACGACGACGAACCCGACGCACCTGACTCGATGTCCGCCGATGAGCGCGAGCACGCCGAAACCTTTCGCCGTCTGCGCGGTGGGCGCGCGCCGGCGACGAGCCCTAGCGTCGTCGCCGCCGACGGCACCGTCGACCTCGGCGAGAAGTGGCACAAGATCGACGCCTCCGGCTCCGTCCGAGCCGCGATTTTCGGCATCAGCGATGGCCTGGTCTCCAACACCGCCCTGGTAATGGGCTTCGCCGGAACCGGGACGGATCGCGGCGTCGTGCTCTTTGCTGGTATCGCCGGATTGTTGGCCGGAGCTTTCTCCATGGCGGCCGGTGAATACGTCAGCGTCGCGAGTCAACGCGATCTCTTCCGCCGCGAACTCGACATGGAGGCTGCCGAACTTCGCGACAAGCCCGAAGAAGAGCGCCGGGAACTCGAGCTCATCTACCGGGCGAAGGGCATGGACCGAGAGACGGCGCGAGCTGCTGTCGACAAGATCTTCGCCGACCCCGACAAGGCTCTCGACACGCTGGCCCGCGAAGAGCTCGGACTCAATCCTGACGAACTCGGTAACCCGTACAAGGTCGCCGCGTCGAGCTTCCTGGCCTTCGCCATCGGGGCCTTCGTCGTGGTCCTGCCCTACATCTTCCTCACCGGCACCATGGCACTGGTGACGGCCATCGTGCTGTCGGTCATCGCCATGCTGGTCGTGGGCGGGCTCGTGGGTCGCTTCTCCGGCCGTGGCGTCGTTCGCGGTGCTCTTCGGCAATTTGCCGTGGGCGCACTAGCAGCCGCGGTGACCTTCGTCATTGGTCGTGTCATCGGCGATCTCACCGGTCTCAGTTCCGCGGGGCTCGGCTAGACGTGTCCGACCGCCGGGCCGCCACGGCGCGCAAACTTGAGCGTGCATCCGGTCAATTGGCCACCGCGGCCACCGCGCGCATGGACGAGCGGCTCGCGTGGTTCCGCGATCTCCCGGCCGAGCAGCGGTCCTGGGTGGGACTCATTGCCCAAGCCGGCGTGGGTGCCGTCATCGCCTGGTATCGGGACCCAACTAACGCGACACCAAGCGCAGCGGATGTCTTCGCGACGGCGCCCCGCGAACTGGCGGGTGCCATCTCGCTCGAACAGACCGTGGAGATGGTGCGATGCACCGTCGATCTGCTCGAAGAACTCCTGCCCGAACTCGCCGGTCCGGACTCGGCGGCCGATGTGCGCGACGCGGTGCTCACGTATTCACGCGAGATTGCCTTCGCGGCCGCGGAGATCTATGCGCGCGCAGCTGAGGCACGGGGTGCCTGGGACGCGCGCCTCGAAGCGCAGGTCATGGAGTCACTGCTGCGCGGTGAGACCGAGGCCGACATCATCAGCCAGGCCGCAGCGCTGTCCTGGTACCCGCAGGCAGTCGCCCTGGTGGGTGCGCCACCGGTTGGCGACACCGCGGCCGCTCTTCAGGTCATGCGGAGAGCCGCCGAGCATCACGACCTCACCCTGCTCACCGGACTTCACGGATCTGCACTTGTGGTCTTGGCCAGTGGCACCCTCGACGGGGAGCGCACCGCTCGCCTGCTCGCTCCTCACTTCGGATCCGGCCCACTCATGATCGGCCCCACCATCACCGGCATCGAGGACGTCGCCTCGTCCTGCCGGGCCGCCCTCTCGGCTTACGGCGTCGCCCCGGCGTGGCCGACAGCACCGCGTCCATGCCACGCCGACGACCTGCTCCCGGAGCGGGTCCTCGCCGGTGAGGACAGGGCGCGCCATCAGCTGATCGCCGAGGTCACCGCCCCACTCGACCCCGACCAGGTTCGAACGTTGGAGGTCCTCCTCGAAGAGGAGGGCACCATTGAGGGCACGGCCCGCGCCCTGTTCGTGCACCCCAACACCGTTCGCCATCGGATTCGACGGATCGAGGTGCTCATTGGCCGGTCCCCCCTCGATACTCGCGATCGATTGGCTATTCGCCTCGCCC
Organism: Candidatus Nanopelagicales bacterium; assembly: GCA_023263845.1. Taxonomy (GTDB): domain Bacteria; phylum Actinomycetota; class Actinomycetes; order S36-B12; family S36-B12; genus Mxb001. The sequence goes on along the minus strand of JALQUH010000228.1, from coordinate 13,482 downwards.
TGAGCCTGAGTAGATTGTAGGTTTCCTACAACATCAGGGCATTGACATTGGTGTCTCCGACAGAGCACGCCGAGCTGCCCATGCGGAAGGGTGACGCTCGTGCTCGTCGTTGTCGCTCCCGGACAGGGTGCCCAGACCCCCGGCTTCCTCACCCCGTGGCTCGACGTTCCAGAAGTTGCGGCCCGACTGGAGTGGCTCTCCGCGGTCAGCGGAATCGATCTCATTGAGCACGGGACGCGATCGGACGCCGACACCATCCGTGACACCGCTATCGCCCAGCCGCTCCTTGTCGGCGCGGGCTTGGTCACGCTCCTGTCGCTCTTCCCCCATCCGAATGAAGCCTTCAGCAAGGTCGCGGTCGGCGCGGGCCACAGCGTCGGAGAGATCACCGCTGCCGCAGCAGCCGGCGTGATCTCCGCCGAGCAAGCCATGGTCTTCGTGCGCGAGCGCGGTCGGGCGATGGCTCATGCCGCTGCGGCAACACCGACCGGCATGAGCGCGGTGCTTGGCGGGGATCCCGATGTCGTCGTTGCGGCCGCGGAAGCCGCCAAACTGACGGCCGCCAATATCAACGGGGCCGGGCAAATCGTCGTCGCCGGTCCGCTCGACGCGTTGGCTGACTTCGCGCCCGAGGGCGCCCGCGTGCGTCCCCTGCAGGTCGCCGGTGCCTTCCACACTGACTACATGGCCCCGGCCGTCGAGGTTCTTGGTGCCTACGCCCGAGCGATCTCGACCCACGATCCACGCATCCAGTTGCTCTCGAACGCGGACGGGCGCGTCATCCACGATGGTCGCGACGTCCTCAAGCGACTCGTTCTGCAGGTGTCACGCCCGGTGCGTTGGGACCTGTGCATGTCCACCATGGCCGACCTCGGCGTCACCGCACTGATCGAGATCCCTCCGGCCGGCACGCTGACCGGACTGGCCAAACGCGCGTTGCCAGGCGTGCAGACTCTGGCGTTGAACACTCCCGACGATCTGCAGGCCGCATGGAACCTCGTCGCAGAGCACGGCGGACGCAGCCCGCTCGACACCTCGCCATCCTGGCGACTGGTCGTCTCGCCCATGAAGGGCACCTTCCACTCACCGCACGGTGGCGTCACCACGACCGGCGGGGAGCTCGAGCCAGGTGCCGTCGTAGGCACCGTGGCCAACCTCCGCGACTCCGCTGACGTCAGCGCACCGCATGGCGGCACCGTCGTCGAGTGGCTGGTCGAGGATGGCGATCCGGTCTCCCCCGGTCAACCACTCGTCCGCCTCCACCCGTCGTATGAGGAGGACGCCCTGTGACCGCGACCATCTCCTCACCCGGCGGCGCACCTCACGCTCGCATCATGTCCGTGGGAAGTTACCGACCTGAGCGGGTCGTCACCAACGCCGAAGTGTGCGAACTCATCGACTCCACCGACGAGTGGATCCGAGAGCGCTCCGGCATTGTCGAACGCCGGTACGCCGCCCCGGACGAGACCGTGGTCGACATCGGCGTCGCCGCAGCAACGAAGGCCATCGACGCCTCGGGGATTGCCGCCGAACAGATCGGTTTCGTCCTGGTAGCCACGGTCACGCACCCCTATCCGACGCCATCCGCGGCGGCCGAGTTGGCCTACCGTGTTGGCGCCTTGGACGCCGCGGCCACCGACATCAGTTCGGCATGCGCTGGCTTTTGCTACGGCGTTGCTTTGGCCCAGGACATGATTCGTGGAGGCAGTGCCGAGTACGTGCTGGTTGTCGGAGTGGAGAAGCTCACCGACTGGGTCGATCCCACCGACCGCTCGACCGCGTTCATCTTCGCCGACGGCGCCGGTGCTGTGGTCATCGGACCGTCGCAGACTCCCGCCATTGGACCGGTGGTCTGGGGCGCAGACGGCGAACAACTCGACGCGATCACCATGACGCAGTCACTCACCGACTACCGCGACCATGGCGGTCCTCGCTTTCCCACCCTGGCCATGAAGGGCCAGCAGGTATTCCGCTGGGCTGTGTCGAAGATGACCGAGGTCGCCAAGCTTGCCGTGGCCAAGGCCGGTATCACGGCGGATGATCTGGACGCCTTCATCCCGCATCAAGCCAACATGCGCATCACCGACGCCATGGTGCGCTCGCTCGGGCTTCCCGCCCATGTCCCGGTGGCTCGCGACATCGAGACCACTGGCAATACGTCGGCTGCATCCATCCCCATCGCGATGGATCGCATGCTGGCTTCCGGCGAGGTGCCGCACGGCGGCCTCGCTCTCACCATCGGCTTCGGTGCGGGCCTTGCCTACGCCGCCCAGGTCGTGGTCCTGCCCTAGTCTGCTCAACACCACAAAACCCCGAAAGGAAATGCAATGAGCCAGGAGATTCTCGACGGCCTCGCCGTCATCGTGAACGAGGTCGCCGGTGTCCCCGTGGAAGACGTTCAGTCCGACAAGGCTTTCATCGACGATCTGGACATCGACTCGCTGTCGATGGTTGAGGTCGTCATGGCGGCCGAAGACAAGTGGGGCGTCAAGATCCCCGACAGCGAGGTCAAGAACCTGCGCACCGTCGGTGACGCGGTCAGCTACATCCAGTCCGCGACCGCCTGATCGTGCGAATCGCGATCACGGGCCTCGGGGCCACGACACCCGTCGGTGGTGACGTGGCCAGCAGTTGGGCCGCTCTCCTCGAAGGACGCTCGGGAATCCGCACGCTCACGCAGGAGTGGGCGGCGGATCTCCCGGTGCGATTCGCCGGCACGTTGGCCGAGGAACCGCCGCTCGACCGTGTCGAGGCACGCCGCCTCGACCGGTCGCAGCAGTCGGCCCTGGTCGCCTCACGCGAAGCGTGGGCCGATGCTGGTGAGCCCGAGGTAGACCCGCTGCGCATGGGCACCGTGATCGGCACAGGTATCGGCGGCGTCATCACGCTGCTCGATGCCTACGACGTCCTGAAGGAGCGGGGGCCGTCGCGCATCTCCCCGCACACCGTGCCCATGCTCATGCCGAACGGCCCAGCCGCCGTGGTGGGCCTCGCGTACCACGCCGCCGCGGGCGTGCATGCCCCGGTGAGTGCGTGCGCTTCCGGCGCCGAAGCCATGGCGGTCGCCGCGCGCATGATCACCGACAGGCGCGCCGACGTGGTCATCGCTGGTGGCACCGAGGCGCCGATCCATCCGCTCACGATCGCGGGCTTCGCCTCCATGCGTGCCCTGTCCACGCGTAACGATGACCCGGCAGCGGCTTCCCGGCCGTACGACCTTGCGCGCGACGGATTCGTCATGGGTGAGGGGGCCGGAGTTCTCGTACTGGAAAGCGAAGATCACGCCAAGGCGCGTGGTGCTCGCATCTACGCCTACCTCAGCGGTGCGGGCCTCACCGCCGACGCACACCACATTGCCCAGCCCGACCCCGAGGGGCGCGGTGCCGCGCGCGCCATTCGCGCCGCTCTCGAGCAGGCCGATGCCAGCGCTGGGGATGTCGTTCACGTCAATGCGCACGCGACGTCCACGCCGCAGGGCGATATCGCCGAGGGCGTTGCGATCCGTGGCGCTCTTGGTGACACCTCGGCCGTCGTCACCGGCACGAAGTCGATGACCGGGCACACACTTGGCGCCGCAGGAGCCATCGAAAGCGTCTTCACGGTGCTCGCCCTGCGCGACCGCCTCGTGCCCCCGACGGCGAACCTCGTCGACCAGGACCCCGACGTGGTCCTGAACGTGGCGAGCGGCTCCCCCGTTGCTCTGCCGGCCGGTGAGATAGTCGCGCTCAACAACTCCTTTGGATTCGGCGGCCACGACGTCGCCCTCGCCTTCCGGAGTGCCGAGTGAGCGACGTCGATCCGCGCTCACCGCGCGTACGCCTCGAAGCCTTCTTCGACGAGGGCACCTTCACCCCGATCACTCCCGAGGACGATCGCGGCGTCCTCGTCGGTGTCGGGTCGGTCTACGGCACCGAGGTGGTCGCTTTCGCGACGGACCCCACGGTCCAGGGCGGTGCGATGGGCAATGCGGGATGCCGCGCCATCGTGACGGCGTATGACCGAGCCTTCGCCGACTCCAGTCCCGTTGTCGGCATCTGGCACTCCGGTGGTGCGCGACTGCGCGAGGGCGTGGCCAGCCTCGACGCGGTGGGGCGCGTCTTTGCCGCCATGACGCGCATCTCGGGCAAGGTGCCGCAGATCTCCGTGGTGCTCGGCCCGGCGGCCGGTGGCGCCGCGTACGGACCGGCGCTCACCGACATCGTCGTTCTCGGCCCCGAAGGCCGCATTTTCGTCACCGGACCGGAGGTCATCCGTTCGGTCACCGGCGAGCAGGTGGACATGGAACGCCTCGGTGGCGCCGATCCGCACGGACGACGCAGCGGCGTCGTGCACCGCGTGGCGGAGAGTGAGGCAGAGGCTCTCGAAGAGGGTCGCCGCCTGGCCCTGCTCCTGGGCCGACAGGGCTCGCTCGACATCGACTCGGTACTGGACCGCAACCTCGCCGATCTGCTGCCCGAATCCTCCAAGCGCGCGTACGACGCTCATCCCCTGGTCGAGGCCTTCCTCGATGAGGGCACAGCGTTCGAACTTCACGAGAAGTGGGCCCCCAACATCGTGACCACCCTGGGGCGCCTGGGTGGGCGAACGGTCGGCGTCGTCGCCAACAACCCGCTGCGACTCGGCGGCTGCCTGGACTCCTCAAGTGCCGAGAAGGCAGCCCGCTTCGTGCGCATGTGCGATGCATTCGCGGTCCCGCTCGTGGTCCTGGTCGATGTGCCGGGCTATCTGCCCGGTGTGGGTCAGGAATGGGAGGGCGTCGTACGCCGCGGCGCCAAACTCCTCCATGCTTTCGCCGAGTGCGTAACACCACGAGTGACCGTCGTGACACGCAAGGCTTATGGCGGCGCGTTCGTGGCGATGAACTCCGCCTCACTCGGCGCCACGCGCGTCTACGCCTGGCCAGGCGCCGAGGTTGCCGTCATGGGGTCAGTCGCTGCCATTCGCGTTCTGCACCGTCGCCGCCTGGCCGAGGCTCCTGACGACGAAGCGCGAGCTCAACTGGAATTGGAACTCGCCGCCGAGCACGAGGTCATCTCCGGTGGCATCGGTCGCGCGATCGATATGGGTGTCGTCGATGAGGTCGTCGAACCTGATCGCACACGTACCACCGTCGCGCGCGTCCTTCTGGACACCCCCGGCGTTCGCGGCAACCACGGAAACATCCCGCTGTAACCGGACCGGCTCACTCGACTGAGGGCCGCTGTTTCGCCCTGGCGAACGCCTGTGATGGGATACCGCCATGACAACGTTGCTCGACGCCCTGTCCGATGTTCCCCTGTTGGGCGATGGCGCCATGGGCACCACCCTGCAGGACCGAGGCAATGACGCAGGGGACCCGCCCGAACTGTGGAATATCGAGCATGCCGATGTCGTCACCACCATCTTCGAGGAGTACGCCGACGCGGGGGCACGACTGCTCACCACCAACACGTTCGGTGGCACCCGGGCTCGGCTGCAAATGCACGGCCTAGAAGATCGCGTCGAGGACATCAATAGGGCGGCCGCTCAGTTGGCCCGCGCCGTCGCGGACACCCACGGGGATGTCTTCGTACTCGGCGATATCGGTCCATCCGGCGAGTTGATGGAGCCGATGGGTGACCTGACCCCGCAAGCCGCTCAGGACATGTTTGCCGAGCAGATTCGAGGTCTCGTAGCGGGCGGCGTGGATGCGATCTTGATTGAGACCATGAGCGACCTGTCCGAGGTGGAAGCTGCCGTCACCGCCTCACGGGCAGAAGCTCCCGGCCTGCCGGTACTCGCGACCTTGAGTTTCGACACCAACCTGCGCACGATGATGGGTGTCTCTCCGGCGCTCGCGGTGACAACCTTGGGCGCCTTGGGCGTGGATGTCATCGGAGCGAACTGTGGCCGCGGTCTCGATGAGATGCGCATCATCGCCGATCAACTCGTCGAGGCCCGCCCGAACGGCGTACGCCTGATAATCCAGTCAAATGCGGGCCTGCCCCGACTTCAGGGCGACAGCTTCGTCTTCGATGGCACACCGGAGGAGATGGCGAAGTTCGCCGTCCAGATGCGCGACCTGGGATTCGACATCATCGGCGCCTGTTGCGGTTCCACCCCCACACACATCGCCGCCATGCGCGCGGCACTGTCGGCCTAGGTCGGTTGGGCGCCACGGAGTTGGGATAGAACCACGGTTGGGCCCCTGTTCGAAGACCGAGCCGGCTCCTTAGATGACCTGGTGCAGTACGCGAACAGGGGTGTCCTCAGTTGCCACCCGGTACGGCTCCAACTCGGTGTCCCACGCCGTACCCAACAGGTAGGCAATTCCATCGGTCAGATCAGCCCCGGTCGACGCCGCACCCGCAACGGCCGCTCGCAGTCGATCCTCCGAGACCAGGATGTCTCCGTGCACGCCGATCGTGGCGCGATGCAGTCCCAGCGAGGGGGTCACGGCGTACCGCTCACCTTCGCGGCCGGTCGACGGCTCTTCGGCCACCTCGAAGATCAGGTCCGGGATCGTGCGCAGGGCACTGGCCAGGCGCGAGCCCAACCCGGGACGCCCGGTCCAGGGCATCTCGGCTCGAACGCTGGGTGGTGCCACCGGCTGCGGCTGCCAGTCCAGGCGAACCTGCGCGTCCAACACCGAAGCCAGGGCCCACTCGATATGGGGGGCGAGGGCGCGGGTGGCGGAGTGAACGAAGACATAGCCCTGGGCACGCCCAGAGCCCGTCGAGGCCGGGACGGCCGACGGCGGCAATGCGCTCATACCACTGACCTCCTTCGTGAGGGTCGCCTTCCCCTGCGTCCTCACCGGTGGTTCGTGGTGACTCCACCCTAGACCTTCCCCCACGGTGATGCCGGTATTGGGTAGGCTCCCGACACGCCCGAACTTCGGGCAGTCCACGAGGAGGAGCCCCATGGCCATCAGCCAGCCCGCCGTCATCGCCGACGTCTGGAGCACGCGCGCGACGACCGCCGCGGGGCACTTCGCCCGCCAGGCCACCCTGGTCGTGGGCGCCGCCGCGTTCGTGGGCCTCGCCGCCCAGGTCGCGATCCCCCTCCCCTTCACTCCGGTGCCCCTGACGCTACAGACCTTCGCCGTCCTCCTCGCCGGTGCCGCGCTGGGCTCCCTGCGGGGAGTGCTTGCCATGACCGTGTACGCCGCGGCCGGAATCGCCGGGGTCCCATGGTTTGCCGAGGGCTCGTCCGGGTTTGCGATGCCCTCGTTCGGCTACATCGTCGGCTTCATCGTGGCGGCTGGCATCGTGGGCCGCATCGCACAGAACGGCGCCACTCGCTCGGTGTGGAGCACGGCTGGCCTGATGGTTATCGGCAACCTGACCATCTACGTCGTCGGCGTGACCTGGCTGAAGTTCGCCATTGATGCCACCTGGGCCACCGCTCTCCAGTTGGGCGTGGTTCCGTTCCTCATCGGCGATCTTGTCAAGATCGCACTGGCTGCGGGACTACTGCCGTTGACCTGGGCGGGCCTCAAGCGTGCACACCTCCTGGACTGACGTCGACCCTCCGCACTAGGGCGCTGCGTCAGCGACTCGACGCGCAGTGTCTGGGTCGGCGAACGAGCCAATCGTCGCCTTCGTCTCCGCCGCTATCGCTGCATCCAACTCAGGCAGCGACACCCGCGCCATCACGGCCCGTAGGTCGGCAACCGAACGCTCGGAGAGCGTGGTGAGGTGCTCGGCAACCTCAAGCGCCTTAGCCAAAAGAGCCTCATCAGACACACGCCACTGAGCAATGCCCCACTCCAGCATCATCGATGAGTCCACCCGCTCCCCCATGAGCAAGAGCCGGCGTGCGCGACCCGGGCCGACCGTGCGCGGAAGCAACGTGGTGATCCCTCCGGTGACGAACAGGCCGAGCCCCATCTCGGGGAAGAATCCGCGGGCGGACTCGCTGACGACGACCAGGTCGCAATTGAAGACCCATTCGAACCCACCACCGACCGCCCAGCCGTGCACTGCACCGACGATGGGCACGCGGCCGAACATCATCTCCCGCGTGACCTGCTGCAACCCCTCGACGTACGCCGTCAAGGTCGCCTCGTCACGTGTCTGCGCATCGAACTCATGGAGGTCATCCCCGGCGCAAAAGGCACGACCAGCGCCAATCAGCACGATGGCGCGCACCTGCGGTGCCCCGTTGGCCGCGCGCATGGCCGACGCCAGGTCTTCGACCATCTCGGGTGTGATCGCGTTGAGCCGCTCAGGACGGTTGAGCGTGATGATGCGTATGGCGCCCCGATCTTCGACGAGCACTGTGGACACGGTCTTCCCTTCGTAGTTTTAGGCAGGGTCTCGCACGACACGACGGGTCTTACCTTCGGTGCGCGGCAGGGCGCCGTGCGGGAGCACCCGCACGTCCGCGGTCACCCGCAGGTCGCGCCGCGCCCGGTCCCCCACGCGCGCTTGGATCTCGTCGGCCGCCAAGGAGGACTCCCGCGCCTGCTCCACCTCGAGAGGGAGTCGGTCGTAGGGCCCCGGGCCGGTCAGTCGGATCAGGTACTCACCCGACAGATCCGGGTCCGACGCCACGAGAGCAGCGACCGAGGTCGGGAAGACGTTGACCCCGCGTACGACGACCATGTCGTCGGCCCGTCCCGTTACGCGAAAGCGCGGTGCCGTGCGACCACAGGCGCAGGGGTCAACCGACTCGATGGTGATGATGTCGCCGGTTCGGAACCGCACCAGAGGCTGGCATTCGCGCGCCAGATGGGTGAGTACAAGTTCACCGCGCTCACCCTCGCGCCAAGGCAACGGCTCGGTGCTGACGAGGTCGATGAGTTCAGGGTGGAGGACGTCCATCGCCATGAAGTGCAGGGCATCTTGCGACTCGCACTGTCCGGCGAAGTTGCACATCACGTCGGTCACCCCGTAATTGCTGTTGCGTGCCGCAAAGCCCCAGGTGTCCTCCAGTCGCTGCCGGAAGCCGGGAACGTCAAGGGCTGCCTCGCCACCGAACAGGCCAAGTCGTAGTCCGAGCGATCGAGGGTCAACCCCCTCATCGTGCAGCACCTGCTCGAGCACCGCGGGGTAGCTCGGCGTGCAACTGATCGCGGTGACGCCAAGGTCGCGGATGGTGCGGAGCAACAGCGCTGGGTTGCCAACACCGAAGGGGACGACGGCTGCGCCGACCGCCTCCAGCGTCGCGTGGTCGGTATAGCCGCCCATCCACATCTGGTAGTTCAGGCAGTGCACAACGATGTCATCTGATCGAAGCCCAGCCGCGCGCTGAGCGCGCGCCCCGATGAGCGCCGTCTGCTCGGCGTCGGCCGCGGACAGTGCGAGGTTCATCGCCTCGCCGGTGGTGCCACCGGTGCGATGAACGCGACGTACATGACCGCGATCCGTGGCGAAGTACGCGCCGAACGGGGGATCCTCGCGCTGGGAGGCACGGAGCAAGTCCTTGTCGACGAGCGGCAGACTCGGCAGATCCTCGACACGCACGGGCGGCTCTTGGCCATTCCACACGCGCTGCAGAAGCGTCGAGTGCGACCGCACGTACTCGCGCTGGTCAGCCCATAGTGCTGACCGGTGCTCGGCGAGCACGTCAAGCGGAGCAAAGTCCGCCTCGTCGATAAGACTCAACGTCCAAGTCCGAGTTCACGGGCAATGAGCATGCGCTGCACCTCGTTGGTCCCCTCTCCGATCTCCAGCACCTTGCAATCTCGCCAGAAGCGTGCGACAGCGTACTCATTCATGAAGCCGTACCCGCCGAAGATCTGGGTCGCCCAGCGGGCATTTTGAACAGCAGCGTCACTGGCATGCAGCTTGGCGATGGCCGCCTGCTTCTTGAACGGCTCACCGGCCAGCATGCGCGAGCCTGCGTCGTAGTAGGCCACGCGGGCAGTGTGCGCACGCACCTCCATGTCGGCCACCATGAAGTCCAGCGATTGGTAGGCCTCCAGGGGCTTGCCGAATGCCTGGCGCTCGTGCAGGTAACGCAGGGACTCATCGACGCACCCCTGCGCAAGGCCGACCGACAAGGCTGCGATCGCGATACGCCCCTCGTCGAGGATCTGCAGGAACTGGGCGTATCCGCGCCCTCGTTCGCCCAGCAGATTTGCAGCCGGGACGCGACAGTCGACGAAGCCCAACTCGTGAGTGTCGGACGAATTCCAGCCCACCTTGGAGTACGGCGCGGAAACAGTGAAGCCCGGCGTACCCGACGGCACGATGATGGTGGACAGTTCCGGTCGGCCGTCGTCGTCCCTGCCCGTGACGGCGAGCACGGTAACGAAGCCGGTAATGTCGGTCCCGGAGTTGGTGATGAAGGACTTGGTTCCGTTGATGACCCACTCATCACCGTCAAGCACGGCCGTGGTGCGCGCGGCGCCAGCATCCGTGCCGCCCCCCGGCTCGGTGAGTCCAAAGGCCCCGAGCATCTGTCCCGAGGCCAATCGCGGCAGCCACTGCTGCCTCTGCTCCGAAGTCCCGAAGCGGTAGATCGGCATGGCTCCAAGGGAGACCGCCGCCTCCAAGGTGATGGCCACCGATGAATCGATGCGCGCCAACTCCTCCAGGGCCAGGCAGAGCGCGAAGTAGTCACCGCCCATTCCGCCGTACTCCTCCGGGAAGGGCAACCCGAACAGCCCCATCTCCCCCATCCGGCGAACGACGTCGTACGGGAAGGTGTGGGCCTCGTAATGCTCGGCCGCGACCGGGGCAACCACGTCACGTGCGAACGCTTCGACCGACGCACGCAGGTCCTCGTAGTCCGAGTTGAGCCGGTGATCCATCATCAGCCTTCCTGTTGTGCGGGTGCGAGAATGACCAGTGCGTCGTGGCGGGCCACCGTGCTCCCCGGCTGCGTCTTCACTTCGATGACGCGTCCGGGCCACGGCGCTCGCAATGAGTGCTCCATCTTCATGGCTTCGACAACGGCCACAGCGGCTCCCTCATCAATGAGGTCGCCGACCGCCACCGGGACATCGATGACCGTGCCCGGCATCGGACTGAGCGCCTGCCAGTGACCTTCGGCATCCGCATCGGCGGCGCGTCCTTTGAGATGCTGATCGATAGGGCGGCGGACGGACAGTTGGCGATGGCCGAACTCCGGCGTATGCAGCCAAAGAACATCGTTGTCCCTCGCGGTCACAACACCGGGTGGCACAACGCCGGGCCGTTCGTACGTCTCGCCCCCCACGGTCACGCTCACCCGCGGACCCTCGCCGTGGACCGTCACCTCCCGCCCCTGCAGGTTCCACCGCAGCGGTGCAGGCCCACCCAATCGCCACGAATCCGCCGCCCGCCAGGTGGTGTCCTGAGCATCTGGGAGCAGCGCAACCGCCGCCATCACCAGCAGGTCGGTGTCCGTCTCGGGCTCGGGGTACCTCAGGCGCCCCAGGGTGCCGGTGTCCATGTCCCCCGCGATCATCTCCGGCAGCTCAGCGAGCCATGCGAGGTAGTCGATATTGGAGGGCACCCCCAGCAGCACGGTCTTGGACAACCCCTCGCGTAGTCGCAGCAGCGCCTCACCTCGCGTCGGAGCGTGTGCGATGACCTTGGCGAGCATGGGGTCGTACGCCGAACCGATCTCCTGACCCGTCGCGATTCCGCTGTCGGTGCGCATTCCAGCGGCAGACTGCCACAGCCGAACGGCGCCTCCGGTCGGCACGAAGTCCCGCGCCGGATCCTCTGCGTAGACCCGTGTCTCGACCGCGTGACCGGTGACCTGGACGTCGCCCTGGTCGAAGGTGAGCGGCTCACCGGCTGCGATACGAATTTGCCACTCCACAAGGTCGAGTCCGGTGACCATCTCGGTGACCGGATGCTCGACCTGCAGTCGCGTGTTCATCTCCAGGAAGGCGAAGTCTCCGGGTGCATCGCCGGGAACGACGTACTCGACGGTGCCGGCGTTGACATAGCCCACCGACTCCGCCAGTCGCACCGCAGAGGCGCAGAGTTCGGCACGCACGTCATCGTCGAGGAAGGCCGAGGGAGCTTCCTCAATGACCTTTTGATGTCGACGCTGCAGGGTGCACTCACGTTCGCCGAGATGTACGACGTGACCATGCGCGTCGGCGAGTACCTGCACCTCGATGTGTCGGGGACTCGTGACGAAGCGTTCGACGAGAAGTGCGTCGTCACCGAAGGAGGCGAGCGCTTCACGCCGTGCCCCGACGATCGACTCCTCGATTTGTTCGGCCCGCTCGATGACGCGCATGCCCTTCCCACCGCCACCTGCGGCGGGCTTCAGCAAGGCAGGGAAACCCACATGCGCAATAGCCGTCGCGATGGCCGCGTCATCCATGTCCGCGTCGTGGCGGCCAGGCACGACCGGCACGTTGGCCGCGATGGCGGCCTCCTTGGCCGCGATCTTGTCCCCCATCCGTGCGATCACATCCGCCGGTGGCCCGATGAAGGCGATCCCCGCTTCCTCGCAGGCACGGGCCAGACGCGGATCTTCCGAGAGGAAGCCGTAGCCGGGGTGTATCGCCTGGGCCCCGGTCGCCTCCGCTGCAGCCACGATGCGCGTGGGATCGAGATAGCTTTGCCGGGCCGGAGTCGGACCGATACGGACGGCAGCGTCGGCGCTGCGGACGTGCGGCGCGTCTGCATCGGCGTCGCTGTAGACGGCGACGGATCGAATACCGATGCGACGCAGCGTCGCGATGATACGCATCGCGATCTCCCCCCGATTCGCGATGAGAACGGTGTCGAACATCGCCGTCACATCCGGAAGACGCCGTATCGGACAGGCTCAAGGGGTGCCTGGGCCGCTGCTTCGAGTGCAAGGCCAAGAACGCGGCGAGTCTCGCGCGGGTCGATAACGCCGTCATCCCACAGGCGCGCGGTGGAGTAGTACGGCGAACCCTGGGTCTCGTACTGCTCGCGGATGGGCGCGGTGAAGGCAGCCTCCTCTTCAGCGCTCCACTCCGCACCCGTCGCCTCGGCTTGATCCCGCCGGATGGTGGCCAGCACGGATGCGGCCTGCTCACCGCCCATGACCGAGATGCGCGCCTGCGGCCACATCCACAGGAAGCGCGGGGAGTACGCGCGACCGCACATGGAGTAGTTGCCGGCACCGAACGATCCGCCAATGACGACGGTGAACTTGGGCACCCGAGCGCACGCGACTGCGGTCACCATCTTGGCGCCGTGCTTGGCGATTCCGCCGGCCTCGTAGTCACGGCCCACCATGAAGCCTGACACGTTTTGCAGGAAGACCAGCGGGATGCCGCGCTGGTCGCACAGCTCGATGAAGTGCGCCCCCTTCTGCGCGGACTCCGAGAAGAGGATCCCGTTGTTGGCAATGATGCCGACCGGATGACCGTGGATTCGAGCGAAGGCCGTGATCAGCGTCGTGCCGTACTCCGCCTTGAACTCCGTGAACTCACCCGCGTCGACGAGACACTCGATGACCTCGCGGACGTCGTACGGCGTACGCGAGTCGACGGGCACGATGCTCAGCAGATCCTCGGCCGGCCTCACGGGCGGCCGTGTCTCGGCGACGGCCCAGGCCCCCTCAGCGGCCGGTGGCAGCGTCGCCACGATGTCG
>JALQUH010000095.1 GCA_023263845.1 Candidatus Nanopelagicales bacterium | reverse complement strand
CCGCCTGAAGGATGTGGAAAGCCAGGCGCTGTGCACTCTTGGGTCCGATCCCAGGGAGGCGACCCAACTCATCGATGAGGTCCGCCACGATTCCGTCGTACATGCGCTAAGCCTGCTCGATCTCACCGATGACCGTGGCCCCGAGCTCACGTCTGAGCAGTTCCTCACCGGAGACGTCGTCATGAGCGTCGTCATCGGGGCTTGGCTCATCAACAGCGGCAGGTGTCGCGGCCGATGGGTGCGTGCCCGTCGCAACGACATCGACCATGACGTCGATGTGCACGACGTCGAGGATGACGAGTCGCAGGCGATCAGCGTGTCCGCTCGCCCGCGCGTTATTAACTTTGGACTCCTCTGGAACGCCGACCGCGAGGATGCCGTCGTCCAGCGACAGCGGCACGGACTCGCTGAAGACGAGCCACGCCACGCGCGACATTGTCTTCAGGGCCTCGAGGACGGCCGGCCACATCGTGACAACGTCTGCCAGCGACCGCGACGGGTTGGCGGCCTTGGGTGCCGACGTGGTGGCGGGCGCCGGCTCGGCCGAGGGTGAGCTCGACGGCGACGGCTCCACCGGATCGGATTCCGGTGCTGTCTGCTTGGTTGCGTTCATCACCTCGGACATCGGCGGGGGTGCAGTCTGCGCCGGGGCAGGGGTCGCGCGTTCTGGACGCTTAGGCGGCCCCGACCGCGCCGGCTCCGCCGGCGCCGCTGCGCGCACGGGTTCGGCGACGGGTGCCTGCGCAACCGGAGCCGGGGAAACAGGTTCGGCAGTCGGGGACGACCGTCGCGGGACGGTGTTGGCACCGCGCTCCAGCCGATCGAGGCGCACCGCGAGACCGCGGGCGGTGTCGTCACTCGTGGGCAGCAGCAGCCGTGCCGCCAGGAGTTCGAGCTGCAACCGTGGCGCGGTTGCACCCCTGAGATCGGACAGTCCGTCACTCACCAGGTCCGCGGCACGGGACAACTCCGGGAGGGTGAAGGCACTCACCTGCTCGCGCATCGCCTCAATCTCCGCATCCGGGGCATCAAGCAAAGCGATCGCATCATCGTGTGGGACCGCCGCCAAGACGATGAGGTTGCGCAGTCGCTGGAGGAGATCAGTCACAAACCGGCGCGGGTCGTGTCCGGCGTCGACGACGCGGTCGATGACCGAAAACAGACGCGCGCCCTCACCGGAGGCGATGGCGGTGACGGTGTCGTCCAGGAGGGCCCCGTCTGTCACGCCGAGTTGGAGAGCAACGTCTTCGTGGGTCAAACCCTCAGGGCCGGACCCCGCAATGAGTTGGCCGAGGACGGACAGGCCATCGCGAACACTGCCACCCGCGGCGCGCGCAACCAGGGCCAGGGCCGCCGGATCGGCGTTGACACCTTCGGCCTCGCAGATCTGGGCGAGATGCTCTTGGAGCACCCTCGCGGGAACAAGGCGGAAGGTGTAGTTGAAGGTTCGGGACCGAATCGTCGGCAAGACCTTGTCAACCTCGGTCGTGGCGAAGATGAAGCGCACATGCTCGGGTGGTTCTTCGACGAGTTTAAGCAGCGCATTGAATCCCGCCGTAGACACCATGTGAGCCTCGTCGACGATGTAGACCTTGTAGCGCGACGACACCGGTGCGAACATCGCCCGCTCCCTCAATTCGCGCGTGTCGTCTACTCCGCCATGACTGGCCGCATCGAGTTCGATGACATCAATGGATCCGGGGCCGTTGGGTGCAAGATCGAGGCAACTGGGGCACTCCCCGCAGGGCTCAGGGGTCGGGCCCTGCGCACAGTTGAGCGAACGCGCCAGAATCCGGGCCGTCGAGGTCTTGCCACACCCGCGCGGACCGGACAGCAGGTAGGCGTGGTGAACCCGATCATGGGAGAGCGCGCGAGCCAGGGGTCCGGTGACGTGTTCTTGGCCCACAACCTCGGACAGCCGTCCGGGCCGGTACGTGCGGTAGAGGGCGGTGGACACGACGGTCACCCTAGTCCCCGGGTGCGACGCAGGCCCCCGGGTGCGACGTACGTCTGGGTGCGGGCCCGGACATTCGGGACCCCTCGCGCACCCGATAGAGCCTGCCGACCCTTGCTGCCTTCCGGCCCTGGGGGATTGAGCGGGATACCGCCACGCGAGGGGTCGGCGGTGAGTCTACGCCAGCAACGCCGAACGCCCGGACCCTGCAGGGTCCGGGCGTTCGCTTCACCGCGGAGGATAGGGGATTTGAACCCCTGAGGGATTGCTCCCAACACGCTTTCCAAGCGTGCGCCCTAGGCCACTAGGCGAATCCTCCGCCGACGAGGGTACCTGTCAGGATCGTCGACCTCGCCGCAGGGCGACGACACCCGCCGCACACGTTCGGCGATCTATGGGCGTGGGCACCTACACTGGACGAAACCGCGGGGGCCTCCGCACCGTCGTAGCCTCTGCTAGGCAGTTCCCAAAGCAACGCGCAGTTCCCGAAGCAGTACGCAGTTCCCGAAGCACTACCCGACCAAGGCGACACCGGCCCGCAGACTTGAGGAGGATCCACCCCATGAGCGTCCCCAGTGGTGGGCCCCGACCCAGCCATCGCCATCGGCGGCGGCAGAGCCCGGTGGTCGCGGTAATCCTGGTGGTCGTCGGCATGGTCATCCTCTTCGGTGCCGGCTACGGCCTCTCGCGCATCATTCAGGGCGCTTCCTCCGATGCCGGTGGCGGCGAAGCCTCGCCCAGCGCGAGCGCCAGTGCCTCGACCGCGGCACCCGAACCCGAGCCCTGCGTCACGGTCACCGTGACCCCCGGTGCTGGCCTGCCCAGCCCGGCGCAGGTGACCACCAACGTCTACAACGCCACCGACCGGGCAGGCCTCGCGGCCGGAACCGCGGAGGAGTTGCAGTTGCGCGGCTTCGTCATCGGCGCCATCGATAACGACCCGCTCTCCAAGACCATCACCGCGGTGGCCGAGTTGCGTCACGGTCCGTCGGGTGAATCCGCAGCCAAACTCCTCGCCTTCTACCTCCCCGGCGCAGAATTGGTTGATGACGGTCGACAGGATGCCACCGTCGATACGGTTCTGGGTGCCGCCTACACCGCGGTTGCGCCACAGTCCGAGGTCGATGCCGCGCTCGCAGCTCCGTCGCCGTCACCGTCAGGCCCCGGTTGCTCGCCGGCTGCTGCCCAGGCGACCGAGCAAGCCACGCCTGAGGTCATCCCCTCCGCATCGGAGTAATCGACGCCTACATCTCCACGAGACGACCGAACTCAATGACGCGTTCGGGCGGTAGCCGGTAGTACTGCTGCACGTCGATGGCGTTGCGCTGCATGACGGCAAAAACACCTGCGGGCACGACTGCGTGTGTTCGGTGAATCGCTGCACGGCCTGAGCCCGCGAGCAACTTCCCCGAAAGACGTACGCGCTGGCCGCCCCTCACTAGCCTTCACTGCCATAGGAGGGGCAATGACGACTTCGAGCATCCCGCGGTCAGCATGGGTCGTGGCCATCAGCGCCGCCACCCTCGGCGTGATCTACGGGTACGACGGCTCCAATATCGCCGGTGCCCAGCTCTATTTCGCCGACTACTTCGGCCTGCCCGGTGATGGCGGAACCGTCGAGACGATCGTCACCGCCGTCGTCTACGGCGAACTTGTCGGCGCCCTTGCCGGTGGCTTCATCATCAACCGCTTCGGACGGCGCCCCACGATCATCACCGTCGCCTTCGGCTACGTCGTCTTCTGCCTAGCGAGCGCCTTCTCTGTATCTCCCCTCATGCTGGGCGTGTCCCGCGTGCTGCTCGGCCTCACCATCGGTGTGTCCCTCATCGCCGTACCGGTATTCGTCGCCGAGTCCGTCCCCGCGCGTATTCGCGGTGCGACGCTAGTGGCCTATCAGGTCGCCGCCGTGGTGGGCATCATCATCGGCTACCTCGCTGCCCTCGCGCTGAGCGGATTGCCCGGGTCCATCAACTGGCGACTCATGCTCGGCCTCGCGGCCATTCCTGCTCTTCTGCTCATTCCGGCGCTCCTGCGACTGCCCGAAACGGCCCGCTGGCTCATGCTCAAGGGCCGCGTGGACGAAGCCCGAGATTCGCTGCGACGTACCGATCCCGATGCCGACATCGAAGCGGAAATTGCCGAGATGCAGG
>JALQUH010000213.1 GCA_023263845.1 Candidatus Nanopelagicales bacterium | reverse complement strand
CATGGAGGTTCACGAGCGATCCGACGGTGTCATCGTCGTCAACGACGCCTACCACGCCAATCCCGAGTCCGTGCGTGCCGCGCTCAATGCGCTTGTCGCGATGGGGGAGGGTCGGCGTACCTGGGCGGTCATCGGCGAGATGCGCGAAATCGGTGACGCCTCCATCGATGAGCATGACGCCATCGGTCGACTCGCCGTCCGTCTCGACATCGACAAGTTGGTGGCCGTCGGTGAAGGTGCGCGTCCGGTACATCTCGGCGCCGCTGACGAGGGCACCGTGGGGGAGACGTCGACGTACATGGCGGATATCGACGGCGCCATCGCGATGCTCACCGAGCAGGTGCGGCCCGGTGACGTCGTACTCGTGAAGGCGTCGCGATCGGTCGGGCTTGAGGCCGTGGCCGCAGCCTTGCTGGAGGAATCGGCGTGAAACTCGTCGTCATCTCCGCCCTCATCTCGGTGCTCACCGTGCTCGTCGGTACGCCTCTGCTCATTCGCATGTTGCTCAAGCACGGATACTCACAGGCCATTCGCGTCTCGAGCGAGGACGAGCCGTATCCCGAACACGAGGGCAAGCGCGGGACCCCATCGATGGGCGGTGTCGCCATCGTCGGCGGTGTCGTCCTCGCCTACGCCATCACCCACCTCATCTTCTGGACGCCGCCATCACCGTCGGCGCTCCTGGTCCTCTACCTCGGGCTCGGGCTTGGCGCGGTCGGTGTGGCTGATGACTACCTGAAGATCTTCAAGCGGCGCGCCACCGGACTCCGAGCGCGTACCAAGCTCATCGGCCAGGCGCTCGTTGCGCTGAGCTTCGCATTCCTTGCCCTGCAGTTCCCCAATTCGGTGGGGGAGACTCCGGCGACGACGGCGGTGTCGTTTATCCGCGACACCCCGCTGGTGCTGCCGACGGCCCTGTATGTGCTGTGGGTGTGGCTCCTCGTCACGGCAACGACGAACGGAGTCAACCTCACCGACGGGCTCGACGGCCTGGCGACCGGTGCGGCGACGATGACGTTTGCCGCCTACGTCCTCATCGGAGTGTGGCAGTACGGCCAGTCCTGCTTCTTCACCCCGGGCTCGGCCTGTTATCCCACCGCTTCACCACTTGATCTCGCCGTCGTCGCGGCGGCCAGTGCCGGGGCAACCTTCGCCTTCCTTTGGTACAACGCTGCTCCCGCGCGGATCTTCATGGGGGACACCGGATCGCTCGCCATCGGCGGCATCATCGCCGGTCTCGCGGTCGTGAGCCGCACCGAGTTACTGCTCGCGCTGCTCGGCGGACTCTTCGTGCTCGTGTCGCTGTCGGTCATCGGTCAGGTCGCGTCCTACAAGTTCCTGCACCGTCGTCTGCTGCTCATGGCGCCACTGCACCACCACTTCGAGATGAAGGGGTGGCCGGAGATCAACATCGTCGTGCGCTTCTGGATCATCCAGGGGTTCGTCGTCGCGCTCGGCCTCACCATCTTCTATGCCGAGTGGGTGCGCAGTTGAGGCGCGACCTCGACGCCCTCACCTCTGCTGCCGCCGATTGGTCGGGGCTTCGAGTGTGCGTGGCCGGGATCGGCATCGCCGGGTTTGCCGCCGCTGACGCGTTGCTCTCGGTCGGCGCCGAGGTCGTGGTCATCGATTCCGGCGAAGGCGACAAGCAACGTGAACGAGCGACCATCCTGGAGATCCTCGGCGCGGACGTGCGCTTGGGGTCCGCTGAGTCCGCCCCCGATGACACCGATGTCTACGTCGTCTCGCCCGGTATCCCGCCGCACGCGGAGATCATCACCTCGGCTCTCGCTCGCGGCATCCCGCTGTGGGGGGAGTTGGAGGTGGCCTGGCGGATGCGCCCGGCGGAGGGCGCTGCGCCGTGGCTGTGCGTCACCGGCACCAACGGCAAGACCACGACCACCCTCATGCTCGACGCGATGCTGCGGGCCGCGGGATTGGAGTCCGCTGCCGCCGGCAATGTGGGCGCTTCGCTCATCGACGCGGTGCGGCGTACCGAGTTGCAGGTCATCGCCACCGAGGTGAGCGCGACCCAGATGCCGTTCGTCGCCTCGATGCAGCCGGAGTCGGCCGCGTGTCTCAATGTCGCGCCGGACCATGTTGACTTCTTCGGGTCGATGGAGGCCTATGTCGACAACAAGGCAGCGGTCTATCGCAACACTCGCGTGGCCGCGGTCTACAACGTCGAAGATCCGGTCACCGAAGACATGGTGCGCGAATCCGATGTCATCGAGGGGTGTCGGGCGATCGGCTTCACCCTGGGGATCCCGGGATTGTCGATGCTCGGTGTTGTCGATGACATCCTCGTGGACCGAGCGTTTATCGCTGAGCGGCAGACGTCGGCGCAGGAGTTGTGCACGGTGCGCGATGTGCCGAACTCCTCGCCGGCCAATGTCGCCAACGCGCTCGCTGCGGCCGCGCTCGCACGGTCCTTCGGCGTGACACCCGGTGCGGTGCGTGAGGGTCTGCGCTCGTTCACTCCGGCACCGCATCGCGTGGCGCACGTGACCGAGGTGGGTGGCGTCTTGTACGTCGACGACTCCAAGGCGACGAACACGCATGCGGCGCAGACATCTCTGCGGGCATTCGATCCCGTGGTGTGGATCGCCGGAGGACAGGCCAAGGGGCAGTCCTTCGACGAGTTGGTGGCTGCTGTCGCCGGTCGGCTGCGCGGGGTGGTGCTGCTCGGTGTCGATCGGCCGGTCATCCGTGCGGCACTGGCCGCCCACGCACCCGACGTACCCGTGGTGGAGGTCGAGCGGGCTGATGCCGAGGCGATGGTTGAGGTGGTCGCTGCTGCTGCGTCCCTGGCTCAGCCGGGCGACACGGTGTTGCTGGCTCCCGGGTGTGCGTCGTGGGACATGTTCCGCGACTACGGCCACCGCGGCGACGCCTTTGCCGACGCCGCCCGCGCGTTGGACTAGACCCCTTCGACGCTCGCGCGGGGAGGGGTCCTAACTCCAGTGGGGGGCGAGCACCGCGGCGTCCGCCTTGCCTCGGGTGCGACCGTCCGCCATGGCCGGTCCGATCTCGGCCGCACTCATGAAGTTTGTCGTCGGATCCGGGTTCGCGATCGCCACGTGCACCGTGGACCCACCCGAGCGCAAACTGGCGGCTTCACGGTCGGCTGTGCCCGGGTTGCAGCGTTCGGCGATCCCGAACGATGGATTCACATGCGCCGGTGGATGGGTCGCGAAGTCGAACATGCCGATGATGAGCACGAACGACGCCCCGGACAGCATCGTCGCGTGGGTGCTGGACGCACTCACCCCGCCGTCCATGCACAGACGGTCATCGAGCCAGGTCGGCCCGTTGACACCCGGCAACGACGAACTCGCGGTGGCCGCCTGCGCGATGGGGATGCCGTCGTTCGGGCCGACGATGACCGACTCGGCGGTGTAGCAGTCGGTGGCCGTCGTGTGATGGCCTGTCGGCCAGGAGGTGAGGCCGAGCAATGTCTGCACCGACGCGTCGTACGCCGCATCCGGGGCGTTGTGCGCGGCCATCGCCGCCCGGCCGATCGCCTGCAACGTCGCCGGAGAGATCTCCGTGGTGCCGCCCATCACCTGCTGGGCACGCACCTGTGAGGGTGCGCCCGTCGTGATGTGGAGCTCGGCGTTGGCGTCCTGGGGATTGGCGCCGAGGGCTGCCAGCGCCTGTCCGAGATCATCGAGGCGACCGCCCTTGATCGCAGCTCCCACGAAAGACCCGGCCGACGTGCCGAGGGTGACGTCAGCCGCGGCGAGGTCGACACCCGCATCACGCAGCCCCTGGGCGTAGCCGACCATCCAGGCCATGAACCATTCGCCGCCCCCGCCGAAGGCCACCGCGCGGGCAGCGCCGGTGCCGATCGGACCGCACTCCGCCATCGTCTGAATCGCCATCGGTGTCCCTGTCATAGGTGGTGAGCGGTCGTCGCGGCCGCGGTACGTCGTACGCATGCTTTCGCACCTGACCCTAGGGTCCATGGAGTCCGTTTGTGGGCACTCGGCGAAGGGGAGGGCAGCGACACGCCCGATGATCTCCTAGGTCACAGCCGTCACATTCGGAACACTGTCCCCATGGCGGACACGGCTCGGCGACCTCGTGCACCCCGCGAGGAGGCCCCACCCCGCCGCTCTCTCATCCATCACCCCATGGGGCTGTACTACCTGCTGCTTGGCGCCGCCCTGGCCCTGCTCGGCCTGGGACTGCTGATGGTGCTCAGCGCCTCCTCAATCCTGTCCATCAAGCTCTACGACTCGCCCTACACCCTCGCGCAGCGGCAATTCCTCTTTGCGGCCATCGGGGTCGCCCTCATGTTCATCGGCTCCCGTCTTCCGGTTCACGTCTGGCGCAAGCTGGCCTGGCCAACCCTCGTGGGCTCGCTGCTCCTGCTCGCGGCGGTCCTCGTCATCGGTGTCGAGGTGTCCGGTCAACGCAACTGGATCGACGTCGCCGGACCCTTCCGCCTGCAGCCTTCGGAATTCGCCAAGATCGCGCTCGTGCTGTGGGGTGCGGATCTGCTTGCACGCAAGGAGCCGATCCTCGACTCGTGGAAGCACCTGCTGGTGCCCTTCCTGCCCGTGGCCGGGTTCATCATTCTGCTCATCCTCGCCGAGGGTGACGTGGGCAACGCGCTTCTCATCGCTGTTATCGCCGCCGGGATGCTCTTCGCCGTCGGCGCTCCGCTTCGCCTCTTCGTCGTCCTTGGCACGCTCGGCCTTCTCGGTATCGCCGCGCTCACCATGGCCGCGCCGTACCGCATGAGTCGCTTCACCAGTTGGCTCGATCCGTCCGCCGACCGACTCGGTGACGGCTGGCAAGTGACGCAGGGGCAGTTTGCCCTCGGGACCGGTGGTTGGTGGGGCGTCGGCCTGGGTGCAAGCCGCGAGAAGTGGGGCTCGCTGCCCGAGGCGCACACCGACTTCATCTTCCCTGTGATCGGCGAAGAACTCGGCCTGGTCGGCACTATCGCGGTCCTTGCCCTCTTCGCCATCGTCGCCTTCGTCGCCTTCCGGCTCGTGCACTCCGCGGACGACACATTCGTGCGCATCGCCTCGGCCGGCATCGGCACCTGGATCGTCTTCCAAGCCGTGGTCAACATCGGTGCGGTCCTGTCGCTGCTGCCGATTACCGGAGTTCCGCTTCCGTTGGTGTCGTACGGCGGATCCTCACTCCTGCCGCTGCTCGCGGCCTTCGGCATGCTGCTGTCCTTCGCACGTCGCGCGGGTGCCACAGCCAGCGGAGCCAAGGCCGAGAGCCGCGAGGTCGGTGGTCTGCGCGTGATCGACGGCGCCCGCTCTCAGGATTCATCGGCGTGAAGGTCCTGCTCGCCACCGGTGGTACGGCGGGCCACATCGAACCGGCACTCAACCTCGCCGACTACCTCGTGGCCACCGATGCCGACACCGAGATCGTCGTCGTCGGCCGCGCCGAGGGGTTGGAGTCGCGACTGGTGCCCGAACGTGGCTACCCGCTGCGGACCATCCCCGCCGTACCGATGCCGCGCAAGCCGTCCAAGGATCTTGTTCTGGTGCCCTGGCGCGTAACCGATTCGGTACGTCGCGTCGGCGCGATCATCGCCGAGGAACGTCCTGACGTCGTGGTCGGCTTTGGCGGCTACGTCGCGGTTCCCGCATATGTTGCAGCCCGTCGAGCCGGTATCCCGCTGGTCATTCACGAGGCGAATGCCCGTGCCGGGATCGCCAACCGGGTCGGTGCACGCCTGACCCGATTCACCGCCGAGGCCGTGCCCGGCTCCATGACGGGGGCACGCCATGTCGGTATGCCCCTGCGCCCCGCGATCGTTGGCCTCGACCGTGCGGCGACGCGATCTGAGGCCCGCGCGCACTTCGGCCTTGACCCCGACCGACGAACGCTGCTGGTCTTCGGTGGATCTCTAGGCGCCCAGCGCCTCAACCAGACCATGAGCGCGGCAGCCGAGACGGTGCGCGCAGCGGGCGTGCAGGTACTGCACGCCGTGGGGGACAAGCGCGCCGGACTCGGCCCGATCAGCGACGTCGGCGTTCCCTATGTGACGCTGGACTACATCGACCGGATGGACCTCGCCTACGCCGTCGCCGACCTCGCCGTATCGCGAGCCGGCGCGATGACGTGTGCTGAACTCGCCGCGGTGGGGCTGCCGGCGGTTTATGTGCCCCTGCCGATCGGCAACGGCGAACAGGCGCTCAACGCCGCCCCGGTGATATCCGCGGGCGGTGGACTGCTGATCGACGACGCAGCATTCACTCCCGACGTCGTGCAAGGAACCGTGCTCGGACTCCTCACGGATGATGATCGACTCCGGGCCATGGGCCGCGCGGCGTCGACCTACGGCATACGTGACGGTGCGCAGCGGCTCGCGACGATGGTGATCGAGGCGGCGGGGAGCCGGCGATGACGCCCGTGGGGCCGCCCTCCTATCTGCTGCCCGACGACGGCCGGGTGCACCTGGTCGGTGTTGGTGGCGCGGGCATGTCCGCGCTCGCCCGACTGATGCTGGCCCGGGGAGTCCCCGTATCGGGGACCGACGCCAAAGAGTCCCGCCGATTGGTGGCCCTGCGGTCACTGGGCGCCCAGGTCTCCATCGGACACGGGCCGGCGGTGCTGGATGCTCAGCCAGCGTTGCGCGTGGTCGTCGCCTCCACGGCGATCCCGGCAAACAATCCGGAGATCACCGCCGCGCGTGAGCGCGACATCCCCGTCTGGACGCGGGCCCAGGCACTCAACGCCGTGATGCAGGGCACGGATCCGGTCGCCGTGGCCGGTACCCACGGCAAGACCACGACGACATCCATGGTGACCGTCGCGCTTCAGGCGTGCGGGGTCGATCCGTCATTCGCCATCGGTAGCGAGTTGCAGTCCTCCGGCACGAATGCGCACTGGGGGAGTGGCCGTCACTTCGTCGTGGAGGCCGATGAGTCCGATGGTTCGTTCCTGCTCATCGAGCCACTGATCGGCATCATTACCAATGTCGAAGCCGATCACCTCGACCACTGGTCGGATTACACCGCCATCGAGGACGCTTTCGTGGAGTTCGGCCGGCATGTCGGCGAGGGAACCGTCATTGCCTGCGCAGATGATCCAGGAGCTCGCGCGGTGACCGAACGACTACGCGCCGAGGACATCGCGGTCGTGACCTACGGCGTGGCCGAGGATGCCGATGTCCGCATCGTCGACGCCGATGCTGCCGCGCGCGGGTGGTCCTTCGGCGTCGTGGCCGGCGGCGTACGCGTCGGTCGTATCGACCTGCAGGTCCCTGGCCGACACAACGCCCTCAATGCGACAGCCGCCGTCGCGACGGCACTTCGCCTCGGGCTGCCTTTCGAGCAGGTGGCCGAGGGGTTGAGTAGCTTCACCGGCACCGCGCGCCGCTTCGAATTGCGCGGGGACGTCGGTGGCGTGCGGGTGTACGACGACTACGCCCATCACCCAACCGAGGTGGAGGCAACGCTGCACGCCGCTCGCGAGGTCGTCGGTGACGGACGCGTCATCGTGGTCTTCCAGAGTCATCGCTATTCGCGCACCGCGGCATTCGCGCGGGAGTTCGGTGAGGCGCTCGGGCTCGCCGATGAGGTCGTCGTCCTTGAGGTGTACAGCGCGGGTGAGCAGGCGATCCCTGGCGCCAGTGGATCGGTGATTGCGGCCGCGGTGCCCCTGGCGGCGCAGTGCGTGGCCTTCGAGCCGTCCTTTGCGCGCGTGCCACAGGTGGTCGCGGAGCGGGTCCGGTCCGGTGACATCGTCTTGACGATGGGGGCGGGCGACGTCGGTTTGCTCGCTCCCGAAATCGTCGATGTGCTGCGGGCTCGGTCGTGAAGCGGCTGCTCTTCGCGCTCGCCATCATCCTGCCCATCGCCGGTGCCGCGGTGTGGGTTCTGTGGTTCTCCCCGTGGCTGTCGGTCGAGCTGGTGAAGGTGCAGATTTCTGACGCCCCGGCGATCGCCGGGCCGCTCACCGTCGATGAGGTCACCGCGGTGGCTTCGGTGTCCACGGGCACGCCCCTTCTTCGGGTGGACACCGCGGCCGTGGCCGCGCGCATAGAGGAGTTGCCGGCCGTGAAGTCGGCCGAGGTCTCCCGATCGTGGCCCAATGAACTGCTGATCGAGGTGCAGCGGCGCCAGCCGGTGGCCCAGGTGGCGTCGGCCGGTGGGTACGACATCGTCGATAGCGGGGGCGTGGTGATTCGGACCGTGCCGCAGACCGAGGACGGCGTACCCGTGGTGGTGGCGACCGGCGCCGGTGCCGAGGCGGCCATCGAAGTCGCGCGCCAGCTGCCCCAGTGGCTGCGTCCCAAGGTCGACGTGGTCGAGGCCGGCACGCGCAATGACGTGCGGCTGCAGATGCGCAATGGATCGGTCGTCTACTGGGGATCGGCGAGCGATCCGGAGTTGAAGGCCGACGTACTCAAGGTGCTCCTCGAGGTGAAGGCCAATTACTACGACGTGTCCGCTCCCGGCACCCCGGCGACGTCGGATCTGCCCGAAAGGCCGTCCCTGAACCCGTCGATGGCGAGCAGCCTCGCGCCGTAGCGGGTGAGCCCGGACGCGTCCGCAAGTGGCAGGCTGTCGCCATGAGCGTGGTCCTGGACCTGTCCGTGCCCGCAGGTGGGCGCGTGCGGACGACGTGGCGGGCTGCCGAGGGCGATCCGCGCGGCTGGATCTGGGTGCAGCACGGTTTCTCCCGTGGCGCGCGACATGTGACCGGCGTCGCCGAACTGCTGTCCGCCCAGGGCTATGTGACGGTGGCTCCCGACATTGCGACGCTGCGCCCCTGGCGCTCGATGCACGATGTCACCTGGCTGACCTCCGTCGCCACCACCATCGCCCGTGCGGTCGAGGTGGGTCTGCTCGACGATCGGGGCATCCCGACGGCCGGACCCATGATCGGCGTCGGTCACTCGGCAGGTGCCGCGATGGTTGCCCATGCGGCGATGGTGTTGGGCTCGATCCATCGCGGCGCCGAGAGCGCCTCGATGGCGGGAACTGCGCCCGCCGATGTGGCCGGTCTGGCCCTGCTCGACCCGGTCGACTCCGTGGGGCGGCTCTTCGCGCGGGCTCTGCCGAGTCTGGACGCTGTGCCCATCGAGTCGCTGACCTGCCGTCCCTCGCGCTGCAATCGTCAGGGCATCCTCGGCGACGAACTCGCCCGGTCCGGGCGACTCGTGGTCGCCCACCCGCATCTCAACCACGGCGATCCCGAGCGAATCCCCGCGGAACTGCGCGTGAACGTCGTACCGGCTCCATCGCGAGCCATCGCGGCGGTGTGTGGCCCCCCGGGTTCGTCGGGGGAGGTCATCGCGCTGGGCGAGGGGCTTCTCACGTCGGTGGAGCGGTGCCGTTCTGGGGCGTGACCTGCGGATTCACGCGCACTTGAGCACGAGACAGATGTGACGGAAGTCGCGTGTTGTGGGCGTGCCGCCTTGCCCCTCGTGGGGCGGCCCCCTAACCTCAACACAGCACACGAACAACAAGATCTAAACCTTAACGTGAGGTTTAGATCTGCGCGCAGACCGGCGCGCAGCGACCGTGGGGGACGCCCCGTGGTCGGACCCGAAGGGATGCACCCGTGGCCGCACCTCAGAACTACCTGGCCGTCATCAAGGTTGTCGGCATCGGTGGCGGCGGCGTGAACGCCGTCAATCGCATGATCGACGTCGGTCTGAAGGGCGTGGAGTTCATCGCCATCAACACCGACGCGCAGGCGTTGCTCATGAGCGACGCTGACGTCAAGCTCGATATCGGCCGTGAGCTCACGCGTGGACTCGGCGCCGGTGCGGATCCCGACGTCGGCCGTCAGGCCGCCGAGGATCACTCCGAGGACATCGAAGAGGTTCTGCGCGGTGCCGACATGGTCTTCGTCACGGCAGGCGAGGGCGGTGGCACCGGAACGGGCGGCGCGCCTGTCGTCGCGCGCATCGCCAAGTCCCTCGGCGCACTCACTATCGGTGTCGTCACGCGACCCTTTGGTTTTGAAGGCCGTCGCCGTCAGAACCAGGCCGACTCCGGTGTCGATGCGCTGCGGGCCGAGGTGGACACGCTCATCGTCATCCCCAATGATCGACTTCTGTCGCTGTCCGATCGCAATATCTCGGTCATCGACGCCTTCCGTCAGGCCGACCACGTGCTGCTGCAGGGCGTTTCCGGCATCACCGACCTCATCACCACCCCCGGCCTGATCAACCTCGACTTCGCCGACGTGAAGTCGGTCATGCAGGGCGCGGGTTCGGCGCTGATGGGCATCGGTTCTGCGCGCGGCGACGATCGCGCCATCGAGGCGTCCAACGCTGCCATTTCCAGCCCGCTCCTTGAGGCGAGCATCGAGGGCGCCCATGGTGTCCTGCTGTCCGTGTCCGGTGGCTCCGATCTCGGCCTGTTCGAGATCAACGAGGCCGCCCGCATGGTCTCCGATGCCGCGCATCCGGACGCCAACATCATCTTCGGGGCCGTCATCGACGACACGCTCGGCGATGAGGTGCGCGTGACCGTGATCGCCGCGGGCTTCGACGGTGGGACGCCGCCGACTCGCCGCAGTCAGCCGGTGACCAAGCGCATTTCCGAGGAGACTCCGCTCGCGGCCGCCGTGGCGACCAAGCAGTCGGAGTCCGCAGACAAGGCCGAGATCCCCGTCACCCCGGAGCCACCGAAGCGCCCGGTGCAGCAGCCGCGCACCATCGTCTTCGACGACACCGGCGACGACCTCGACGTCCCCGACTTCTTGAAGTAACGGCGCCGTGGGTGTTCTCGCCCGCGGTCGCATCGCCGACGGCGCGTACGCCGCCGAGTGGGTCTTCACCGACCGGCACGGTGGCGTGAGCGAAGGCGCATACGCGTCACTCAACCTTGGCGCCTCCGTCGAGGATGACCCGGCCGCTGTTGCGGGCAACCGTGCGACGGCGGCGGCTTACCTCGGTGGTGACGCCCTCGCTCTCATACGGCAGGTGCATGGCCGCGACGTCGTACAACTCCAGGGTTGCCCAGACGAGCCGCCCGCCGCCGACGCCGCACTGACCCGCACACCAGGCCTCATCCTCGGCACCCAGGTGGCTGATTGCGTTCCCATCCTGCTCGCAGATCTTGGCGCAGGTCAGGTGGCCGCGGTCCATGCCGGCTGGAGGGGTGTGGCCGCTGACGTCGTCGGCGCGGCCCTCGAGACGATGGCGCCGCGTGGCCAGGTCCATGCGTGGATCGGCCCGGCCATCTGCCCGGGATGCTACGAGGTCGGCGAGGAGGTTCGCGCCGAGATCAGTGACGTTGTCCCCGAGGCGTGGGCAACCACACGCCAGGGCACCCCCGCGGTCGACGTGCGCGCGGGCGTCCTGGCCCAACTCAATCGGTGGGACGTCGCCAGCGAACTCATCGGCGGCTGCACCTACGAGAGCGCGGACCTGTACTCCTATCGCCGTGACGGCGTCACCGGGCGGCAGATGGGCCTCATCGTGCTTCGGGCCAACGATGGGTGATCCGCGCGAGAGCGAACTCGCCGCGTCGTTAGCGCTCATGCGCGAACGGGTCACCGCGGCGTGCACCCAGGCTGGACGTGATCCGGGTGATGTCCACCTCATCGTCGTCACCAAGACGTGGCCGGTCGAAGACGTACGCCGTCTCGCGGACCTCGGCGTACGCGACATGGGGGAGAACCGCGATCAAGATGCGCGAGCCAAGGCTGGCCAGACGGCGGACCTTGACCTCACCTGGCACTTCATCGGGCAGGTGCAGACCAACAAGGCCAACTCGGTGACGCGGTACGCCGATGTCGTGCACTCGGTGGACCGCCTGGAACTCGTCGCCGCCCTCGAGCGCGGTGCTGGCCGCGCCGGTCGCACCGTCACCTGCCTGATCCAGGTCGACCTGGAGGAAGGCCCGGAGGGTTCGTCGGGCCGCGGGGGTGCCCTGCCGAGCCAGGTGGCCGACCTGGCCCGGGCCATCGAGGAGTCGCCCCACCTGCGGCTCGGAGGCGTCATGGGGGTCGCGCCCCTCGATCGGGCAGATCAAAGGTCGGCCTCGATGGCTGCTTTTGCCCGGCTGGCCCAGCTCCACGAGGGGCTGCTGGCCCAGTACCCGGATGCCACGATCATGTCCGCGGGCATGTCGGGCGACCTCGAGGAGGCGGTGGCCGCCGGCGCGACACACCTTCGCGTGGGGAGCGCGATCCTCGGGGAGCGGCCACCACTCGGATAACTTAGGCACACGGTCTGCGGCCTCACGCGGACCGTCACGAAGGGGAGAGCCATGGCTGGCGCGATGCGCAAGATGGCGGTCTATCTCGGCCTCGTCGAAGACGACCGGGACGACGTAGACGGCTACTTCGACGAAGAAGAGGAGTGGGAGTACGAGGAGCCGGCCCCCACGCGCCGCTCGAGCCGTACGTCGAGCCGCAGCAGCGATCGCTCCTCGCGGACCGGTTCCTACGACCAGCCCGAGCGCGTTGATCGTGCCGAGCCCCGCACCGTCACGGTGGTCGATCCACGCGAACCACGTCGCCTCTACCGCGACGAGCCGTCCAACGTCTCGGCGATGCCGGGCGTCTCCCGCGGCCGGGAGTACGAGCCCGAGCCAGCGCCGGTTGACCTGAACCGGATTACGACGATCCACCCGCACACCTACAACGACGCGCGTCGCATCGGTGAAGAATTCCGTCAGGGCATCCCCGTGATCATGAACCTCACCGAGATGGACGACGGGGACGCCAAGCGCATCGTCGACTTCGCGGCGGGCCTCGTGTTTGGCCTGCACGGCACCATCGAGCGGGTGACCAACAAGGTGTTCCTCCTCTCGCCAGCCAACGTCGAGGTTGGTGCTGAGGCTCGCGCTCAACTCGCACAGACCGGCTTTTTCAACCAGAGTTGAGACGCGTTCCTCGCGTGCTAGACGTCAGAAGGAGGCAGTTCCGTGGCGGTGGTCGGCCAGGTAATCGCCGCGGTCCTGTGGCTCTACTGGCTGATCCTCATCGGTCGCCTTGTCTTCGACTTCGTTCAGATCTTCGCTCGCTCCTGGGCCCCGCGCGGCATCCTGCTTGTGCTGGCGGAGTTCATCTACACCCTCACCGATCCGCCGCTGAAATTGCTGAGGCGGATCATTCCGCCGTTGCGGTTGGGCGGTGTTCAGTTCGACCTTGCCTTCCTCATCCTCATCATCGCCGTACAGATCCTCATCAACATCGCCCTTGCCTTCTGATGGCCGCAGTCGAATAGCGCTACAACCTCTAGGAGCCGACATGTCACTCACCCCGCAGGACGTGCACACCAAGCAGTTCAGCACCGTCAAGATGCGCACGGGTTACGACATGGACGAGGTCGATGCCTTCCTCGACGAGATCGAGGCGACGCTGGGCGAGTTGATCGCGGAGAACGGCGACCTCAAGGCACGACTGGCGCAGGAGGGTTCCAAGCCGGCTGCCGCGGCCACGAACGTCGAGGCTCAGCGCATGCTCGCTGACGCCGAGCTGGCGAAGAAGGCCGCCGACGCGGCCAAGGCGGACGCCGATCGCAAGTTGGCAGAGGTCGCCAAGAAGGAGGCTGACGCCAAGGCCGCCCTCGAGCGCTCGCAGGCGACATTGGCCGAGGCTGAGGCCAAGGAGAAGGCTGCCGACACCAAACTCATCGAGGCGAGGCGGACCGCGACCGCGACCCAGGCCCCGACTCGCCCCGCTACTCCGGAGCCTGCTGCTCTGGCAACGCCTGCTGCTCCGGCAACGCCTGCTGCACCGGCAACGCCGGCCGCTCCGGCAGCGCCGGCCGGGCCCGCCCCCGTTGCCGCGGCTGCGGCGGCGGCTATGACTGCGTCTCCGGCCGCCTCGGCCGATATCCCGGCTCATGCCCTGGCCATGCTCGAGGCCGCGCAAAGGACTGCCGACGAGACGGTGGGTGCAGCCAAGGCCGAGGCCACCGAGATCGTGAGCAAGGCCAAGAGCGAGGCCGAGAAGGTCACGGGCAATCTGGAGGAGCAGCGCGCCACGCTGGAGAAGAAGGTCAACGATCTACGGACCTTCGAGCGCAGTTACCGCAGCACCCTGCGGGACACGATTGCAGGGCAGCTCGCGGAGTTCGACAAGGGCGGTTCAGTGGAGCCCAAGGCGGCCGCCAACTAGGACCACGTGCGAACGCAGCACCGAGGCGCCGCGCCTAGTCCTCAGGGCCGCTCGGGGCTCGTCGGGTCGCTCGACGTTCCGATGGGGCGCACACTCGGCGTTCGCACATTCCAGCGCACGGTAATAACGCGCAGGATGATCACGCTGCCCACGCACAGGAACGCCGCCACCGTCGCGTTGAACTGATCGGTGAGCACATAGATCGTCGATCCGAGGATGGACAAAAGCGCATACGGTTGTCCCGGCATGAGAATCTCCGGGGTATCCCCGCGAAGCACGGCCACGATGATGCCGCCGACAAGACTGGCGAGGAATCCCACGATGATGGCCCCGATGTCGGGTAGGCCGTAGTCGATGGCCATCTGCGCGCCGATGACGGCGTACAAACCGAGAGCCAAGGCGTCGAGAATGAGGAAGGTCCAACCATCGCGGGCGATCCAACGGCCGACGAGGAGGACAAGGAGCGCGGCGGCGAGGACCGCGATGACGTACGCCGGTTCGCGCAGGACGACGGGGGGAGTGTTGCCGAGCAGCAGGTCACGGGTTACGCCGCCACCCACACCGAGGAAGAAGGCGAAGACGACGATCCCAACGATGTCGTAGCGAACCCGGCCTGGATCACGGCCCCGTAGGGCACCGGACATCGCCGCGATGAACGTCGTCAGCAGCGCCAACCACAGGGGTGTGTCTGAGGCGATGTTGGGGACGTCGATCGTCGGCAGGGTCGTGAGAGACATGGCCAGCCCAGGCTACCGGCCGAATCGAACACAGTCTGCCGCGACGTCGAGGTGCCGACACTCGACAGAAGGTGCTCAGATCAGGTCTTGCTGATCAGCACGGCGAGACCGAGATCATCGTCGCGGCTGATGAATCCGGCATCCGTGGCACCCGCAGTGTCGGCCTCGATGCCCCCGGGGGCAAACGACGTCGCGAGCACCTCTCCGGCCACCATCGCCGCGTGCTCGCTGAGAGCGTCGACGACACCGGCGTCGTGAGAGGACCACGTCAGGATGATGCGATCAGACACGTCGAGTCCGGCGGACTTGCGGGCCTCCTGGATCAGCCGGATGGCCTCGCGTGCGGTGCCCAGGCGGATGAGTTCTGGGGTCAGGTCCAGGTCGAGGGCGACGGTCTCACCCTCACCGGAGGCGACCGACCAACCTTCGCGCGGGGTCTCGGTGACGATGACATCCTCGGCGGTTACTTCGACCTCACCCATGCCGTCCACGGAAACTGTGGCTGAACCGGCGCGCAACGCCCCGGCCAGTGCCGCGGCGTCGGCGGCCGCGATGGCGGCCGCCACCTTCGGTGTCTCCTTGGCGAACCGCTTGCCCAGCGAGCGGAAGTTGGCCTTGGCGCTGACGTCGACAAGATCGCCGGCCTCATCGGCGAGCGACATCATCTGCACGACGTTCAGCTCGCCGGCTACCTCGGCCACCAACTCGGCCGGCAGAGCCGCCCAACCGGGCGCCGACACCAGTGCGCGTGCCAGGGGCTGGCGAGTTCGCACGCTGGAGGCGGCGCGGGCGGCGCGGCCGAGTTCGACGACACGACGGACAAGGCCGACCTGATCGGCGAGGACGTCATCGATGATGGCCGGATCGGCCTCGGGCCACGGAGCCATGTGCACGCTCGGCGGGGCATCGGGGTCGGTGGGACGCACCATGTCCTGCCACACACGCTCGGTGATGAACGGCGTGAACGGCGCCATGGCGAGGGTCACGATGCGCAGGGCTTCGTCGAGGGTGGCCAACGCCGCGGGATCGCCGTCCCAGAATCGACGACGCGAGCGGCGCACGTACCAGTTCGACAGGTCATCGACGAACTCGGTGATGAGGCGACCACCGCGCTGCGTGTCGAAGTTCTCCAACGCGGAGTCAACGTCACGGGCCAGCCGGTGCGCCTCGCTCAGCACCCAGCGGTCGAGCGCGGGGCGCTCAGCAACCGGCGGTACGGCACCGGGGGAGTCCGGGCTCCAGCCAGCGGTTCGCGCGTACAGGGACAGGAAGGAGACGGTATTCCAATAGGTGAGGAGCACCTTACGGACGACCTCGCCAATCGCGGCGTGCCCCACGCGACGGGCCTGCCACGGCGAACCCGACGCCAGCATGAACCAGCGCACCGCGTCAGCGCCGTGTTCGTCCATGAGCGGGATGGGTTCGAGGACGTTGCCGAGGTGCTTGCTCATCTTTCGACCATCCTCATCCAGGATGTGGCCGAGGCACACGACGTTCTTATAGGAAGACTCGTCGAACACCAACGTGCCGACGGCCATCAGGGTGTAGAACCATCCGCGCGTCTGATCGATGGCCTCGCAGATGTAATCCGCCGGATACCGCTGCTCGAAGGTCTCCACGCCCAGATGCGGATATCCCCACTGAGCGAAGGGCATGGCACCGGAGTCGTACCAGCAGTCGATGAC
>JALQUH010000063.1 GCA_023263845.1 Candidatus Nanopelagicales bacterium | reverse complement strand
ACGCCTGAGCGCCACTTGTGTAACTATGTCGCAGCCGATCGACACGCTATGGCGGTGACGTCAGTCGCGTCAAGCTTCAGCCGAACATTCATTAACATACGACCGATGATCGACCTTTGGGGCTAAATGGCACCGGCGACTCGGAGAGGAGGACTCCGGTGAGCTGGGCAGTCGCAACACCCACTCCCATGCCATAGAGGAAGAGCCACGGTGCGAGGCCCCAACCGGTCACGCTGGTGGAGATGACGACGCCGAGCCCGACAATGCCGACAACCTCGCAACCCATGCCGATCTGAAGTACGCGAACCGGTCCGATGCGTTGAGCCAGACCCGCGCCAACTCCTGAGGCGACGAAGGAGCCGAGGGCGAGCGCGAGCAGGATGACGCCGGTCTCGAGTGCTGAGTAGCCGCGCACGGACTGCAAGAAGAGCGGGAGGGCGAAGAGTAGCCCGAACTCGCCGAGACTCACGATGAGCGCGACAGCGTTGCCAGCACCAAAGCTGCGAATCTTGAACAGGTTCAGGTCAAAGATGACGGCTTTCCCCGCCGCGAGGCGACGGCGTTCGACGATCACGAGGGCGACTAGGAGAACAACGCCGATGATGAGCGAGACGAAGGCGGGAGAGAGGCCGCCGGACCAGGTCATGCCGAAGATTTCGAACGGAGTCTTGGTCATGACCCAGCCGTAGCGCTGGCCCTCGATCAGGGCGAAGACGACGCCGAGAAGACCGAGGGTCGACAGCGCGATGCCAGCGGGGTCCATGCCCTGGGTCGAGGAGGGGTCCTTGGTCTCGGGGACGAAGACGAAGACGCCGACAAGCACGAGGATCCCGATGGGGACGTTGATGAGGAAGGCCCAGTGCCACGTGGCATAGGTGGTCAGCCACCCACCGACCAGTGGCCCGAGGGCCGCCATGCCGCCGATCGTGGCTCCCCAGACGGCGAAAGCCGCCGCGCGTGCCTTGCCGACGAATACCGCGTTGATGATCGACAGTGACGACGGCAGTATCAGGGCCGCACCGACGCCCTGCAGGGCGCGGGCCCCGATGATCTCCGCCGAGTTGCCGGACAACGCCACGAGGACGCTCGCGGCGACGAAGGTAATGACGCCGATGATGAAGAGGACGCGCCGGCCGAAGCGGTCCGCCGTGCGTCCGGCGAGGATGAGGAGCGATGCGAACACCAGCGAGTACGCCGCCGTCACCCATTCTGCGTCATTCGTGGTCAGATTCAGGTCCTTGACCATGGTCGGAATCGCGACGTTCACGATGGTCGCGTCGAGGATGATCATCGCGACACCGAGAGCGAGAGCGACGAGGGCGCCCCAGCGGCGACGTCCTTCGAGTACCACGGTGTGAGCGGGTGGCTGAACGGACATCGGGCTCCCGTCGGTGATCCATGATTCGGTCATCGGTCAGAATGGCTGTTGTGACCCTAGTGCGTGCCGGCTCCCTCGTGGTGGATCCTCCGGTGGTGCTGGCCCCTATGGCTGGCGTCACTAACCGCGCCTTCAGGCGGCTTTGCCGGGAGCAGGGGGCCGGACTCTATGTGAGCGAGATGGTGACCTCGCGGGCGCTCGTCGAACGCCACGAGGCGACCTTGGACATGGTTCGATTTGATCCGGACGAGTCGCCGCGCTCGGTCCAGCTGTACGGGGTTGACCCCTACGTCGTGGGCGAGGCGGTGCGGATGGTCGTCGACGAGGACCTCGCCGATCACGTCGATCTGAATTTCGGCTGCCCTGTGCCCAAGGTGACGCGCAAGGGTGGCGGTAGTGCGCTGCCCTGGAAGCGTGACCTCTTCACCGACATCGTGACGTCGGCTGTCGTGGCCGCCCGCGGTCATGTCCCGGTGACGGTCAAGATGCGCAAGGGCATTGATGACGACCATCTCACCTACCTCGATGCCGGACGCGTTGCCCGTGATGCGGGCGTGGCCTGGGTGGCGCTACACGGCCGTACCACTCGGCAGATGTACTCCGGCCGGGCTGACTGGTCCGCGATCACGCGACTGGTCGACGAGCTCAGCGGCTTCCCGGTGCTCGGCAATGGCGACATCTTCAGTGCCCAGGATGCGTTG
>JALQUH010000053.1 GCA_023263845.1 Candidatus Nanopelagicales bacterium | reverse complement strand
TGCGGTCGCACGAGCCAGGTCGTCGGCGGTCACCGTGACGCCGTCTGGCCCGACCCGATCGAAGGTGTGCGTGGCATCGATGACGAAGGTGACGTCGTACCCGAGATTGCCTGCCATGCGGGCCGTCGTCTCACAGCAGTGGTTGGTGGTGACCCCGCAGATCGTCACGCGCTTGACGCCGTGCTCGGTGAGCCAGGCGTGCAGGTCGGGCTCACCGTAGAACGCGGAGTTGACGTTCTTCGTGATGAGGACATCGCCTGCGATACCGGACCGCAGATCGTTGCCGGGTTGACCCGGCCGAAGCGGTGAGCCGGGTGTGGTGGAGTCGTGGCGGACGACGACCACGGGTGCTCCCGATGATCGCCACAGGTCGACCAGCCGCGCGATATTCGCCTCGGCGTCCGGGTTGTTGCGCCGACCCCACGCTGGGTCATCGAAGCCCTGCTGTACGTCAATGACCAGGAGGGCGTGATGGTAATCAGGCTGGCCGGGCACGTGCCGAGACTACTGTCCGGCTATGCACATCGAGATGGCGCTAGACGTCAACGATCCGGAGCGCATGATCGCCTTCTGGTCGGCAGTTTTGGGCTATGACCTACCCGATGAGGACCGTTTCGACACGCCCGACCGCGTGTACTGGTCCCTGGTCGATCCGAGCGGCCTCGGACCACGGCTAGTGATCCAGCGAGTGCCAGAGCCGGTGACGGCGAAGAACCGCTTACACATCGACCTCCATGTCACTGACATCGAGGCTGCTGCCTCACGTGCCGTGGCGATCGGCGCCACGCTCATTGACCATGAACCAGTGGTCGAGGTCGGCACATCGTGGATTCGCCTACTCGAC
This sequence comes from Candidatus Nanopelagicales bacterium, assembly GCA_023263845.1. Lineage (GTDB taxonomy): Bacteria > Actinomycetota > Actinomycetes > S36-B12 > S36-B12 > Mxb001. The sequence continues at coordinate 7,237 of JALQUH010000053.1, read as the reverse complement.
CCCGAGGGCAACGTGTTCTGTTTTGTCAGCGAGGGCTAGCACTCGATGGTGCTTGTCTGCTAGCCCCACTTTGTCGCAGTCTTCGGTCATGTCGATCGAGGTCTCCGCATTCGCCGGCCGCGACCGCAGCCTGGCCGGATTCATCCTGTCTGGTCGTTGGCCGGAATCGACGCGCGAGTGGACCCAGTTCCTCGCGGTCGCCGTGCGCTTCGCCGCGATGCCCGGACTGCTCGGCACCACGACGGTCTTCCGGGCGATCGACGAACTGCCGGACGAGCCCGATCCGCAAGCTGTCGGCCTGGTGACCGCAGCGGGTCCGGTGCTCGGCGACGGGGCGCCACGACCAGGGCAGTTCGCCGATCCGCAACCACCCGCGATCCTGGTGCTGCATCCGCCGGCCGAGACATCACCGAGCACGCCGGAGGCCGAAGGCGTCGCGTCGGGCTGCCTGCTTCTCCCGGGGGTACCCCACTTGGGCCTAGAACATCGGGCCGGATGGGTTGAGGCCGAGGCCGACGGCACCGTGACACGACTGGTCAGCCGCGTAGGAGTTCAGGTCACGGACGATCCTGACCTCGCGGTCCTCGCCACTTTGTGCGCGTAGGCGTTCAGGCCGCCTGGCCAGCGCCGTTCGATGCGCCACCGTCGGACTCGCCACCACCGTCTTCAAAGATCGCCCGCACCCGCGGCAAGAGGTTGGTGATGTCCAGGAGTGGAATCGCCGCGACCAGGGGTTCCTTCGCGTCCGCAAAGGTGTTGTTGACCTCAGGCTGCGGCTGAAACCACTCGGCCGGATCCTTCGCAGCCGCCCCCATGTAGTTCACCCAGGCGCGGTTGTGCTCGAGGTAGGCGTCCTGTGCGGCGCGGATCTTGTCGTGCCACGGCAGGATCGGGACGTCAGCGACCTCAAGGCCCGCCTCCGCAATGGCGAACTGCCCGTCGCTCGCCACCTCACCGAGGCGGTCGAGCAACTCAGCCCGGTCAGCATCGCTGAGGTCCTGCGTGTCGTACTCGTCGAGTACGGCGGCGAACTCATCCTGCGTCAACTTCATCGCCGATTCGGACTTCTCAATCGCCGAGATGAGCAACTCGTCCTCGACCGTACGCGCGGTGAGCTCGCTGATGACGGCCACAGATGCGACGGTCAGCACGATCAAGGTGATGATGCCCAGGGTCCACACGAGGCCGGCCGGCATGCCCGATCGCTGTCGTGGGGCCGCGGGCCGGCCACCTTCGAGAACCTCCTGGGTCATGACCCCATCCTCCGCTACGACTACCGTGGTCGCCATGTCGGCTGCCCCCACCAGCACCTGGACACCGCCCTGGCGACCCGATTACGACGCGCGCGTCGAGGCGCTGCGGGCCCAGTACGACGCCATCCCCGCGGGAGCGCCGGTCCGCCTGGCCAAAGCGACGTCGAACCTCTTCCGCCAGCGCGACGCCGCCACGACTCCTGGCCTGGACGTCGCATCCTTCGACGGCGTACTCGAGGTCGATCCGATCAACCGCACCGCCGAGGTGCAGGGAATGACGACGTACGAACACCTGGTCGAAGCGACTCTCGCGTACGGCCTCATGCCCATGTGCGTGCCTCAGCTGAAGACGATCACCCTTGGCGGCGCTGTCACCGGCCTCGGCATCGAGAGCACGAGCTTTCGCTGGGGTCTGCCACACGAGTCGGTCATCGAGATGGATGTCCTCACTGGAGATGGTCGCGTCATCACCGTGACGAATGCCGAGGATGACCCGCATCGCGATCTCTACTACGGCTTTCCGAATTCCTACGGCACGCTCGGCTATGCCTTGCGACTGAAGATCGAACTTCAGCCGGTGCTGCCCTACGTGAAGTTGCGGCATGTGCGATTCGACACCGCGCAGGCGATGGCGGATGCGATGGCGCAGATCACCGAGACGCACGCCTGGGACGGCACGCCCGTTGATTTCCTCGACGGCACGGTCTTCTCCGCGAGCGAGCAATACCTCACCCTCGGCCAGATGGTCGCCGACCGCGGCGACATGACGCCGAGCGACTACACCGGCATGGACGTCTACTACCGCTCCATTCAGAGCAAACGCGAGGATCTGCTCACCATCCACGACTACATCTGGCGATGGGATACCGACTGGTTCTGGTGCTCCCGCGCCTTCGGCACCCAGAAGCCGGCCATCCGGCGGCTGTGGCCCAAGGACAAACTTCGCAGCGACGTCTACTGGAAGATCATCCGCTGGGACCGGCAGACCAAGTTCTCGGCGAAGATGGCCCGCCTGCGCAAGCAGCCGGCCCGCGAAGAGGTCGTGCAGGACATCGAGGTGCCGGTTGATCGGCTGGCCGAGTTCCTCGACTTCTTCCATCGCGAGGTCGGCATCGAGCCGGTGTGGGTCTGCCCCCTCAAGCAACGTGATCCGCAGGCGACCTGGCCGCTCTACGAATTCGATCCCACGGTCACCTACGTCAACGTGGGCTTCTGGTCCACCGTCCCGCTCCCCGAGGGAGTTGTCCCCGAGGAGGGCCGGATCAACCGCCTCATCGAGGCCAAGGTCTCCGAGCTCGACGGCCGCAAGTCCCTCTATTCCTCGGCCTTCTACTCCCCCGAGGAGTTCTCGTCGATCTACGGCGGTACGGCGTACGAGGGGCTTCGGGAGTCCTACGATCCTGCTGGTCGGCTACTTGACCTATATGACAAGGTTATTCGCCGTCGATAGTTTCGCGTCGAAAGAGGGGACCATGGATCTCGCCACCGCCTTCGCCACCGTTGTGCCGGCAGAGCGGAGGGTCGGCTTCAAGGCCTACGACGGCTCGAGCACCGGTCTCATCGGGGCCGATGTGGTGTTGGAGGTCACCAGCCCGCGGGGGGTGCAGTACATCGCGAGTTCACCCAACCAACTCGGTCTCGCCCGCGCCTACGTGAGCGGCGACCTCGAGATCCACGGCGATGCCTACGACGCCCTGAGCCGTCTCTACCCGATGCCGTTGGACCACGTGAGCGTGCTCGATCGGGCAAAGTTGGCAAAGCGTTTCGCCAAAGATGCGATGTCGCGTCCTGAGCCGCCGCCCCAGGAGCGCCGCCTCGGCGGTCGCCGTCACTCCAAGAACCGTGACGCCGAGGCGATCCATCATCACTACGACGTGAGCAATCGCTTCTACTCGTTTGTGCTCGGCCCGTCGATGGCTTACACCTGCGCGGTCTTTCCCAGTGAGGACGCCTCGCTGGAGTTGGCGCAGGAAGAGAAGTTTGACCTGGTCTGCCGCAAGTTGAACCTGCAGCCGGGGATGCGCCTGCTCGACGTCGGCTGCGGCTGGGGGGGCATGGTGCTCCACGCGGTCAAGAACTACGGCGTGAGCGCGATCGGTGTGACGCTGTCACGGCAGCAAGCGGAGTGGGGTCAGCGCGCCATCGCCGACGCGGGACTTGAGGACAAGGCACAGATCCGCTTCAGCGACTACCGCGACGTGCCGGAGAGCGGGTTCGACGCCGTCTCGTCCATCGGCCTCACCGAGCACATCGGCCGCGCCAACTACGAGTCCTACTTCTCGTTCTTGCACGGCAAGTTGCGCCCCGAGGGCCGGATGCTCAACCACTGCATCACGCGGCCCGACAGCAAGTGGCCCACGCACTACAAGCGGAGTTTCATTAATCGCTACGTCTTCCCCGACGGTGAACTCGCTCCGCCCGGAGAGATCATCAGCGAGATGAACGACGCGGGCTTCGAGATCCGGCACGAGGAGAACCTCCGCGAGCACTACGCGCTCACCCTCAAGCACTGGTGCGAGAACCTCGAGCGCAATTGGGACGCGTGCGTCGAGGAGGCCGGCCTGCCGACGGCCCGCGTGTGGCGCCTCTACATGGCGGCCTCACGCCTCGGCTTCGACATCAACACGATCCAGTTGCACCAGGTCCTCGGGGTGAAGTTGGGGCCCAATGGCCGCTCCGGCATCCCGCTGCGGGTTTCCGGCGAGACCTGGGAACTCACCGCCCCCGAATAGGGGCGTTCTTTGGTCACATTGCCGGGCTGAGCCCGGTGATCTGTCGAAAGAACCTGCTTGTCCTGCGCACGTGCATGCACGCGTGCCCGAAATGTGACGAGTGACCCCAGCGTCATCGTGAAGAAGGAGTGCACCTTCAAGGTCCGGTAGGAGTGCCTTCCCCTAGTACAGCGTCGGGCCGGTGACGTTGAAGCCGCCGTCGGCGACAAGCGTGATGCCGGTGATGTAGTCCCCGGCAGGCGACAACCAAAAACCCAGCAGCGCGGCAACGTCATCGACCGACTGGAGGCGGCGAATCGGTACGACAGCGGCCACCTGTTCGGGTTCGAGGCCATAGCGCTCCCAGGCCTCGGTATGCACGATGCCGGGTGCGACCGCGATCGTGCGGATCCCTCGCGTCCCCCACTCCTGCGCCCAGGTCGCCGTCAGGCTCTCGACACCGGCGCGCGCGGCCGACGAGTGCGACATCCCGACGATGCCGCGATGTGGTGTCATCGACATCGTGATGCTCGCGATCTTGCCGAAGCCATTCGGCAGCATCGACCGCTTGGCTACCTGCGTGGAGATGTAGAACGTCGCATCGAGATTGAGGCGCTCCACCGCGCGGAACCCGTTGTAGGAGATGTCTTCGGCCGGCGATACAAACTGTCCGCCAGCATTGTTGACGAGCAGATCGATGCGCTCATGGTCGCCGAGCACCGCGTCGAGTAGTGCGTCGACGTGCTCCGGCTCGCGAATGTCGCAGGGGTATGCCGAGGCATGACCGCCGGCGGCCGCTATCGCCGCGACGGTGTCGTTCAAAAGTTCCGCGCGTCGCCCGGTCACCGCGACCGTGGCACCAAGGCGGGCAAGCAGTTCGGCAGTCGCGCGCCCGATTCCGGTGCCACCCCCGGTGATCAGCGCAACCTGGCCCTTGAGCGACCCGTCCGCGAGGACAGCGAGGGCATCTGGACGGCGGGGAGGCGTCATGCGAGCAGGCTAGTGGGCTCGGTCCGATCCGTCCTCAGGCAAGGGACAGGAAGAGCTTTTCGAGTTGCTCCGTGCTCAGCGGCGGTTTCTCACCGCGGCCCTCGGCCGATGCGCACTGCTGCAGTCCGTTGGCCACGACCTTGAAGCCCGCCTTGTCGAGGGCACGTGAGGCCGCCGCGAGTTGCGTCACGACATCGCCACAGTCCCGGCCGTCCTCGATCATGGCGATGATCCCAGCGACCTGACCCTGGATGCGCTTCAAACGAGTCACGACGTCGCGCTGGCAGACCTCGTCGAGGGTGATGGGGGGCATGGCCGACCTCCAGGGTTGGCGCGCACCGGGGTGGTGCCGCGCGTACTCGATGAGCATACCCTGGGGGGTACCGTTTATCTCAGCGGTTCCACCGCGTGCCTACCCCAGCGGTTCCACCGCGATGTGGGCCGCGACCTCGCTGTCGAGTTCGACGTACTCCCCGGCCGATCCGACCAGGACCCCCTCCGGACTCCCCTGCACCCGCACCGTCCCCCCGGGGACGATTCCGGCGCGCCGGAGTCGGCTGACCACCTCGGGATCGGCATGGGCGCTCTCACCAATGCGACGTACGGTCACGCGCACCACCTCCGGGCCGCCCACATCGGAAAGCCGCACCCAGGCGGCGGTGACTACCGGTTCCGCATCGGGCAGGAGTTCATCGAGCGCGGGAATGGGGTTGCCGAAGGGTGAGTGCGTCGGCCCGTTGAGCAACTCCAGCACCCGGGTCTCCACCGCATCGGACATGACGTGCTCCCAGCGGCAGGCCTCCGTGTGGACTTCCTCGAGTGGCACGCCAATCACCTCCACGAGCAGGCACTCGGCCACGCGGTGCTTGCGCATCACGCGGGCGGCATACTCCCGGCCGCGATCGGTGAACTCAAGATGTCGATCTCCCTCCACGGTGAGCAGGCCGTCGCGTTCCATGCGCGCCACCGTCTGCGACACCGTCGGGCCACTTTGACCGAGCCGCTCGGCGATTCGAGCGCGCATCGGCACGACGCCCTCCTCGAGGAGTTCGAAGACCGTCCGCAGGTACATCTCGGTCGTGTCGATGAGATCGCTCACGCAAGCATTCAACCCCACGGCTGGCAAGCCCGCCTACCAAGTCGGCCAGCTGCTCGCGGGTCAGCAGATGCCCCGGGCCACCAGAACCCCTAGCCTGCCCCCATGCCCGACATCGCCTGGTTCCGCCGCGACCTGCGCCTATCGGACAACCCCATGCTGAACGCCGCGGGCGCGCGGGACGGCTCGGCGGTGCCGCTCTTCGTCGTCGACGCCGCCCTGTGGGAACCGGCCAGCGACGTCCGGCAGGCCTACCTCGCGAACTCTCTGCGCGCGCTCGACGCCGACCTCAGCGGGCAGCTCCTCGTCCGCCACGGCGATCCGGTCAAGCGGGTGGTGGAGGTGGCCCGCACGGCGGGCGCACAGGCCGTGCACATCGCCGCCGACTACGGCCCCTACGGCGCCCAGCGGGACGCCGCCGTCCGCACCGCCCTGGCCGCCGAGGGCATCGACCTCGTCGTCACCGGATCGCCGTACGCCGTCGCACCCGGTCGGGTCACCAAGGACGACGGAACGGCGTACCGCGTTTACACGCCGTTCTACCGCGCCTGGCGTCGGCATGGCTGGCGAGCCCCCGCGGATGAGCCGGACGTCGCCTGGGTGATGACGCAGCAGAGCGACGGCATCCCTGCTGCTCCGGAGCTCCCCTTCGAACTACCGCCAGCCGGCGAGGAGTCGGCCCTGGAACGCTGGACGCAGTTCCACGCCACACGAGTCGCCGACTACGCCGATCGGCGCGATCTACCGGCCGTCGCAGGCACATCGGCGATGAGCCACCACCTCAAGTGGGGCGAAATCCATCCGCGGACGATGCTCGCCGACCTCGGTGAGAGCGAGGGCGAGGAGGTCTTTCGCAAGGAGATCGCCTGGCGCGAGTTCTACGCCGATGTCCTCCATCAGCATCCGACGAGCGCGCGTCAATCGCTCGATCCGCGCTTCGACAATGACTTCGCGTGGGATGACGGTGAGCGGGCCGACGCGCTCTTCGACGCTTGGGTGACCGGCCGTACGGGTTACCCCTTCGTCGACGCGGGCATGCGGCAACTCCTCGCCGAGGGCTGGATGCACAACCGAGTTCGCATGGTCGTCGCCTCGTTCCTCGTCAAAGACCTTCACCTGCCCTGGCAGCGGGGTGCAGCGCACTTCATGCGCTGGCTGCGCGATGGTGACCTCGCCAGCAACGCCCA
>JALQUH010000276.1 GCA_023263845.1 Candidatus Nanopelagicales bacterium | reverse complement strand
GAGGCGATCCTCGGCGACGACGAAGCAACCGCACGCGCCAACAAAGTTCTCGACCGCATTCGTCGGCCGGACGTGGACTACGTCTCGGTGAAGATCTCGGCGATCTGTGCGAACCTCGACGTCCTTGCCGAGCAGGACTCCCTCGCGCGCATCGAGGCCCAACTCATCGAGCTCTATCGCGCCGCGCGCGATGCATCCCCGCGCACCTTCGTCAACATGGACATGGAGGAGTACCGGGATCTCGAGCTCAGCCTGCGCTCGTTCATGACGGTTCTCGATCGCCCGGAGTTCGACGATCTCGCGGCCGGCATCGTGCTGCAGGCCTACATCCCCGACTCCCACGCCGCACTCGACCGCCTCATCACCTGGGCCAATGCGCGTCAGGCCGCCGGTGGCGCACCGATCAAGATCCGCCTGGTCAAGGGCGCCAACCTCGCGATGGAGCAGGTCGAGGCCGAGCTGCACGACTGGCCCCAAGCGCCCTACTACTCCAAGTCCAACGTCGACGCGTCGTACAAGCGCATGCTGCGCACCGCCGTCGAGACCGCCGATCCGGGAGCACTGCGCCTCGGGGTCGCCTCGCACAACCTCTTCGACGTCGCCTGGGCGCTGACGCTGCGCGATGAACTTGACGATCCCTCCAGGATCGAAATCGAGATGCTCGAGGGCATGGCGCCGGCACAGTCGAGAGCCGTTCTCGAAGCCGCCGGGTCGTTGCTCCTCTACGCGCCGGTGGTCGAGAAGGCCGATCGTGATGCTTCGATCGCCTACCTCTCCCGCCGTCTTGACGAGAACTCCGGACCGGAGAACTTCCTGCGCACCCTCTTCGACCTGACCCCGGGTTCACCGGCGTGGGAGCGCGAGGCTGAGCGATTCCGTCGTTCGCTCGCCGATCGCGATGCCATCGAGATCACCAGCCACCGCACGCAGAACCGACGCACGGAGTCCATCACCTTCCCGGCGGACGGCAGCTTCCACAACGTCGCCGACACCGACTTCACGACACCGGGCAACCGGGCGTGGACGAAAGCGATCCTCGCGGCCGCCGCACCGGCCGAGCCCCAGTTGGTCACCACCGTCACCGGCGTCGACGACGCCATCGCGCGGGCCCGGGCTGCTCAGGAGCGTTGGGCAGCCACCGCGTGGCAGGAGCGACGCGACGTCCTCGCGCGCGTGGCGGAGGTCATGGAGCAGCATCGCGCCGAGACACTCACGGCGATGGCCACCACGACCGGCAAGACCTTGCGCGAGGGCGACCCGGAGATCAGCGAGGCCATCGACTTCGCGCTCTTCGCCTCGCACCTGACCCTGCAACATGAGCGCCTGGAAGAGCGTGCCGAGTGGCAGCCCCATCCGGTCATTTTGATCGCCGGACCGTGGAACTTCCCCTACGCCATCCCCGCATCGGGTCTCGTCCACGCACTCGCCGCCGGTAGTGCCGCCCTGCTCAAGCCAGCGCCGGAGGCGCGCGCGGTCGGCGCGGTGCTCATTGCGCAGTTGCACGAGGCCGGCGTGGATCCGGATCTCATCCAACTCATCTGCACCCCGGACGACGAGGTCGGCCAGCACCTGGTCACGCACGACGGCGTCGACGAGGTCATCCTCACCGGCAGTCTCGCCACCGCCGACCTCTTCCTGGGCTGGAAACCCGACCTGCACCTGCACGCCGAGACGAGCGGCAAGAACTCCCTCATCATCACCGCCGCCGCAGATATCGACCTGGCCATCAAGGATCTGGTGAAGTCGGCCTTCGGTCACGCTGGCCAGAAGTGCTCCGCTGCATCGCTGGCGGTCGTCGAGGCCAGCGTGTACGACGACCCGTCGTTCAAGCGTCGTCTTGCTGATGCGGTGCGCTCGCTGCGCGTCGGCTGGGCGCCCGACCCGGCCACGATCATGGGTCCGGTCATCAATCCGCCGAGTGGCCCGCTGCGCCGCGCCGTCACCGAACTCTCCGCCGGCGAGACGTGGCTCGTCGAGCCTCGCGAACTCGATGAGACCGGTCGACTCTGGTCGCCCGGGGTGATCTGGGACGTCCAGCCCGGCGCCTGGTTCCACCTCACCGAGTGCTTCGGTCCGGTGCTCGGTGTCATTCGCGCGGACGATCTCGACCACGCAATCGCGATTCAGAATGCGCCAGAATACGGTCTCACCGGTGGGCTGCACAGTCTTGATCCGCTCGAGATCGAGCACTGGCTCGCCAACGTCCAGGTCGGCAACGCCTACGTCAACCGGCACATCACCGGCGCGATCGTGCAGCGTCAGCCCTTCGGCGGCTGGAAGCGTTCGAGCATCGGTGGCGGTTCCAAGTCCGGTGGCCCGAGCCATCTGCACACCTACGGCCGCTGGACGCAGGGCACCGTCGACCGTGCCCGCGCGTACGCCGACTTCGATCGGGCATGGCTCGTGCGTTTCAGCCAGGAGTTGGACCCGACCGGGTTGGCGTGCGAGCGCAACTCCCTGCGCTACCACCGGCTCAACGGCGTCGTCGTCCGTACCGAACTCGAGGGAACGGCGTACGACGTACTGCAGGCAGCGGCCGAGACAACCGGCACGCCGGTGATCTGGTCCGATCCACGGACTGAGTCCGACGAGGCCTTGGCCGCGCGGCTGGGATCACTCGGCGTTGAGCGACTGCGCCTGCTGTCAGCGGCGTCCGACGAACTCCTGGCTGCCGCCCATGCGGCCGGCGTAGCGGTGGATCGACAGCCGGTGACCGACCTAGGCGACGTGGAGTTGCCGCGCTGGCTGAAGGAGCAGGCGATCTCGGTGACGCGTCATCGCCATGGTCGCCTGCTGCGGTAGGCGGGTCACGCCCCCGTGTCGTGCGCGGATGTTGGTCGAGAGGTGATGTGGGATGAGATCAAGGCCCCAGACATCCAGCCAAGACGAGTCCACGCTGGCGAGACCACCCGCCCGCCGGAGAAGAACCCCTTCCTCAAGCGGCAAGGTAAACACACGGTTAGGCAAAGCACGGATTCGGCTGGGAAAACCCGCCGTTTGGTGAGATGGATCTCACCCATGCCGGACCATAGGAGGAGGCACTCCACACCCCTCGAGATCCACCGCCCGCCGGCGGAACCGGAGCAGGGTGAGCGCCGTCACCTTCTGGGGAAGGCCCGCCCACCGGGCCAGTGAGCAAGAGGATCCTTTCGATCGTGTCCAGCACCGCCCACGACAGGGGCACCCGCACGCCCGGCACCCTCGTCCGGGATATTTCGCGCACCGTCCAGGACACCCTTGACGGAGCCGTCCGGCGTGCTCCGTCGGGCTCCATCACCCAGCGCATCCTCCGCTCCATCGCCCTGACCTGGGCCACCGTCTGGCTCATCGGCATCACCGCAGTCGCGGCGTGCACCGCGTGGGTCGGTGCACTGTTGCTCGATCTGAGCAGCCCCGTGCCCGCCGCCGTTGGTGCCGTCATCACCGTGGCTCTCTCCCTGAACCGTTCGATGCGTACCGGCCTATCGCTCGTGGGCGCGACGGCAGTCGCTCTCGTGGTCGCCTTCGTCCTCTACCAGGTCTGGGGCCTGCACGTCTGGACCGTCGGCGTACTCGTCATCGTCTCGCTCGTCGTGGGTCGACTGATGCGTCTCGGGCCCGAAGGATCGCTGCAGATCCCCGCCACCGCGCTCTTCGTCTACGTCATGGGTGAGGCCCTGACCGACGACCTCATCATCAGCCGCATCGTCGCCACCCTGCTCGGGGTCGCGATCGGCCTGCTCTTCTCCTTCGTGGCGCATCCCGAGCGTCCCGAGGAGCGGATGACCGAGCGCATGTCCGAGCTCGGCAATCGACTCGGCAGCCTCCTCATCGCGATGGGCGAGGTCTCCGACGTGTCTTTGAACCGCCGCCAGGCCACCGAGTGGCTGACCGAGGCGCGCAAGCTCGCCGTTGAAACGCGCCAACTTGGCGAGGAGATCGAGGACCTCGGTCTTGGGCGGCGATTCAGCGTCGGCAACGAGCGCAACGTCGGCCGAGCGATCCAGGATCAGTTCGCGATGCTCCAGCAGACGAGCGATCACGTCAACACCATCGCGCGCGGCTTGTTTGACGCGACCTCGGGCGGCGCTGTCCGGCTCCCTGAGGGTTTCGGGCAGATGCTGTCCTCCACCGGCGCCGCCATTGCCGTCCACGCTGATTCGCTGGACCGCGCGATGGCCGACGAGGATCCGCCGACCGGCGTACTCGAGGCCCTCGTCGTGGTCAAAGAGGAGCGCAGCCGCTCCGTGGCCGAGTTGAAGAGCATCGACGACACCGGCGCTCTGCTGCTCGGTGGCGCCCTGGTCAATCAGGTCGATCAGATGGCCAAGCGCCTCGCCGGCACTCACGGTCGCTAGTCCCTCTAGGCTGCCCGCGTGCGCGCAGTTCAGTACGACGCCATTGGTGCTCCGTGGCGCGTTGGTGACGTACTCGATCCCACTCCCCCGGAGGACGGTGTCGTACTCAAGGTGGAGGCGGCCGGTCTGTGCCGAAGTGACTGGCACGGCTGGCACGGCCACGACAACGTCTCGGTGTTCCCACACGTACCGGGCCATGAGTTCGCGGGCACCGTCGCCGCCGTAGGTCCGGGGGTCACGCGATGGCGTGAGGGTGATCGCGTCACCGTCCCCTTCGTGTGTGCCTGCGGTCGGTGCCTGGTCTGCGAGTCCGGTAATCACCAGGTCTGTCCGCATCAGTGGCAGCCCGGATTCGACGGCTGGGGTGGATTCGCCGAGTACGTCGCGCTCCCTGCCGCCGATGTGAACCTGGTTCGTCTCCCCGCATCGATTGGATTCGAGGTGGCGGCGGCCCTCGGTTGTCGCGTCGCCACGGCCTATCGAGCAGTGGCCACGATTGGTCGAGCGAATGCCGGTGATTCCGTCGTCGTACACGGGGCCGGTGGGGTCGGTCTGGCCGCCGTCATGATCGCGCGTGCCCTGGGCGGGCGCGTGGTCGTCGTCGATCCGTCGGAGGACGCGCGCGAGGCGGCCCTGGGCCTGGGTGCGGCTGCTGCGCTGGCTCCGGGAGACGACTTGCTCGATGCCATCGTCGAGGCCACCGATGGCGGACCGACGTTGTCCCTTGATGCGATTGGTGATTCGGCGACGTGCCGCGCGTCCATCGAGAGTCTGCGGCCCCGCGGGCGCCACGTGCAGGTGGGGCTGCTCCCCGCGGGGACGGCCGTCGATCCCGTGCCCATGCACCGCGTGGTGGCGCGCGAGCTCGAGGTCCTCGGCAGCCATGGCCTTGCCGCTCACGATTATCCGGAACTGCTGCAGTTGGTCGAGTCCGGTCGGCTGCGTCCCGATCTGCTGATCGGCCAGACGATCGAGCTCGACGGGGTACCGGACGCCTTTGCCCTCATCGGAACCCCGGATCAACCCCCCGGCATCACCGTCGTACGGGCCTCGGCCACCTAACGGGGGAAGTCGGCGA
>JALQUH010000194.1 GCA_023263845.1 Candidatus Nanopelagicales bacterium | reverse complement strand
GATCACCGTGGAGACGGTGTTCTCGTGGCCCGGGCTCGGGCTGCTCACCTACGAGGCGCTGCGCGGGCCGGACATCCCGCTGCTGCAGGCGATCTTCCTGCTCTTCTCCATCGCGGTCATCGGCGCCAATCTCATCGCCGAGCTGTTGTACGTCGTCATCGACCCGCGGGTCCGATCATGAGCAGTGTGGCGACGCAGCGCCGTCGCCTCGCCGCCGGCCAATTCTGGCGTAGGTTCCGCACGGACCGCGCCGGCATGGCGGGCCTGGTGATCCTGGCGATCTTCATACTCACGGCGATCTTCGGGCCCCTCCTCATCTCACCCGATGCCCTTGACGTGACGAAGGCAGATGGCGATCGCTTCGACAGCCCGTCGCCGTCCTATCCACTCGGCACCGACGAGGCAGGACGCTCGATCCTGCTCATGCTCGCCCTCGGCACCCGCATATCGCTGACCGTGGGCCTTGCCGCGACGTTCGTCGCCATGGTGATCGGCACCTCGGTCGGCATCATGGCCGGCCACTTCCGCGGGCTGAGCTCGCATGCACTCGTCGGCGTCACCGACTGGTTCTTAGTGATCCCCTTCCTCCCGCTCGCGATCGTCCTCGCCACCGTGCTCGGGCCGAGCACCCTCAACCTCATCATCGTCATCGGCATCACATCGTGGGCGAGCACGGCACGCCTCATTCGCGCGCAGACGCTCTCCATCGAGGGGCGCCCGTACATCGAGCGCAGCAAGGCACTCGGCGCGGGCAACTGGCACCAGATGTCCCGGCACGTTCTCCCCAACGTGTTTCCCCTGGTGCTCGCGAACACCACGCTGACCGTCGCGATCGTCATCCTGTCCGAGACGACGCTGTCCTTCCTCGGCCTCGGCGACCCGCTCGCCCCCTCCTGGGGCGCCCTGCTCGATCGCGCCTTCTCCACGGGGGCGGTGAGCCAGGGTGCCTGGTGGTACGTGCTTCCTCCCGGAATCTGCGTCGTCCTGGTCGTCCTGGCCTTTACCCTCGTAGGGCGCGCCATGGAGCGCATCGTGGATCCCCGAGGAGCGGCGACATGAGCCTGCTGGAATTCCGCGACGTTTCCGTCACCTACAGGGGGGCCGACGCCGACGTGCCCGCCGTACGCGGGGTCTCGCTGTCACTCGACGCGGGCCAGACCCTCGGCGTGGCCGGTGAATCCGGGTGCGGCAAATCCACCCTTGCGTCCACCGTCCTGCGACTTCTGCCCGAGTCGACGAAGGTGACCGGAGAGGTCCTCCTGAACGGCGAGGACATCCTCACCATGAAGTGGGGCAAGCTGCGGGCGGTTCGCTGGAGCGAGGCCGCCATCGTCTTCCAGGGTGCACTGCATTCGCTCAACCCGGTGCAGTCGATCGGCAAACAGATCGCCGAGCCAATCTCCCTGCACAAGACGAGCAAGAACCCCAGCAAGCGCGTGGGTGAATTGCTCGAGCAGGTGGGAATCCCCGCCTCGCGTGCGAATTCCTACCCACATCAACTCTCCGGCGGTCAACGGCAGCGCGTGATGATCGCCATGGCTCTCGCCTGCGCCCCGTCACTGATCATCGCGGACGAACCCACCACGGCACTCGACGTCATGGTGCAGGCCCAGGTGCTGGACCTGCTGTCCGGGCTCGTCCGTGACCTCGGCATGGGGATGATGCTTATCAGCCACGATCTCGGCGTGCTCGGGACGACCTGCGATCGGCTCGCCGTGATGTACGCCGGGCGGATCGTCGAGACCGGCCCGGCGGTCGAGGTCTTCGATCGCCCAGAGCATCCCTACACGCAGGCCCTGGCCGGAGCCTTTCCGCGGATCGGCGATCCGCAGGCGCGCTACCGACCCATCGGACTGCCCGGCGACCCCCCGTATCCGGGTGACATCCCCACCGGCTGCAGCTTCCATCCTCGATGTCCGGTGGTTCTCACCGAATGCTCATCCGTGACGGTGGACCTGCGCGATGCGGGACCGGGTCGACGAGCCGCGTGCATTCGGGTGGGGTCATGATCGGCGCCCGCGACCTGTCGGTCGTCTTCGGTGGACGAGTCCGCGCCGTGGACGGCGTGGACCTCGAGGTGGCAGGAGGCGAGATCGTCGCCCTCGTCGGCGAGTCGGGCTGCGGCAAGACGACTCTCGCGCGCACCCTGCTCGGCCTCGAGAAGCCGACGGGTGGGCAGGTGCTGTTCGAGGGCGAGCCGCTGGACTATCGCGCCCTGAAGGCCTACCGGCGCCAGGTGCAGTTGGTCCTGCAGGATCCGCTCGGGGCCTTGAACCCGCGGCACACGGTGTACGACGCGGTGGCCGAGGGACTGCGCATCCACAAGGTCCCCGGTGATGAACGGGAACTCGTCGCCGATGCCCTCTCCCGAGCCGGGCTCCGACCACCGGAGCGATTCTTCCTGCGCTATCCCCACGAACTCTCCGGTGGGCAGCGCCAGCGGGTCGTCATCGCCGGTGCCCTGGTCCTGCAACCCCGCGTGCTCATCGCCGACGAGCCTGTCTCGAGCCTGGACGCATCGGTCCGCGGCGAGATCCTGGGCCTACTGCTGTCGCTGCGCGAAGAGCTCGGCCTGACCGTGCTTGTCGTCACCCACGACCTCGGTCTGGCATGGAACATCGCTGACCGCATCGCGGTGATGTACCTCGGCAGAATCGTGGAGGTGGGCCCGACGGCGGAGGTGCTCGGCGATCCGCAGCATCCGTACACCAAAGCCCTGCTCTCCGTCGTGCCCGACATCGGCCACACCGAGCAGATCGTGCTCACCGGCGAACCACCTGATCCCGCGCGCATCCCCGGCGGCTGCCGCTTCCATCCGCGCTGCCCCGTCGTCATGGAGGAGTGCCGGACAACGACGTTGCCGATCCTGGCTGTCGAAGGCGGTCATCGGGCCGCGTGCCTGCGCACGAACCCCTAATCTGTTCGAGATGACCGGACGACCGATCATCATCGACACGGACCCCGGGGTCGATGACGCACTCGCCATCATGCTGGCGGCCGCCAGCCCGGAGGTCGACGTCCTCGGCATCATTGCCGTCGCCGGCAACGTAGGCCTGGACAAGACCTCGGCAAACGCCGCCGCGCTCGCAGACCTGGTGGGTTTGGCTTGCCCCATCGGTGTTGGTGCCTCCGGTCCGCTCGGCGCGCGCGAAGCCGAGTCCGCCGAGCATGTGCATGGCGGAAATGGTCTTGGCGGATACGTGCTGCCGCCGTCCTCCCGCGCGAAGGTCCCGGGGTTGTCGCTGCTCAGTTCACTCATCGAGGCCAGCACCGAGCCGGTCACCGTCGTGACGATCGGTCCCCTCACCGACATCGCGCTGCTCATGGCGGAGAACCCCGCTGCTGCGCGGCAGGTCGAGCGGTTCATCGTCATGGGCGGTGGCACCCTCGACGTGCCAGGCAACGCCACGCCCGCAGCCGAGTTCAACTTCTACGCCGATCCCGAGGCCGCGGCCCGCGTCTTCGCCTTCGGTACTCCCATCACCATGGTGGGACTGAACGCCACCCATCAGGCGCTTGTCGGCCCGGAGCATCTTCCGCGATTGCGCCAATCCGGTGGTCGCATCGCCCACCTGGTGGAACACATCCTCGCCGACTACGAGCGCGCCGGATACGGCATGGGCGGTGCCATGGAGATGCATGATCCGCTCGCCGTCGCGGTGGCTATCGATCCGACGCTGGTGTCGACAGCTCCTCGCCATGTCGACGTCGAGGATGCCGGGCGTCTCACTGCCGGGATGGCCGTGGTGGATCACCGCTACCGACCCGGATCACCGCCGAACGCCGACCTCGCTGTGACCGTCGACGTGCCACGGTTCCGCACGATGCTCGATGAACGCCTGGCGGATTTGGATACGCGCGTCGGGCGCTGATGGCACCTGCGACTAGACCAGCCAGTTGGGTGAGTACGTCGGATCGGTGATGCCGGGACGATCGAGACGAAAGACCGGATCGACCGGGTGACCATCGACAAGATCGAGCAGCATGCCGCCGAAGGCCGGGGCGAACTTGAAGGCATGCGCCGCACCGAGTCCGACGATGACGTTCTCGTATCCCGGGACCGGCGAGATGACGAAGTCGCGATCAGGGGTCAGGGAGTACAGGCACCGCTTGGAGCGCACGATGTCGCCAATGTCGGTGAAGGTGGCGCGCAGGAATCCGGTCAACCGGTCCAGCATCTGCGGGTCCACCTCGCCCGAGCGATCATCACCGGTCACGACAGGGCCGCCACAGTCCTCGGCCGCCTTCATCGTTTGCTCGCCGTAGCAGGGAAAGCCATAGAAGCTCGGATCGTCCATCCAGATCCACAGCGGCAGATCGGCATAGGACGGCGGCACCGTGACGTAGGTGACCTGCTCCTCGGTCACGGTGAGGGGAATCGGCCAGCCGAGCGGGGTGGTGAGGGCCGAGGTCCACGCGTCGGCGGTGATGATGCAGCGATCGGCGGTGACAACCCCGTCGGAGGTGATCAGGCGGACACCCGTGGCCATGGGCTCGATC
>JALQUH010000181.1 GCA_023263845.1 Candidatus Nanopelagicales bacterium | reverse complement strand
TCGCGATGTGTACGACGTCGTCCGCGAGCGCTATGTGCACGCGGTGGAGCAGGCCGTCATCGGCGATCCCTTCGAGGCCGTGCTCTACGGACCGATGATCGACGAGAAGTACCTCACCACGCATGAGAAGCACCTCGGCCTGATCCAGGATCACCAGACCGTCTACGGATCCACCGGAGTCGGCCGGATCACCGCGCACAATCCGCGCGCGGGCTTCATCGGCGATCCGGATGCCGGCTGGTTCGCGCATCCGACGATCGTCGATGGCGTGCGACCCGGTGACGCGCTCTACGACACCGAGACCTTCGGTCCTCTCGTCACGATGGGCGTCTTCGACACCCTCGACGAGGCGATCGAGCTGGCCAACGGTCACGGCTACGGCCTGTCGAGCGCGATCTACACCTCCGACCCCAAGTCGGTCTGGCGATTCCGCGAGGGCATCTCCGCCGGGATGATGTCGGTCAACAACTCCACCTCCGGCGCCGAGGCCCATCTGCCCTTCGGTGGCAATGGGCTGTCGGGCAATGGCTCGCGGCAGAGTGGGATCTGGGTCCTCGACCAATTCACCCGCTGGCAGTCGATGAACTGGGACTACAGCGGCAAGCTCCAGAAGGCTCAGATGGATCTGGTGGAGTTGCCCTTCGATCCTGGCTTCCGTCTGTGACGCTGCCGACCCACGCCGACGTCGTCATCGTTGGTGGGGGAGTCATGGGCGCCTCCGCTGCCTTCCACCTCGCCGAGGCGGGAGTCAACGTCGTTCTCCTCGAGCGTGGCGAACTCTCCGGCGGCTCAACGTCGAAAGCCGCCGGTGGAGTACGTGCGAATTTCTCCGATGAACTCAACATCATGCTGGGCAAACGCTCCCTTGATCTGTTCGAGGATTTCGGCAACCGCCCGGGTCAGGAGATCGACCTCCACCGCAGTGGCTACCTCTTTGTCCTCACGCGACCGGAGGATGTTGAGCTCTTCACGGCCTCTGTCGCGCTGCAGAACTCACTCGGTGTTCCGTCCCGAATGGTCGACGTCGACGAGGCGTGTCGGCTATCGCCGCTGCTCAACCCCGAGGGCGTTCTGGCCGCCGCCTGGAGCCCCGAGGATGGGCACTGCACACCGGAGTCGGTCGTCCTCGGCTACGCAACGGGTGCGCGACGCTTGGGCGCCACGGTGCGCACGGGTGTTGAGGTCACCGGCATCGCCACTTCCCAAGGTGCGATCACGCAGGTGAGCACAACTGAAGGCGAGATCTCCACCGGTTGTGTCGTTGATTGCGCGGGGGCGTGGTCACCGGAGGTTGCGTCGTACGTCGGGGTCGATCTACCGGTCACGCCGTACAAGCGCGAACTCCTCATCACCGAGCCCATGCCCGAGCCGATCAGCATGGCTTTCACCATCGACTACGCGACGTCGTTCTACTGGCACCGCGAGGGCCCGGGCATCCTCACGGGCTACTCGCATCGGGAGACCGAGCCCGGGTTCGACATTAGTCGTGATGCGGACTTCCCCGAGCGACTCGGCGAACTGGCAGCGGTGCGTGCTCCTGCGCTCCTGGATCTTGGTGTCCGCAGTGGCTGGGCCGGGCTCTACGAGGTAACGCCGGATCACAACGCGCTGCTGGGAGAGTCCCGCAATGTCCATCGGTTCCTCTATGCCACTGGATTCTCCGGGCACGGGTTCCTCCAAGGTCCGGCGATCGGCGAGATCCTGCGTGACCTCTACCTCGGCCGGGAGCCGTTCATCGATATCTCGCCTCTGGACGTCGAGCGCTTCACCACCGGCGACCTTCGCCCAGAGCGCAACATCGTCTAGTTCGGGTAACTCATTCCCATTGCGAGCCGGTGGGCTCGCTGCGAGGCGAGTTCGGCCACGATGACGCCGGCCAGAACGACGAGGCCACCGATTCCCTGAATCGGGCTAATCACTTCGCCCAACATCACAAAAGCGATGAGCGCGGCCCACACGGGCTCAGTCGTGCCGGCGATACCCCCTCGCTGAGCACCGATGCGCTGCAGAGACATGAGCACCAGCACGAAGGGCACGACGGACACGATGACCATGAGGATGACGAGCGACCACACAGGTACGTCAGGGAGCCAACCGTCGAACAGTGACGTCGTGTCACTGAGGATGTCCCACGGGAATATCCACCAGGGCGCAAGGATGCTCCACACGATGGTGGCGACGGCAAAGCCCCAAAAGGCCAGGCTTAGGACGTCGCGCCGCTTCGCCCCTGCCTCGCCGAGCAGGAGATAGCTCGCCAGCGCCACGGCGGTCAAGAGTCCGAAGAGGATTCCGAGCGGATCCAACACCAGGCCGTACCAGACCTGAGACACCAGCAGCAGACCGCTGATGACCAATCCCAAAGACACCCAGATGCTCTTGCCGGTCGGCTCTCGACGCACAAACCGCAGCCACAGCGCCACCAGCACCGGCGCGAGGAACGACAGCAGCGCCGCGATGGCAACCGGCAGCAAGGACACCGTCAGGAAGAACAGGAAGGGTGTCGTCGTGTAGGCCACCACTCCGAACAGCACCAGGAAAGGTACTTCGCTACGACGCAGTTTCAACGTCGTGGGTCGAGCGATAGCGAGGTAGAGGAGCAGGATCACGGCGCAACCAAGCGTGCGGATCTCGGTCACGTGCACAGCCGTGAGCCCGGCCTCAATCTGAGCCTTGGCGACGCTTCCGTTTAGGGCAAAAAGGAACGCCGCGACGAGGTACATGATCAGGCCGATGACCTGTGAACGGCCACTCGATGGCGGCACAACCATCGGCGCGAGCGGTTCGATCGGATCCGGCGCGCTCACCGAGACCGCTCAGCGATGTAGACCCCCACGAGGACTGTGATACCACCAAGGATCTGGACCGGCGTGAGCACCTCGCCAAGCGCTGCCCACGCCACCAAGGAGGCAATGAGGGGCTCGGTGATCCCGATCGTCGACGCCTGAGCCGCCGAGATGTACGCCAACGACGCGATGGCCAGAGTGAACGGCACGACGGTCCCCAGAACGATCATCCAGAGGGTGAGTGCCGTGATGGGGAATGTCGGACCCACTCCGCCCAGCGGCGCACTGGTCCCGGTGTAGGCCTCCCAGGGGAACAGCCACCACGGTTGGACGACGGCCCAGAAGAGGGCGGCGCCACCCATTCCCCACATCGTGAGGGACAGGGCATCGCGCGGCGCGTGACCGCGGCGCTGGTGCTCGCCAATGACGTAGAAGAGGGCGAGGGCAAGTGCGGCTCCGAAGGCGGCTGCCACCCCGACGAGATCCAGCGTGAGCCCTTGCCACACCTGCGCGATGAGGGCCAGGCCGCTGAGGGCCAAGACGAGACCCACCCACACCGAGGATCGGACGGGCTGCTTGCGGCCGAAGCGCACCCACAGGACGACGAAGATCGGCGCGGTGAACTCAATGATGAGAGCGATGCCGATGGCCAATCGTTCCAGCGCGAGGAAGTAGAGGTACTGCGTCATCGACACCCCGATGACGCCGTAGGCCAGCAGCAATTTCCATTCGGTACGTCGAATACGGAGCGCCTGAGGGCGGGTGATCGCCACGACAAGGAGCAGGATGAGGAAGGCTCCGGTGGCGCGAATCTCACTCAGGCTCGTCGCGCTGACGCCACTCTGCAAGATCGCTTTGACGATGCTGCCATTGACCGCAAAGAGGACAGTGGCTGCGAGGTAGAGCGCGTAGCCGAGGAAGAGGCGGGGGCGGGTCTCCTCGGGAAGGAGCGTGCTCAACTCTGGGCAGCGCGGTAGACCGCGACCGTTTGTTCGGCGATGGCACCCCAGCCGAAGTCGTTCACGGCGCGCTCTCGGCCCGCCCGACCCATTCGAGCCGCGCGCTCTGGGTCGGCGGCGAGGGCGTTAACCCCTGCAGCGACCCCGTGTTCGAGAGCCTGCGGGTCGGCTGGGTCGTATGGCACAAGGATTCCGGTGACCCCGTCGACGACAACCTCGGGAATCCCGCCAACCGCCGAGGCGACGACCGCTGTCTCGCAGGCCATGGCCTCAAGGTTCACGATTCCCTGGGGTTCGTAGATCGACGGGCAGGCAAAGGCCAGGGCATGGGTGAACAGTTGGAGCAGATCCTCAACCGGTGCCTGTTCCTTGATCCACACAACCGAGGCGTCGCCGCGCTTGGCGCGTAGTCGCTCGACGGCGGCCTCGGTTTCGATTCCGATCTCCGGAGTGTCGGGCGAACTTGCACAAAGAACCAGCACCACATCGTCGTCGAAGTGCTCAGCCGCGGCGATGAGATGCCCAATGCCCTTCTGGCGCGTGATACGACCGACGAACAAGACGTAGGGCCGGTCGGTGGGCACGCCATAGCGCTCCAGGGCCTCGGTTCTGTCATCGGGTCGATAGCGATCGGTATCGATGCCGTTGTGCACGACGTGTACGCGCGCCGGATCAACGGCCGGATACGCCGTCAGCACGTCTTCGCGCATGCCCGCGCTGACAGCGATGATGGCCTGTGCGTGCGCGTAGGCCGTCGCCTCGACCCAGGAGGACACTCGGTAGCCGCCGCCGAGCTGTTCCTCCTTCCATGGGCGAAGGGGTTCGAGCGAATGGGCGGTGAGCACATGCGGTACGCCGTAGAGCAGTCCGCCGACGTGTCCGGCCAGATTGGCGTACCACGTGTGCGAGTGCAGGAGGTCCACTCCCGCGGTGTCCCGCACCATCTCCAAATCGACCGAGAGGGTTTGCAGGGCAGGATTGGCATCCGCGAAAGTCTCGGGAACGCGGTGCGCGGTGGCATCCGGCCGCGGCGGGCCAAAACATTGCACGTCCACCTCGACGAGGGGCAAAAGGTGCGCGACGAGCTCGCGCACGTGCACCCCGGCACCCCCGTAGATGTCCGGGGGCCACTCACGCGTTAGGACGGCAACCTTCACGAAAGGAAGAGTAGAGCCTCCGCGGATGCCCGGGTCCTCTAGGCTGGGATTGTGAAATCGGGTCCGCACGTACTCGGCATTGTCCTTGCGGGCGGGGCGGGCAAGCGACTGCTGCCATTGACGGCAGACCGCGCCAAGCCAGCGGTGCCCTTCGGCGGTAGTTACCGTCTCATCGATTTCGTCCTGTCGAATCTCATCAACTCGGGCCTTCGGCGTGTGGCCGTGCTCACCCAATACAAGTCGCACTCGCTCGACCGCCACATCACGACGACCTGGCGCCTTTCCCCACTGCTCGGCGACTATGTCACCCCGGTCCCGGCGCAGCAGCGGCTCGGCCCGCGATGGTTCACCGGCAGCGCAGACGCCATATTCCAGAGCTTGAACCTCATCAACGACGAGCAGCCGGACTACGTCGCGGTGTTTGGCGCCGACCACGTCTACCGCATGGATCCCATGCAGATGATCGAGGCGCACATTGACAGCGGTGCTTCTGTGACCGTTGCCGGCATTCGGCAGCCGAGATCCTTGGCCCACCAGTTCGGTGTGATCGAGACAACGGCGGACGGGGAGCGCATTAGTCGTTTCCTGGAGAAGCCGGCTGATCCGCCAGCCATCCCCGGTGCGCCGGATGAGTCCTATGTCTCCATGGGCAACTATCTCTTCACCACCGAGGCGCTCATCGACGCGCTGCGCTCCGACGCAGCCGATGAGGGTTCCGTCCACGACATGGGCGGCAACATCATCCCGATGCTGGTCGACGAGGGCTCGGCCTACGTCTATGACTTCGATCGCAATGTGGTTCCCGGTGCGACCGAGCGTGACCGCGGCTACTGGCGTGACGTCGGAACCCTTGACGCCTACCACGATGCGCACATGGACTTGGTCTCAGTGCATCCGATCTTCAACTTGTACAACCGGCGCTGGCCAATCCTCACCAACCACCTCACGCTGCCGCCCGCGAAGTTCGTCGAAGGTGGCAACGCCCACGAATCCATGGTGGGCACCGGTTCCGTCATCTCCGGCGCACATGTGCGCAGTTCGGTCATCTCCTTCGATGTGCAGGTGCAGGGGGGCTCCTATCTTGAGGGGTGCGTCGTGCTCCCCGGAGCCCGCATCGGGCGCAACGCTGTGATTCGCCGCGCCATTCTCGACAAGAACGTCATCGTCCCTGACGGCGCACAGATCGGCGTGGACCTTGAGCGTGATCGTGAGCTCTACACGGTCAGCGAGAGTGGCGTGGTCGTCCTCGGCAAGGGCGTAACGGCGGCGCTCTGATGCCTACCGCAGTCGTCACCGGTGCCGGGCGAGGACTCGGCGCGGCCATCGCGGATCGCTTCGCATCGGCCGGCTGGCACGTCGTCCGCGCCGATGTGGAGGGCACCGATACCTATCTCGATGTCACGGATGCGCAGGGATGTCGAGAACTGGCGGAGGCGGTGCAGCCTGATGTGTGGATCAACAACGCCGGTGTCCTGGGTGCGGGCGATGCCGCGACGCAGCCGGATCAGGTGATCGAGCAGGTTGTCTCGGTCAACCTGCTCGGAGTCATCCACGGCACCCGCGCGGCCCTGGCGGTCATGCGGGAGCGCGAGCAAGGTCGCGGAGCCGGCCACATCATCAATGTCGGATCGCTCGCCTCCTGGGTCCCGGTGCCGGGGGAGTGCGTGTACGCCGCGACGAAGGCGGGGGTGCTCTCCTTCACCCTCGGGCTGGCCGCCGAGTTGACGTCCCAGGGCGTCCAGGGGATCCACCTCGGTGTTGTCTGCCCGGACGGCATGCTCACGCCGATGATTACCGATGTCCTGGACGACCCGGCGATCGCGATGACGTTCACCGGCTTCCGTCAGGTGACGCCCGAGAGGGTCGCCGATGAGGTGTGGGCGATGGTGAGAAAGCCCCGACGACTGGTCAGCGTCCCGCACTGGCGCGGCGCTCAGGTACGCGTCTTCAGTGCGATTCCGGACGTGGCGCTCCGGTTGGCGCCGGTCTTCATGCGGCTGGGTCGGGCCGGGCAGGACCGGGTCCGCCAGCGTCTTGGGCGCTAGCCCCTCGCTCGGTGCGACGAAAGGGCGTGCGACGATGGCCGGAGTCGAAGGAGGCCCGTGAACACGACGACGACGTACCAGGTTGAAGGAATGACGTGTGATCACTGCGTGCGCGCGGTGACCGGGGAGCTCTTGCTGCTTCCGGGCGTGCAGCGCGTTGATGTGGATCTGGGATCCGGGGCGGTCACGGTCACCAGCGACGACCCGCTGGACCGCGCTGATGTTGCCGAGGCCGTTGATGAGGCGGGCTACGCGCTCACCGAAGGCTCGTAGTCGGTCTGCCGGAGTGGCAAGTGCCGATCAGCCGAAGCGACCGGCGATGTAGTCCTCGGTCTGCTTGTGCTCGGGGTGGCTAAAGATCTGTGCGGTGGGTCCGACCTCAATGAGATGTCCGGGCTTGCCGATCCCGGACAGATTGAAAAAGGCCGTATCGTCCGAAACGCGGCCGGCCTGTTGCATGTTGTGCGTCACGATGATGATGGTGTAGCGGTCCTTGAGTTCGCGGATCAGGTCCTCAATCGCGAGAGTCGAGATCGGGTCGAGCGCCGAGCAGGGCTCGTCCATGAGAAGGACCTGCGGCTCCACCGCGATGGCACGCGCGATGCACAGTCGCTGCTGCTGGCCACCGGAGAGCGAGGCGCCGGGACGCTTGAGGCGATCCTTGACCTCTTCCCAGAGGTTCGCACCGCGCAAGGACTTCTCGACGATCTCGTCCATCGACTCCTTGCGCTTCTTGTCCTTCTCAAGTTTGAGGCCGGCGATGACGTTGTCCGCGATCGACATGGTCGGGAAGGGATTGGGGCGCTGGAACACCATGCCGATAGTGCGACGCACGAGGACGGGATCGACATTGGGGCCGTACAGGTTCTCCCCGTCGAGGTTTACCTCACCCTTGACGTGCGCACCCGGGATCACCTCGTGCATCCGGTTGATGCTGCGCAACACGGTTGACTTGCCGCATCCGGAAGGCCCGATGAACGACATCACCGAGTTGGCCTTGACGGAGAGGTTCACACCTTGGACGGCGAGAAAGTCGCCGTAGTAGATGTCGAGGTCGACGAGGTCGATCTGCTTGCTCATGTCTGAACTTCTCCTACCGTGTGGCGATCGGAACGAAGGCTAGCGGGCCTTGGGGGCGTAGATCTTGGCGATGATGCGTGCACCGGCGTACATCACGAGCACGAAGAGGATGAGCGCGAGCGCCCCGCCCCAGGCGCGATCGACCGAGGCCGGCGTGCCGCGGCTGATCTGGTCCCAGACGAATGTCGGTAGGGAGGCCTGGGAGCCGGAAACGGGATTGGGATTCATGTCCTGGGCGAGGAAGGTGACCAGCAGCAGTGGGGCGGTCTCGCCCGCGACGCGCGCGACGGCGAGCATGACGCCGGTGATGATTCCCGAAATGGCGGTGGGGATCACGATCCGCAGGATGACCTTCCACTTCGGAACGCCGAGTGCGAGGGCGCCTTCGCGAAGTTCATTGGGCACGATCCGCAACATCTCCTCGGTGGCCCGCACGATGACCGGCAGCATGAGGATGGCCAGGGCTAGTCCGGCGGCGAGACCGGACTGCTCCAGGACGCCGGTCAGGATGAGCGCCGTATAGATGAAGAGGCCGGCCACGATCGATGGGATACCGGTCATGACGTCAACGAAGAAGCTGATCCAGTAGGCGAACTTGCCCTTGCCGAATTCCACGAGGTAAATCGCGGCGAGCACGCCGATCGGGACTGCGATGAGCGCTGCGATGCCGACCTGTTCCAGCGTGCCCAGGAAAGCGTGGGCGATACCGCCACCCTCGGCGCGCGGGTTTACGTTGCGCATCGTGGAGGTGAAGAACTCGGGACTGAAGACGCTCAAGCCCTTAGCGATGACCGTGATGAGGATCCAGAGCAGCGGCACAAGAGCGACGACGAACGTCGTGTAGATCAACGTGGTGGCGAGGCGGTCGGTCGCGTGTCGGCGTCCCTCGACCGTCCACGAGGCCGCCGTCTGCACGATGAGGAAGGCGAAGGCGGCTACGAAACCGGGTGCCAGTCCGATCACGGTGACCCCGGTGACCTGAACCAGGAGGCCGAGACCGATCGCTCCCGCAGCAATGGTCCACGGCGCCCATCGGGGAAGTCGATTGCCGGTGAGGTGCAGCGGGTCGGCAGCGTCGTCGCGGTGCCGGCGACCCCCAGCATTGGGCGGAGGTGCCTCGGAGGAGGTCACGGGAGTGCTCTGGTGGAGGTCACCCGGCACGGGCGCTCCTCCACGAAGTCCGGAAAGGTCCATCGTCAGTTCGCCCCCGAGAATTCCTTGCGGCGGGCGATGACCCAGCGCGCCGACATGTTCACGATGAGCGTGATGAAGAAGAGCACCAGGCCACTGGCGATGAGCGCGGAGCGACCGACGTCGCCGGCCTCGCCCCACTTCAGCGCGATGTTCGCGGCGAAGGAGTTGCCACCGGGCTCGGTGATGGCCCAGTTGATCTCGAATGCGGCGGAGAGGATGAGGGCGACGGCGATCGTCTCACCGAGCGCACGCCCGAGGCCGAGCATCGCGGCGGAGATCATGCCGGGACGGGAGAAGGGGAAGACCGCCATGCGGATCATCTCCCACCGGGTCGCGCCCAGAGCGAGCGCTGCCTCGACGTGCATGCGGGGGACCTGGACGAATACCTCGCGGGAGATGGCCGACACCGTCGGCAGGATCATGATGGCCAGGACTAGTCCGGCCATGAGGATGCTCTTGGTCCACAGTTCCTGTGAGTTCGCGAAGATCGGGATGAAACCGAGGTACTCGCTCAGCCACTGGGAGAACGGCACAACGTAGGGCATGAAGTTGTACAGGCCCCAGAGGCCGAAGATGATCGACGGGACTGCGGCGAGAAGGTCGACGACGAAGGCGAGCGTCGAGGCCAGACGGCGCTGGGCGTAAAAGGCGATGAAGAGAGCGATGCCGTAGCCGATCGGCACCGCGATGGTCAGGGCGATGATCGACGTCCACAGCGTGCCGAAGAGCAGGACGGCGATACCGAAGACGGGTGGATCAGAATCGGGTAGCCACTGCCCTTCGGTGAAGAAGTTGGCCGAGTCGGCTTGGATCGAGGGGATCGCCTTCCAGACGAGGAACACGGCGATGGCCGCCATGACGACCAGGACCAGTAGGCCGGCGCCGGTCGACAGTCCGAGGAAAGTCCGGTCTCCACGGCGAACTGTGACGCCGGAGATGCCCTCAGGATCGTTCGGAGTCGTCGTGGGTTCTTGACTGGTCGTTGCCATCGGTCCCTCGGATTGGAGTGATGGTCACTATACGTTTGGGGCGGTCAGCCGAGGTGGCCGACCGCCCCAAACGTTTTTCAGGCAGTGGTGCGTCAGGAGCTCATTGCATCCACGGCGGCGCGCACCATGGTGAGCAACTCGCCGGTGATGGGCACGTAGCCCGCTTCGATGAGGTCACCCTGAGCGGCGTCCGAGGCAGCGTACTGCAGGAAGGCCTTGACCAGGGCGGGGTTCTGATCGGCTGCGAGGCCGGTCTGGCAGACGCCCTCGTAGGTCACCAGGACGATGGGGTAGGCACCGGGGGCGCTAACCGTGTAATCGATGTAGAGAGCCAGGTTGTCACCCTGGCCGACCACCTCTGCGCCTGAGATCGTGGTGGCAGCGTTCTCGCTGGTGGCTTCGACCGGGCCGCCGCCGTTGTCGATGGCTGCTGCCTTGGCAGCCTGAGCGTCAAGGACGTAGGACAACTCGACGTAGCCGATGGAGTTGGGCGTGGTGTCGACCGACGCCATGACCTGGTCGGAGCCCTTCGAGCCCTGGCCACCGGGGGCCACCCACTCCTTGCCGGGCTCGAACGTCCACACGCCCGGCGCCGTAGCGGCGAGGTACTTGGTGAAGTTGTCCGTGGTGCCGGAGGAGTCCGAGCGGTGGAACTGCGCGATGGTGGCATCCGGCAGGGTCACATCAGGGTTGAGCGCGGAGATGGCCGGGTCGTTCCACTTGGTGATGGTGTTGGCGAAGATGCCGGCGAGGGTGTCGGGGTTGAGCACGAGGCTGTCGACACCCTCGAGGTTGTAGGCCACGGCGATCGCGCCGCCGACCATGGGTAGGTTGATGGCTGGGCCACCGCCGCAACGCTCATTGGCGGCGACGAGATCCTCTTCCTTGATGGCCGAGTCGGTTCCGGCGAACGAGGTCTGGGCGGCGATGAACTGCTCAACGCCGGCGCCAGAGCCCACGGGCTGGTAGTCGATGGTCGCGCCCTCGCAAGCGATCTGGTAGTCGGTGATCCACTGCGTGATCGCATTGGCCTGGGCGCTGGAGCCCGCGGCCTTGATGCTGCCGTCAACGCAGGTGATGTCGGCCGCGGCGCTAGCGCCACCGGAGTCGCTGCTGGAGCCTGAGTCGTCGCTGCCGCCACAGGCGGTGAGCAAGAGAGCTCCGGCGAACGTGGTGGCCGCGAGAGCGGCCTTGCGGGTGTGAATCACCCTGATCCTCCTGATGATTGTTTGAGAACGACGAACGTCTGGACACCTCGAACGTAGGCAGGTCGAGTAACGCGATCGGTGAGGTGTGGTTAACGGCAGGTGAACGAGACCGGTCGATACCGTGAATCCGGTCGATCCGGTCACGCAATCGCGAGGGATCTACTCCGGTGCGAGGGTGTGTCGTTCGACGGCCACCACATGGGCTTCACCGCCGTCAGGGGGGAAGTGTCGGTGGATGACCCAGAATCCGCCAGGGGGCAACTTTGGCTCGGACGACCAGTCCTGGGAGCCGGGGAGTTCGGCGATCGCCTCAACCAGTGTCGGCAGTACCGGCCGGTGGCTGCAGACCACGATCGGGCGAGGATCTTCGAGGAGTTCGCGCATCCGGCGCGCTGCACGCTTCGGTCGTTCCGCGTGCCCCTCCTCGCTGAGCGACTGCTCTGCCGAGATGGTGGCGTCGATGGACTTTGCGTACCGCTTGACCGTCTCCCTGCAGCGTTGCGCGTCGGAGGAGTGGACCGCCTCGATCCCGTACGCGGCAAGCATGGGCATCAGGACCTTGGCCTGTGATCGACCTTTGCCGCTCAGGGGACGCTCGGCATCCACCTTGCCCTTGAAATCGGCACGCTTCATCGCTTGCGTATGCCGCAGGAGGATCAGCGGCGTGGTGGACACTCCGGCGACCGCCTGCCGCACGAGGTCACCGTCTCGGGGGTAGGTCATCCGCTCGGCGGCCTCGTGAGGAGGTAGCCACTGCACCTGATCGACCTCCTCGTCAGGGGCAAAAC
The DNA here is from genome assembly GCA_023263845.1 of Candidatus Nanopelagicales bacterium. Lineage (GTDB taxonomy): Bacteria > Actinomycetota > Actinomycetes > S36-B12 > S36-B12 > Mxb001. The sequence continues at coordinate 21,820 of JALQUH010000181.1, read as the reverse complement.
CCTCCTCTGATCCCACCCTGGCGGCCCAGTAATCGACGATCTTGGGCTCCCCCAGGGCGAGATACTCCTGTCGCTCGAGGGGTACGCCGAGAATGGGGATCACTCCGCTCTCTTCATCGCACTCGCGCACAGCGGTGACGAGGGGGTGCTCACCAGGCTCCACCTTGCCCTTGGGCAGCGACCAGTCGGCTCGCAGGTTGCGATGGACCACGAGGACCTCGGGGCCGGCATTGCCGTGGCGAAGCACGACCACGCCGGCAGCACGTACCGGGGATTGGTCGCTCATGGGGCCAGTGTTGCGCATGCAGGTGAACGACCGGCAGTGGTCCGCGAATCCGGCCGATTCCGCGATGTGGGCGGCGGCACCGCGCATGGCGACTCGCGGGGGAATTGCTTCGCAAGCCAGAAGCCACGGGGGTGGACTCAGCCGGTGGCACGCCGGATCGCGCGATGCACCCCGGGCCACAGGCGCTCGAAATCCCTCCGGTCGGCGAGCTCGGCCGCTAACTCGATCTCGTGCAGCAGACCGAGGGCGTAGCCGCCCGGTCCATCGGCCTGCTCAGCGAGTGCCTCCAGGGTGACCTGGGCAACATGGGCGTCGTGGTGGGTGCCGAGGACGGCGGTAGCCCGAGCCAGCTGTCCTGCGAGCGTTCGCACCCGCTTGCCGAGGATGGGTGCGCAGGCCTCGGCCACGTAGCGGGCCCGCTTCGCCACGATCCTGGCCCGGTGCCATGGCTCGGCCGGTCCGTCCATGCGCAGGGTGGCGACCGCACGCTCGAGTCGGCGGGTGGTCTTGGTCACGACTGAGGGAAGAAGGTCCGCGCAGGGGCCCCTCGCGGCTTCGGTGAGGGGTGGGCGTACTGCTGCTGCCGCCAGGGCGACGAGCAGGGCTTGGTAGCGCTCGGAGTTGAGCATCGCCTCGGCGTCGTGGCCTGCGTGGACGGCCTGCGCCCCAAGAGCGGAGTCGATCACCGCGCGGGCCACATCGGCCTGCCGGGTTGGCAACTCGTCAGCGTGCAGGTCGAGCCTTTCCCGGAGGACCTCGGTATCCCGGGAGCCGCCGAGTCCCGAGGCCATCCACGCGAGTTCGCCGCGCAGGTGCTGCGCGGCATCAGCGTCGATGAAGGGCTCGAAGGCCTTGAGTCCGCTGCGCAGCCGACGAGCGCTTACCCGCATCTGATGCACCGCATCCGGGAGTTCGCGCCGCTGACGCAGGTCCTCGGTGATGAGGCGACGGACGTGCTGAGACAGGAAGGCGCGCACGGCATCGGCAACCGGGTCGGCGGGGGAGGGCCAGGGTAGATCGGGGATGTCCGGTGGTGCGAGAGCGCGTGGTCCGAGCGCTTCTCCCACCTTGTTGACAGTGCTAGGTGTGGCCCCCGCCTCCGTCAGGGCATCGGCGACGCGGTCGATGAACGCCTCATCAAAGCGCCCTTCAGCGTCGGCGACGGACTCGACCTCGATCTCACGGAATGTGGTCACCGTCCGCGGCCCGTCGAGGACGGTGACGTGATCATCAACGAGTTCACCGCGCACCGTTCCTTCGATATCGCGCAGAACGTACGGCGTTCGTTCGGTACGTAGGGTGACCAGCGGTCCCAGCTCTGCCTCCCGGACAAAGGCGGTGATGAGGCGACGCAGGGAGCCGGGGAGTTCCGGCTGCAGGGGTGCGCGAATCTCGTCGCGCGCACCAGACTCATCGCCGGCCACGGGGATCTTCAGGTGCCAGCCCTCGTCGGGGCCTCCTTCGCGGCGGCGAAGGGTGATGCCCCAGCGGAAAAGTCGGAGATCGGGGGTGTCGACATAGTGGTTCGTCAAGGTCACCGTAGGCAACTTCTCCACGCTGGCGACGCCCGGCACGGTGGCCAACATCGGCAGCCGGAACAGCGCATGCACCCGTAGCTTGCGCTCGATCTCCCGGTGCTCCTCGGTCACTCGATCTTGCCCCGTGTGCGGTAGGCCTCGATGAGCAGTTCCTGCAGGTCGTTAAGCGGGGTGCCATCGGGCGCGGTGTTGCGCCAGGTCCACTCACCGTCAGAGCCCAGGTCCCACGCCATCGTGTCGGGGGAGAAGGCCAACTCGAACAGAGCGTTGATGTGGTCTGCGTGCTCCGGACTCTTCAGGCTCACCAGGGACTCGACCCGTCGATCTAGATTGCGATGCATGAGATCGGCGGATCCGATCCACACCTCGGTATCCCCACCATTGGCGAACTCGAACACGCGCGAGTGTTCGAGGAAGCGTCCGAGGATGCTGATGACCTGGATGTTCTCGCTCAGGCCGGGTACGCCCGGCCGCAGGGCGCAAATGCCGCGTATCCAGACTTTGATCGGAACGCCGGCTTGCGAGGCGCGGTACAGCGCATCGATGATGCGTTCGTCGACGATTGAGTTGGCCTTGAAACGGATACCGGACTCTCGGCCGGCCAGGTGGTGGTCGATCTCACGATCGATCCGTTCGATGAGGCCGGTTCGGATCGAGTGCGGCGCCACCAAGAGCCGGTGGTAGACGGTGTTCATCGAGTAGCCGGAGAGAACGTTGAACAGGTCGGCGACGTCTTCACCGACGTGGTCGTCGCACGTGAAGAGCCCGAAGTCCTCGTACAGTCGAGCCGTTTTGGGGTGGTAGTTGCCGGTGCCGATGTGGCAGTAGCGCCGCAGGCGGTCACCGTCATCTCGCACGACCATGGAGAGTTTGGAGTGCGTCTTCAGTCCGACAAGCCCGTAGACCACGTGGACGCCCGCCTCTTCGAGTTTTTTGCCCCAGTCGATGTTGTTCTGTTCGTCGAAGCGGGCCTTGATCTCAACGAGGGCCAGCACCTGCTTGCCGTTGCGGGCCGCGTCGATGAGCGCCTTGACGATGGGGGAGTCACCGCTGGTGCGATAGAGCGTCTGCTTGATGGCGAGGACGGCGGGGTCGGCAGCCGCCTGCTCGAGGAAGAGTTGCACGCTCGTGGAGAAGGAGTCATAGGGGTGATGGACCAGAACGTCCTTCTCCCTGATCTCGGCGATGACGTCCGGCGCGGAAGCGGACTCGACCTCGGCGAGTTGGCGGCTCGTCTTCGGAACGAAACTGGCCTGCTTGAGGTCGTCTCGTTCGACGGCGTAGATCGACCACAGTCCGGTGAGGTCTAGGGGTCCGGGCAGGCGGAACACCTCGGGCTCGCTCACGTCGAGTTCGTCCATCAGGAGATCCAGGACGTGCGGATCGATGGAGCTCTCGACCTCGAGGCGGACGGCGGGGCCGAATCGTCGACGGGTCAGTTCGCGTTCGAGCGCCTTGAGCAGATTTTCGGCGTCGTCCTCCTCGACCTCGACGTCCTCGTTGCGGGTCACGCGGAAGGCGTGATGCTGCAGGATCTCCATGCCGGGGAAGAGTTCGTCGAGGTGCGCGGCGATGACGTCTTCGAGGGGCACGAAGCGTTGATCGTCGACGTGCACGAATCGCGGTAGCGACGGCGGTACCTTGACGCGCGCGAAGAGTTCGTTGCCGGTCAGGGGATTGCGAACAACGACCGCGAGGTTGAGTGACAGTCCGCTGATGTATGGGAAGGGGTGGCTCGGATCCACCGCGAGCGGTGTGAGTACGGGGAAGACTCGCTGGTCGAAGAACGCGTCGAGCTCGGTGCGCTCGTCGGCGGTGAGCGAAGCCCAGTCAAGAATCTCGACACCGCTCGCGGCGAGGGCCGGACGCACCTCGTCGCGGAAGACCACGGCCTGCTGCAATTGCAGCAGATGGGCTCGGCTCCAGATCGCTTCAAGTACCTCGCGCGGATTGAGGCCGCTCGCCGCGCGTACGGCGATTCCGGTGGCGATTCGTCGCTTGAGGCCGGCGACGCGCACCATGAAGAACTCGTCGAGGTTGCTGCCGAAGATCGCAATGAATTTGGCGCGGTCGAGCAGGGGCAGTTGGCCGTCTTCGGACAGTTGGAGTACGCGGGAGTTGAAGGCGAGCCAGGACAGTTCGCGGTCGAGGAAGCGATCGTCGGGCAGCGGGCCGGCGGCCTCGGCGATCTCCGCGACGGCCGAATCGTCGCGGGCGATTTGCTCCACGGGCAGATCGGCCTGCGGTGCGTCGGTGGACATGAGTCCATGGTTCCACAGGGAGGTGAAGCCCCCCTAGCCGACGGCTGAACTCCCGTGCCCTCCGCGGCGATAGAGGGTATCGGTGTCCCAGCGGGTGAATCCGAGATCCGAGTACAGCGCGATAGCCGCGGTGTTTGCCGCATCCACGTAGAGCATGGCCTGGGTCAATCCCTGCTTTCGCAGATGCTCCAATCCGGTGAGGAGCAGAGCCCGCCCGAGACCGGTCCTGCGATCCTTCGGGTGCACGCCGATGACATAGACCTCGCCGAGCGGCTCGTGCCCGTGGCTGTGCTCGTGCGGCTCTTGGCCATCGGCATGTGCGTGGGCGCCGTCGGGATGTGCATGGGTGTGATCGTGAGCGCCACCGTGCGCCTTGGTCCAGTGGAAGCCGGCCATGTGCCCATCGGGACCGTCGGCTACCAGGAAGCCTTGAGGGTCGAACCAGGGTTCGGCGATGCGTCGTTGAAGATCGTCAATATCCCAGCCGCCCTGATCGGGCAGATTCGCGAAGGCGGCGGCGTTGGTTGCTAACCATTCAACGTCATCGACGCCGACGGCAAACGAACGCAGCGTGTAGCCCGCAGGGAGCTGTGCAGAGGGCAGCGCGGTGAGTAGGGAGCGACGCATCTGCCACAGCACACGACTGCGCTCGAAGCCATGCGCGGTCGCGATGAACTCGGCTGCGTCACTACGGCCATGGGCCCACAGGCGCAGCCGATCGCCAGACTCTTCAGTGAGTCGGGCGATCAACGCCGAACCGGTGCCCCGACAGCGTGCGTCGGGATGCACGACCAGTTCGGCGCTCGGTCCTTCGACCTCGTCCGTGGTGTCGAGGTGTGCGTAGCCGACGATTGCGTCGTTGTCACGCACGAGGAGATGCCGTACGTAGGCGTCTCCGCCGTGACGAAGATGAAGCAGGACATGTTCGGAGAGCGGCGTTGTTCCGTCATGGCGGGCCGCCGCGTCGACGAGATCGAAGACGGCGAGGACGTCGGTCCGCTCGAGGTGGGGGACTACCTCAACGACGGTCATCGGGTCGACGCAGGTGTCTCGTCCTGCGCCGGGGATTCGCTGTCGGCATGTGCTGGCACGAAGCGATAGCCGACGTTGCGCACGGTGCCGATCAACGCCTCATGCTCGACACCCAACTTGGCGCGAAGTCGGCGTACGTGGACGTCAACGGTCCGAGTGCCGCCGAAGTAGTCATAGCCCCACACTTCCTGCAGAAGCTGGGCGCGGCTGAACACACGTCCGGGATGCTGCGCGAGGAAGCGCAGGAGCTCGAACTCCTTGAAAGTGAGGTCGAGGGTGCGTTGGCGAACCCGCGCGGTGTAGCCAGCTTCATCGATGGACAGATCGCCACTGCGGATTTCTTCCGGTGCCGTTCCAGACTCCTGGTCCATGGCTGCGGCGGCGAGCCGAAGGCGCGCTTCGAGTTCGGCCGGTCCGCAGGAATCGAGGATGAATTCATCGACGCCCCAGTCTTGCTGCAAGGCGGTGAGACCGCCCTCGGTCAAGATGACGATGACCGGAATGTCGACGCCGGTTTGCCGGATGAGGCGTGTCAGGCTGCGCACGTGCGGCAGATCTCGGCGACCATCGACGAGGACGGCGTCGGAGGGCGGTGCGTCGAGGAGCGCGGTCGCCTGCGCCGGGACGATGCGCACGGTGTGCGGGAGCAGGCTGAGCGCCGGCAGGACCTCGACGGAGGGCTCCACCGCCTGGGTGAGCAGCAGCAGGCGCATTAGGCGAGGATACCGGGCCGTGAGCACTCACTCCTGGGACGTCGGCAGCAGCCGAGGCCCTCATGCGCCGCCCCCGTGGGCAGACGACGCCGGCCGCGAGCGAATCTCGCTGCCGCCGAACGCCGTGCCGATCGCTCTCACGACCGAGGACGACGTACACCTGGTGGGCGCCCACTACCGCGGCCCAGACCCGAAGACGGCCCTGGTGCTCGTGCACGGATTCGGTGGTGCCCATGACCAAGCGCGCGTGGATCGCATCGCGCGGCGGTGGTCGGCTCGGCACGGAGTCGTCTCCCTGACCTTGCGCGGTCATGGGGCGTCCCAGGGCCGCACGACGCTGGCACATCTGGAGCCCATGGATGTGGAGGCGGCTACCGGATGGGCGCGCGCGGCGGGATACGAGCGCGTCGTGACGGTGGGCTTCTCCATGGGTGCCGCTGTCGTTCTGCGGCACGCGGCGTTGCGCCCGTCGTCCGACGGCTACAGCGGCACCGATGCAGTGGCCGCCGTGAGCGGTCCGGCGTTCTGGTTCTACCGCGGGACGCCCCCGATGCGCTGGCTGCATCGCGGAGTGGAGTCACGACTTGGTCGCCTTTATCTACGGACGGCTCTCGGCGTCACTGTCGACCCACAGCGCTGGCCCGATCCGGCGCCCATGCCCCCGACCGTCGCTGTCGCCCGCATCCGCGAGCGTCGAATTCCACTGCTCATCGTGCATGGGGATGTCGACGCGTTCTTCCCGCTCGAGCACCCGAATGCTCTGCACGCGGCCGCCCCGGGATCGAAGTACTGGCAGGTTCCTGGCTTCGGTCATGCCGAAGGAGCGATCGACGCGGACTTGGTGGACCGGCTCGCGGATTGGGCCGCCGAATCGGAGTAGGGTGTTGATCATGCTGGAGATCGTGTACACCGGACTGCTCGTACTCGCGATCCTCATGATCATCTGGTTCTCCGGCTACGGCGTCTACAAGTTGTTCAAGGGGCAGGGCTAGATGTCGGTCAGCGACCTGCCCGAGGAACTCGTCCCCCTGTCCTGGCTGATCGGCCGCTGGGCAGGCGTAGGACTGGGTCAGTACCCCACGATCGACGATTTCCGATTCGGTCAGGAGGTTTCGTTCACCACCGATGGACGGCCTTTCCTCGCCTACGCCTCCCGTAGTTGGCTGCTTGACGACGACGGAGAGAAGGTGCGACCGCTGGCCACCGAAACCGGCTACTGGCGTCCGCGCCCCGATGGTTCGCTCGAAGTCACGATGGCCCACCCGACCGGGTACGCCGAACTCTGGCTGGGCACGGTCGAGGTTCTCGGAATCGAGAACGCCACGATCACGAGTGCCCGCGCCACGATGAGCACCGATGTGATCGCCGCCTCGCCGAGTGCCAAGCCGTACACCGCCGGTGAGCGTCTTTACGGTCTCGTAAACGGCGAGCTCATGTGGACCTACGACATGGCCGCAGTCGAGCAGCCGCTCACCAATCACCTGTCCGCTCGGTTGCGTCCGGCGGAGTGATGCAGGGCTGGGAGGAGCGGTTGCGCTCCCAGGGCTATCGCGTCACCGAACAGCGCGCCGACGTCCTTGCGGCGGTTCTTAACCTGGGCCACGGAACACCCGAAGAGATCCTCGCGCGCGTGCAGGTCGACTCTCCTCGCGTCAACCTCTCCACGATCTACCGAACCCTCGAGGTTCTCGAAGAGGTTGGCCTGGTGACACATGCGCACCTCGGCCATGGCTCGCCGACGTATCACTCGGTCGATGAGGACCTGCACATCCACCTCGTGTGCCGATCGTGCGGCGCGATCGACAGTGCACCCGCGGTCATTGCCGAGCCGTTCTGTGCGGCCCTAGAGCGGGATCACGGCTTCTCCACCGATCTGGGGCACATGGCGATCCATGGAGTGTGTCACGCGTGTCGGGAAGACGCAGCGGCGTCGAGAGGTTGAGTGGGCCATGACGTATCGCAGCCCCGCCCTGGATCTACCGGGTGCCGTGCCGCCCCCGGAGGGATCGTTGGACAGTGGCGTGCCGTGGCATTTCGGCGACCCCCACGGCGAGCAGCGCCGGCTCGCGTCCGGCGCCGGTGCGGTAGATCTGTCCCATCGCGGCGTCGTGACGGTGACCGGACCGGATCGACTGACCTGGTTGCACAGCCTCACCACCCAGCACCTTGAAGCCCTGCCGAGCGGGGTCTCGACGACAGCGCTCATCCTCACTCCGCAGGGGCACGTCGAACACGAACTCCACATCGTCGATGACGGCAGCACCACCTGGATCACCGTCGAGCCCGGGAGCGCTGAGGCTCTGGCTGCCTATCTCGATTCGATGCGCTTCATGTTGCGCGTGGAAGTCTTGGATGTGACGCCGGATTGGGCAGTCATCTGGGAACCCGTTCACGAGGTGGATCCCGCGTGGTCCACGTGGCTGGTGGCGCCGGACTTCGCGCTGGGGGAGATCTCCGCGGCCGGTGCCGACCGCGGAGGTGACGCCACCCGCTACGTCGATCATCGGCCCGCGTTGCTCGTCGGCCGTGAAGTCCTGGTGCCGCGGGCGGATCTGTTGGATCGACTCGGTGAGGATCCGGCGGGCACCTGGGCTTTGGAAGCTCTGCGTGTTGCGGCGGCTGCTCCTCGGTTGGGGCTGGAAACCGACCATCGAACGCTCCCGCACGAGGTGGGTTGGATTGGGCCGGCGGTGCATCTGGCGAAAGGTTGCTACCGGGGTCAGGAGGCAGTGGCCCGCGTGCACAACCTCGGCGCTCCGCCGCGGCGGTTGGCGCTGCTGCATCTGGACGGCGCCGCCGAAGTGCTGCCCGCGCACGGTGATCTGGTGCTTCTGGACGAGCGTGCGGTCGGCTGGGTCGCCTCGGCGGCGCGGCACCACGAACTCGGTCCGGTCGCGACGGTCGTTCTCAAGCGCAATGTCCCGGCGGACGCCGACCTCATCGTGCGCACGGCGAGCGGTGACGTCGCGGGAGCCCAAGAGGCGGTCATCGTCTCCGCCTCAACGCGCTAGTCGACGTCGATCACGATCGTGAACGGACCGTCGTTCACCAGGTTCACCCGCATGTCTGCGCCAAAGCGACCCTTGGCCACCGTCGCCCCGCGGGCCTGCAGTGCTGCGGCGACGGCGTCGACGAGTGGTTCTGCGACCGGACCCTTCGCCGCGGCGTCCCACGTCGGGCGCCGGCCCTTGCGGGTGTCGGCGTACAGGGTGAATTGCGAGACAACGAGCACCGGTAGGCCCAAATCGGCTGCCGATACTTCACGGCCGCCACCCGGCACCTGGCAGCTATCGAAGCGATCCGCCTCGAATAGGCGCATGTCGTAGATCTTGTCAGCGAGGCGCTGGGCGATCTTCACATCATCGGTATGCGTCACGCCGACCAGGACCAGCAACCCTGGTCCGTCGATCCGTCCCACCTCATCGCCCGCAACATCGACGTGAGCGCCGTCAACGCGTTGGATCACTGCCCGCACGACGCAGACGCTACCGCGGACGGCGGAGTGAGTCGGATGCTGGCAGGATGCCCGCATGGCTAGCCCCGTTGAGATCGCCGAAGTCGTGCGCTCCGGGGTGCGGGAGGGCGCCCACCGAGGTCATGCCGTTGTCGTCGATGCCCAGGGCGCGGTGCTGCAAGCCTGGGGGGATCCGCAAGCGCAGATCCTTCCCCGGTCCGCGAACAAGATTGCGCAGGCCAGTGCCATGGTCCGTGCAGGGCTTCCATTGGCCGATGAACTTCTCGCCCTGGCGGCTGCGTCGCACAGTGGCGAGTCCTTCCACGTCGACGGCGTACGCCGCATCCTTGGCGACATCCCCGCCGAGCACTTGCAAACGCCAGCAGACTGGCCGTGGGATGAGGTGGATCGCTGCGCTTTACGCGCCGAAGGGCTTGGCCCCACCTCGATCTACATGAACTGCTCAGGCAAACATGCGGCGATGCTCGTGACCTGCACGGTCAACGGATGGTCGCTTGACGACTATCTGTCGCCGGACCATCCGCTGCAGCGGGCCATTGCGACCGAGGTCGCCGAGCTCGCCGGGGAGCGGCCTTGGGCACTTGCCATCGACGGGTGCGGTGCGCCCCTGCTTGGTCTTACGCTCGCGGGTCTGGCGCGGACTGGATCTCGCGCCGCCACCGCTGCTCCCACCACTCCGGAACGTCGTGTGGCCGATGCGATGCGTGACTACCCCGAGTGGGTTGCCGGCACGCGGCGCGACGCCGCCGCGCTCAGTGCCGGAGTACCCGGTCTGCTCCTCAAGGAAGGCGCCGAGGGCGTGTACGTCGCGGGCCTGCCGGACGGCACCGGCATCGCGGTGAAGATCGAGGACGGTACCGGTCGTGCCCGACAGGTCGTCATGGCAGCGATACTTGCCCGCGTGGGCATCGACACCGAGATCGTCCGCGAACAGTCCGCCATCCCACTCACCGGGGGTAGTGAATATGTGGGCGAGATCCGCGCGGTGCTCGACTGATCGCGTGGCCGGCGGCACGCACTCAGCCAACCTCGGCGGCCTCGGGCTGATGGCCGCGATCTCTCGGGCAGGGTGACGAACCTCACGCTTGCTCCCGCTAGCGCTGCGCTTGCATTTGCAAGCACAGCGGTGCATCCTTGACGCATGGCAGGAATCACCGGCATCGGGGACTACATCCGAGAGCAGCGAGATCAGGCACAGATGTCTGTTCGTCAACTCGCCGCGGCAGCCGGCGTCTCTAATCCCTATCTCAGCCAGATCGAGCGCGGCCTGCGCAAGCCCTCGGCGGAGATCCTGTCCCGGCTCGCCGGAGCACTGCGGATCTCAGCCGAGAGCCTGTATGTCCAGGCCGGCATCCTCAGCGAGGAAGGTCGTACCGGGGCAGATCGGGATGTGGTGGCGGCGATCACTGGCGATGTGGGGCTCACCGAGGCCCAGCGACGCACTCTTCTCGACATCTACCAGGCCTTCCAGGCCGAGAACCGCGTCGCGCCCAAGGACGGGGAGACCCCCCACCGCACCGAGGAGGACAACGCATGAGCACGTCAGCGACCCACAAGGTCACCTCGCCCAAGGCGAGCACCGTGAAGAAGACCGCGGCCAAGAAGTCGGCCGCCAAGAAGCCCGCCGCCAAGAAGTCGGCGGTCAAGAAGCCCGCCGCGAGCAGGACCAAGCCCAGCAATGGTGCTACCACATCGACGGGCTCGACCAAGAAGTCGACGTCGTCCGCGAAGTCCGCTACCTCGAAGACCATCAAGAGCCCCAAGAAGTCCACCGTGTCGAAGGAGAAGACAGTGAGCACCGAGAACACCGCAAGCACCGAGAAGACCCCCCGCACCGTCCCGTTCACGAGCATCGAGATCCCCGTGGAGGTTCCCACCGTGATCGTCGAGGCCTTCGACACCGTTCAGGAGACCGTTGTTACCGCTCCCAGCGCCGCGGTGAAGGCCTGGGATCAGGTGCGCGGCTTCGCTTCGGAGGCCGGCACGTCGGTGAGCAACCTCGCCACCGAGGGTCAAGCCCGCGTGACCGACCTTGCCCATGAGGCCCGTCTCACCGTTCGCGACTTCGCCGCGGACGCCCGCGGTCAGGCCGTCCAGTTCGGTCAGGACGCTCGCAAGACCGCATCGGATGTCGCCGCGAGTGCGGGCAACGCCCTCACCCTCGTCCGCGAGGCCGTCGGCGTCTGATCCGCGGCTCCATGACCGACCCATCGGGTCACCCCTTCTGATTCAGCGCGCCCCGCCTGCACATTGCAGGTGGGGCGCGTACGTTTGTCAGGTGATCTTCGACGCAACGCAGAACCTCGTCATGCTGGTCCTCTGGGTGGTCTTCCTGGCCGTCAAGGGCTGGGCCCTCATCGACTGCATCCGTCGGCCGCAGTCAGCTTTCCCCGCGGTTGGTCGGGTGTCGAAACTGCTGTGGCTCATCCTGACCGGAGTCGCCTTCCTGACCGGCCTTATCCCGAACCTCACCCTGGGCATCGTCGGGATCGCTGGTGTCGTCGCGGCGCTGGTCTATCTGTTCGACGTGCGTCCCCGCATCATCGAGATGACCGGCGGCTAGTCGGCGAGGGCGACGCGAATGCGACGGAAGCCCTTGCCCTTGTTCTCGACCTTCACCACCCGCATGCGCCCGACCATGCGGGTCGATGCTACGTGCGTGCCCCCGTCTGCCTGTACGTCGAGCCCGTCGATGTCGACGATGCGGACGATCTCAATCTCCGGCGGGAGCAGGTTGGTCGCCGTGCGGATGATGTCGGGGATCGCGAAGGCTTCGTCGCGCGGCAGCGAGTAGGCCGAGATTCCGCGGTCGGCCTCGACCTCGGCATTGATCGCATCCTCGACCGCCTGTTTGAACCCGTCGGGGACTCCGTCGAGATTGAAATCGAGCCGACCTTCGAGCGGCTCCATGTTGGACCCGGTCACGAGTGCGCCGAAGTCGCGGAAGACGACACCGGACAGAACATGAAGGCCGGAGTGCGTGCGCATCAGTGCGGTACGTCGATCGTCTTCAATCGCACCCTGGACCTCGGTGCCGACCGGTGGAATCGGATCCCCCTCGGCGGGAATCAAGCGAAGATCATCGGCATAGCGAACCCCGACGATTCGCGTCTGCACCCCGCTCCACAGCAGGACGCCATGGTCCGGTGGTTGCCCACCACCACCGGGATAGAACGCTGAGCGATCAAGGACGATGCCCGACTCGGGATCGGCGTCCAAGACGGTGGCGGTCCACTCCCGGAGGGTGGCATCGTCGAGTTCGAGGCGGTGAGTGTGCAGCATCACACGATCATGCACCACAAGCCGAGGTGTCGTTTGTTGTTGGCGCCACGGATCGACTTCGGCTCCTCGGGCCGATGCCGGGAGGGCGAGCCTGATCGTGAGGTCGTCGCCTAGCGCCCCTGGTTCGCGACCGCGGCGGCGGCAGCCGCCGCCGCGTCCGGATCGAGGTACTCACCACCCGGCACGATGGGCTTGAGGTTGTCGTCCAGCTCGTAGACCAGCGGGATACCGGTGGGAATGTTCAACTCTGCGATATCGGCATCGGAGATACCGTCGAGATGCTTCACGAGCGCGCGAAGCGAGTTACCGTGCGCGGCGACGAGGACCGTCTGCCCCTGCCGCAGTCCCTCGGCCACGATGACGTCCTCCCAGTAGGGGATCAGTCGCTTGACGACGTCCTTGAGGCACTCGGTATCCGGACGGGCTTCGGGTGGCAACGCGGCGTAGCGCGGATCGTAGGTCTGCGCGAACTCGCTGTCGGGATCGATGGGTGGTGGCGGGACGTCGTAGGACCGGCGCCACAGCATGAACTGCTCCTCGCCGTACTGGTCAAGGGTTTCCTTCTTGTTCTTGCCCTGCAGCGCTCCATAGTGGCGCTCGTTGAGGCGCCAGTTGCGCACCACCGGGATCCACAGCCGACCGGCTTCGCCCAGCGCGATGTTGGCGGTGGCGATGGCGCGCGTGAGCAGCGACGAATGAACGACGTCGGGGAGGATATTCGCCTCAGCGAGCATGCGCCCACCGCGCGCTGCCTCCTCGCGACCCTTGTCCGTTAGGGAAACATCGACCCAGCCGGTGAACAGATTCTTGGCGTTCCACTCGCTCTCTCCGTGACGGAGGAGGATCAGCGTGTACGGGGCGCTCATGGGCCCCATCCTGTCAGGGGTCAGTCACCGGGGTCGGCGAGGTGCCGGAACGCCTCCAGATTGGCGGTCGACTCCCCGCGCGACTCACGCCAGGCCCACTCACGACGGATCGCGGTCGCGAATCCCAACTCCAGAATCGTGTTGAAGGAGACGTCGGCGTACTCAGCGACCGAACCAAGAACCCGATCGACCTCGACGTCATTGATCGCGCTGAGTGGCAGCCGGCCGGTGAGGTAGATATCGCCGAGATGGTCGACGCTGAAGGCCACGGCGTACATGCTCCGATTGCGTTCCAGCAGCCAGCGGTAGACGGCCTCGGCGTTCTCGTCCGGCCGACGCGCGACGAAGGCGTTGATGCTCAGCGTGAGATCGCCGACGAGGAGCGCCACCGTCGTGGTGAGCTTGCGTACGCCGGGCAGCGTGATGACGTACGTGCTCGGGCCAGACTTCTCGAACGGTAGTTGCTCGGCTTGGGCGTACCCCGTGATGAGGTGGGCGACTCGCTCCTGCTCAGTCACGAACTACCCGCGGCGACAGCTGCGCTCATATGGCGGCCGATGGCGCTGCCATAGGAATCGAGCAGGCCGTCGGCGGTGCGGGCCCAACTGAACTGCTCCGCATGCGATCGAGCGCCGGCGGCAAGAAGCGCCGCCTCGGGCGTATCGATGCGTCGCAGCGCCCGAGCCCACAACAGGGGATCGTGACCGGGGACGAGGATGCCGGAGCGTCCGTCGGCCACCGCGGTGCGTAGCCCGCCCACCTCGGCCGCGACGACCGGGGTCCCGCAGGCCTGGGACTCAACGGCGACCAGACCGAAACTCTCCGAGTGTGATGGAACGACCGTCGCATCGGCTGCGCGGAACCACTGGGTCAGTCGGGCCCGGTCACCAGGGGGCTCGAAGCGGACGATGTCGGCAATGCCCAGGTCACGGGCGAGGTCGGCCAGCGCGGTCGGGTGCTCGAGTCCGGAGCCGGAGGGGCCACCACAGATGGCGACGACCAGGCGTTGGCGAAGGCCGGGGTCTTCGGCGATCATGTGGGCGGCTGCGCGGACGAGGACGTCGGGTGCCTTCAACGGCTGGATACGACCCACGAAGAGCAGCACCAGGGCGTCGGGCCTGATGCCCAGTGCTGCCCGAGCAGTCGCCTGATCACCTGGGGTGAACGATTCGAGATCGACGCCGGGATGGACGACATCCACGCGTTCGGCGCAGGCGTCGTACAACTCCACCAACTGCCTCGCCTCCTCATCGGTGTTGGCGATGAGGCGACTGGAGTGATCGACCACCTGCTGTTCGCCGATGATGCGCACGCGTGGCTCAGCGTGGTCCCCTTCTGCGATGTCGAGGTTCTTGACCTTGGCCATCGTGTGCATCGAGTGCACCAGAGGCACGTCCCAACGCTCACTGGCCAGCCAGCCGACCTGACCGGACAGCCAGTAGTGCGAGTGGATGATGTCGAACCAACCTTCGGGGCGACCCGCCTCGAAACGCAGGAGGCCGGCGCTGAACGCGCACATCTGACCGGGGAGTTCCTCCTTGCGAAGGTCCTCGAAGGGGCCGGCGCGCAGGTGTGTCACCGTGACGCCGGGCTCAACCTCGATGTGCTTGGGTACGGAGGAGTTCACTGCGCGGGTGAAGATCTCCACCTCGACACCGGCTGCTGCGAGCCGTCGAGAGGTCTCAAGGACATAGACATTCATCCCGCCGGCGTCGCCGGTCCCAGGCTGGTCCAGGGGGGAGGTGTGCAGGGAAACCACGGCAGCGCGGCGCGGAGTGGTGTCGCGCAAATGACGTGCCATGGGAAACCTCCGGGGGGTCATTCTGGCGCATCTGCCCCGATCTGGCACCTTCGGCCCCGGTGGCCCCTAGGCGCTGGCGTCGAGGGCCACGCCGGCGTACGGCTCACCCGTCACGATCGTCACGACCCGCTTGGTGACCGAGACGGCGTGGTCGGCGTACCGCTCGTAGAAGCGGGACAGAAGCGTGACATCGACGGCGGACTCGACCCCGTGAGACCACGATGGGGACAGGACGATGCGGAACAGTTCGCGATGGAAGTGGTCCATTTGCTGGTCCAGTTGGGCGATGTCCGTGACTAGGCCGACGTCCTTGGTGGAGATCACCGCACCTGTCTCGGACACGATGGCCTCGGCGATCCCGCCCATCTCGGCAAAAGTGCCACGTAGTTCGGTGGGAACGGCAACGGCTGGGTAGCGCATGCGGGCCTGTTTGGCCACATGTTCGGCCAGGTCGCCCATGCGCTCAAGGGAGGAAGCGATGCGCAGGGCGCCGATGACCACTCGCAAGTCTGAGGCGACGGGTCCCTGAAGGGCGATGAGGTCAAAGCAGCGATCCTCGACCTGCGAGGTGAGGGTGTCGACCGCCACGTCCGCCGCGATGACCTCCTCTGCCAGCTGCAGATCCGCATCCAACAGCGCATGGGTGGCTCGGTTCATGGCTGACCCCACCATGCGGGTCATGTTGACGAGTTCGTCGCTGACCTCGTCGAGTTGCTCGGTGAATGCCTCGCGCATGAGATGTCCAATCGTTGAGGCGATTGTGCTGGTCGTGGATGAACGAACGGCGACATTAAGGTTAACGCCGAGCCCAACCGGATGAACGCTCAACCAATCATGGGGCATACCCGGGTGCCACGGGTGGACTGCCCCACGGCGCGTCATATTCTCGCGGCATGGCGACGGCATCTCCCGAGGGCGTCACCGACGTGTCCACCATGGACGATGTCGGACGCATCCTGGCCACTTTGCCCATGGCCACCCTCATTGTCGACGCCACCGCAACGATCCGTCGGACGTCAGCCCGCGCAGAAGCTCTCGGCCTGGTACGTCGCGAAGCCATCGCGATCGAAGCGATTCGCGCACTCATCACAGAGTCCGCGCGCACCGGCGAGGTTCGCGAGCGCGAAATTCGCGTACCCCGTCCGCCATTGGGTCGGGGCATGCTTGATCTGCGTGTCGTGGTTACTCCGCTCTCCGGGGGGCGCTACGTGGTCCTCGTGGCGGATCAGGGCGAGGATCGCCGTGTTGACGCCGTCCGTCGAGATTTTGTCGCCAACGTCAGCCATGAACTCAAGACGCCGGTGGGGGCCATGTCCCTGCTGGCTGAGGCGATTCTCAGCGCCTCGGACGACCCTGCTGAGGTGCAGCGCTTCGCTGAGCGCATGCTCACGGAGTCGGCACGGTTGTCATCGTTGATCCGCGACATTATCGAGCTTTCCCGGGTGCAGGGCGATGATGCCTTGGCTCGAGCGGAGGCATTCGAGATCGATGGGGCCATTGGTCAAGCAGTTGACGAGTTACGGACGGTGGTCAACGACAAGGAGATCGAACTTGTCGTCACCGGTTCGCCGCGCGCCGAGGTGATGGGGGATCGAGGGCAGGTCGTCACGGCGCTGCGCAACCTCATTGCGAATGCGGTCACGTACTCACCCGCACATACCCGAGTGGCTGTGACCTCTCGGACGCACGACGGCATCGTGCAGATTGACGTTAAGGACCAGGGGATTGGCATCCCCTCCCAAGACCTCGACCGAATCTTCGAGCGGTTCTACCGCTCTGATCCTGCGCGGTCGCGGGGCACGGGAGGCACCGGCCTGGGTCTCGCAATCGTTAAGCACGTCTGCGAGAACCACGGCGGGGATGTCAGTGTGTGGTCCGAGGTCGGGGTCGGCTCGACCTTCACCATCCGGCTGCCCCTGGCCTCCGTCAAACAGCCCGAGGACGGTCAGCAGCGGTCCACCGAGCTCGACGAGATCAAGGAGACGAGTACGTGACCAGAGTGTTGGTCGTCGAGGACGAAGAGTCATTTTCCGATGCCCTCTCCTTCATGCTGCGACGCGAAGGCTACGACGTTGCGGTGGTTGACGACGGCGGCAAGGTCCTCGAGGAGTTCGAGCGGAATGGCGCGGACTTGGTCCTGCTCGATCTCATGCTTCCAGGAGTGTCAGGCACGGAGGTGTGTCGCCTGCTACGTCAGCGCTCCGCCGTGCCGATCATCATGGTCACGGCGAAGGACAGTGAGATCGACAAGGTTGTCGGTCTGGAGCTCGGGGCGGATGACTACGTCACCAAGCCATTCTCTTCGCGGGAACTCGTCGCTCGGATCCGTGCTGTCTTGCGCCGACACGGTGAGCCCAGTGAGTTGCTTCCCGACGTCTTTGAGGTCGGCCCCATCCGCATTGATGTTGATCGGCACGTGGTAGACGTTCGCGGCGAGACGATCACGATGCCGCTTAAGGAATTCGACCTGCTGGAACTACTCATGCGCAATGCTGGGCGCGTTCTCACCCGCGCCCAGATCATCGATCGCGTCTGGGGATCGGACTACGTCGGTGACACCAAGACACTGGATGTGCATATCAAGCGACTGAGGTCGAAGGTGGAGGCCGACCCCACCCACCCCGAACTCATCGTGACCGTGCGAGGGCTCGGTTACAAGATGGATGTGGCTTAGCGGACGAGCCCTAGCTTGTGGTTGCGGGAGCGAGACCCTCGTAGTAACCCACGGGGGGGACCACGACAGCCTCGAAGTCGGCGACGCCGGCGGTGCCGAAAGCCAACGACACGGAGGTGTAGGAGCCGGTGTCGACATCAAGGGGCGCCACGACGATGTACCCGGCGGGGGGTTCGCCCTCGGCGCCGTAGCCAAACGTGAGGAATCCACCCGGCTCGACGGTGGTGTTGCCCAGACCGGAGACATCGAGTTGCTGGCCGTCAATCGCCACCCCGATCAGCTCGTCGGACGCCGGGCCACGATTGAAAACCGACATGATCAACTGCGCTGCACCGTCGTCGCCTTTGACGATGGTGGCGTTCTCGACCCGTATCTCACCAACCGTCACCTGGGCGCCGTTGCCGGAGTTCATGGAGTTCTGCATGGTGGTGCTCGCCCCGAATCCCTGCCAACACCCGCTGAGAAGGGGAACCATGGCCAGCGCGAGGACAGCCGCCGCGATGCGCTTGCGCCCAGCGTGGGGTCCGACCATGCCGTCACGACGACGTGTGATCACGCGAAACTCCTCGTGCGAAGCGCGGCCCGTGCCGCGATGAACCGGTGTGGGAAGCCTAGCGGGTGTCCCGGGCGCAACTGATGCACCTGGGGCCCGTGGTACCCTGGACGGCCTGGAAAGGGGTTCTTCTCTATGACGTTCAAGGTTGGCGACACGGTCGTCTACCCCCATCACGGGGCCGCGCTCATCGAAGCCGTCGAGATCAGAGTCATCAAGGGAGCAGAGAAGGAGTACCTCGTTCTCCGAGTTGCCCAAGGCGATCTCACGGTGAGAGTCCCCGCCGATAACGTCGACCTGGTCGGTGTTCGCGATGTCGTGAACGCCGAGGGTCTGGATCGCGTGTTCGAGGTCTTGCGCCAGCCCTACACCGAAGAACCCACCAACTGGTCGCGCCGCTACAAGGCCAACCTGGAGAAGCTCGCCTCGGGCGATGTCATCAAGGTGGCCGAGGTCGTCCGCGATCTGTGGCGCCGTGAGCGCGAGCGCGGCTTGTCCGCCGGCGAGAAGCGGATGCTCGCCAAGGCCCGCCAAATCCTCGTCAGCGAGCTCGCCCTGGCGGAGAAGACCAACGAGGACAAGGCTGAGGCCATCCTCGATGAGGTTCTCGCGTCCTGACCTAACCGTCGGAGGTCGCTATGCGTCCTGCCCGAACCGCCGTCATCGTGCCGGCGGCGGGCCGCGGTGAACGCCTCGGTCCGGGCACCCCCAAGGCCCTCCGGTCCCTTGCCGGGCAGCCGATCCTGCTGCACGCCGTACGCGCGGTGGCCGCGGCACGCGGTGTCGACATGGTGGTCGTGGCAGCCCCCGAAGATGCGATCGACGAGACCCGTGGGGTGTTGTCCGGCATCGAGCACGATGCCCAACTCGTGGTGGTTGCCGGCGGCGAGACCCGCCAAGACTCCGTCGCCCGTGCCCTGCTCGCCCTTCCCCCCGACGTCGACGTCGTCCTCGTCCACGACGCCGCGCGCCCACTGGTCCCACCGGAGGTCGTCGACCGAGTCGTTGGGGCGGTGAGAGCGGGCGCTGATGCGGTGATACCCGTGCTCTCAGTCGTTGACACGATCAAGGAGGTCGACGGGCAGGGTGACGTGGTCCACACCCTGGAGCGTGGAGTCCTTCGCGCGGTGCAAACACCCCAGGGCTTCCGCCGCGACGTCCTGCAGCAGGCGCATGCGGCGAGCGATGGTGCTGACGCCACAGACGACGCCGGGCTCGTGGAGGGGCAAGGCGTCGTGGTGGCCACGGTGCCCGGAGCCGAGGAAGCCTTCAAGATCACCAGGCCGTTGGATCTGGTCCTGGCCGAAGCGGTCCTGGCAAGACGAAGGGCCTCTGATGGCGTCGGCTGAACTCCCCCGCGTGGGGATCGGTTTCGACGTCCATGCGTTCCAGGCCGGCCGCCCGCTCTGGGTAGCGGGACTGCTGTGGGACGGCGATGGTCTGGCCGGGCACTCCGACGGTGATGTGGCCGCTCATGCGGCCTGCGACGCCCTGCTCAGTGCCGCCGGTCTCGGTGATCTCGGCAGCCAGTTCGGAACCGCGGAGCCGGAGTGGGCGGATGCGGCCGGAGTGATGCTCCTGGGCGAGACCGCTCAGCGAATTCGCGCACACGGCTGGTCCATCGGCAACATCGCTATTCAGGTGATCGGCGTACGCCCGCGCATCGGTACCCGCCGCGCGGAGGCGGAGCAGGTGTTGAGCGGTGCTGCCGGCGCCCCTGTCACGGTCAGTGGCACCACGACTGACGCCCTTGGCTTCACCGGTCGCGGCGAAGGGCTGGCCGCCGTCGCTAGCGCGATCATCCACCCGATAGCGTCGGGGGCATGACCGCCACCATTCCGCCCGAGGTTTACGGGATCCTCGATGCGCCCGAGTTCGCCATCATCGCCACGACGAACCCCAATGGATTCCCCCAGCAAACTGTCGTCTGGGTCGAGCGAGACGGCAATGACCTGCTGTTCTCGACCATCAAGGGTCGACGCAAGACGCTCAACATGGAGCGCGATCCCCGCGTTTCCCTGCTGGTCTACCCACGCGATGCGCCTTACACGTACGTCGAGGTGCGCGGCACGGTGACGATGACCGAGGAGGGTGGCCGGGAACTCATCGACCGCCTCAATCAGCACTACAACGGAACTGAGCGGTACGTCGGCGACGATGGCACCGACAATGTGCGCATCGTGTGCCGGGTGACTCCGGACAAAGTCATCGCGCGCCTGCCCTAGGAGCCCCTCCTTCGCCGAGTGTGCATTCCCGCGCCGCACGTGCCCGGATTCGCAGTGCGGGAGCGCACAGTAGGCGAAGAGTCAGTGCCCACTAGTCTTATCTGGTGGCACTGCGCATCTATGACACCGCCGCCCGCGAGGTGCGGGATTTCACCCCCATTGATCCCGGGCGGGTGTCGATCTACCTGTGCGGCGCTACCGTTCAGGCGCCGCCGCACGTCGGCCACATC
This sequence comes from Candidatus Nanopelagicales bacterium, assembly GCA_023263845.1. GTDB lineage: Bacteria > Actinomycetota > Actinomycetes > S36-B12 > S36-B12 > Mxb001. The sequence continues at coordinate 884 of JALQUH010000181.1, read as the reverse complement.
CGATCGGGCCTCGTGTTCGACATCCTGCGCCGCTGGCTCGAGCGCTCTGGGTACTCCGTCATCTTCGTGCGAAACGTCACGGACATCGACGACAAGATTCTGATCCGTGGCGACGAAGAGGGGGTCCCCTTCTGGCAAGTGGCCATGCGCAACGAGCGGGCCTTCACCTGGGCCTACGACGTTCTCGGTTGTCTCCCCCCGACATATGAACCGCGCGCCACCGGTCACGTGCCGGAGATGGTGGAGCTCATGCAGCGGCTCATCGACACCGGCCACGCGTACGCCGCGGGCGGCGATGTCTACTTCGACGTTCGGTCCTTCGCCGACTACGGCGCGCTGAGCGGTCAACGACTTGATGACATGCAACCCGCCGCCGACTCCGATCTGGCGACCAAGCGTGATCAGCGCGACTTCGCCCTGTGGAAGTCCGCCAAGCCCGGTGAGCCCTTCTGGAACACCCCCTGGGGCCGGGGCCGACCCGGCTGGCACCTGGAGTGCTCAGCTATGGCCGAGCGCTACCTCGGCTCGGCATTCGACATTCACGGCGGCGGGATCGACCTGCTCTTCCCCCACCACGAAAACGAGATCGCCCAGTCGAAGGCTGCCGGCGGCGATTTCGCGCACTACTGGATGCACAACGCCTGGGTCACCACATCCGGCGAGAAGATGAGCAAGTCCCTCGGCAACTCCCTGCTCGTCTCGGAGGTCGTGCAGCGTGTGCGCCCTGTGGAACTTCGCTACTACCTGGGCTCGGCTCACTATCGGTCGATGTTGGAGTTCTCGGACGAGGCCATGGGCGAGGCGGCTTCGGCCTACCGGCGCATCGAAGGTTTCTGCCGACGTGCGGCCGAGGAACTGGGCGCACCCGATGCCCAGGCGGCTCT
>JALQUH010000175.1 GCA_023263845.1 Candidatus Nanopelagicales bacterium | reverse complement strand
TTGCCTATCAGTTAAAGAATTACAGTTCTGGTATTGGTAGTTGTTCTAAGTGGAGAAATTGGTATACTCGACTGTGTGAGCAACGGCACAACCGCAAACGGTGACATGGCGTCCTACGCTGGAGACATGTCCTCGGGAAGCAGTCGCGAAGACACCACAGCCAGCATTGACGTGACCGATCTGGCGAAGTCCTTCGGGCAGGTGCAGGCCCTTGACGGGGTATCGCTGAGGGTCGACCCCGGCGAGGTGTACGGACTGCTCGGCGCCAACGGCGCTGGCAAGACAACCCTCATGCGCTGCCTACTCGGATATCTCAACCCAAGCCGCGGCTCGGCGCACACGCTCGGCGGCAACAGCCGTGACGTCGACATCCGCTGCCGCGTCGGCTATCTGCCAGGCGACCTGCGGCTGCCAGTGCGCTCGGCGGTGCAGGACATCCTTCGCTTTCACACGCGGCTCCAGGCGCAAGCCGGTCGTCCGGCCTCCGACGTTGATGATCTGCTCACCCGACTTGAGGTCCCTACGGACCGTCGTTTCGGTGCGCTGTCGAAGGGCAACCGGCAAAAGGTCGGCCTCGCGCTATCCCTGCTCGCCGATCCCGAGGTGCTTGTCCTCGACGAACCCACCTCCGGACTTGATCCGCACATGCAGGAGCTGGTCTTGGACATCGTGCGTGAGCGTCGAGCCAACGGTGCCGCCGTTCTATTCAGCACCCACATCCTCAGTGAGGCTGAGGCGATTGCGGACCGGGTTGGGGTCCTCAGCCACGGCAACCTCGTCGCCGAGGCCCCGCTCGGTGACCTGCTCGAACGCGCGCAACAGTCGATCGAAGTGGTTCTCGACGATCCCCCGCCGCCGAACATCCTCGACGGCACCCCCGGACTCGTGCACGCGTCCGTGCAGGGCACCGAAGTTCATGCGATCGTCACAGGCTCCCTCAGTTCGGCCATTCGCGCCCTCGCGCCCTACGGCGTCCGCCGCATCGCCACGCGCGCCCACGAACTCGACGAGATGTTCCAGCAGACCCGGGACGGTGCGTCATGACGACGATCACCGTGGCGCTGTCCTTCCTGCGTGATCGGCGACGCAGCCTCATCGCGTGGACGCTGGGCATTATCGCGCTGGTCCTCATCATGGCGGTCTTCTATCCGTCGATCCGCGACACCGGCGCGGACTTCGATGCCTATGTCGAGTCCCTGCCCGAATCCGTGCGTGATTCGCTCGGCATCAGCGGCGCAAGCATTGCTAGCCCCGAGGGCTACTTGATGAGTCAGCTGTATTCCAACATCTACCCGATCGTGATTCTCATCCTCGGCATCTCCATGGGCTCATGGGCCATCGCGGGCGCCGAGGGCGACGGCACGCTGGAGATGACGCTCGCCGCCCCGCTTCGTCGTGTCTCGCTCGCCTGGGGTCGATTCATCTCGATGGCCGTGGCGACGTTGACCATCACACTGATCTCGACGGCGACACTGGCCGTGATCGCCCCGCCACTCGGGCTGCTCGACGGTCTGCCCTGGTGGGGAATCTGGTCGGCGGCCATCTCGCAGTGGGCGCTCGTGCTCATTTACGCCTCGGTCGCCTTCGCCATTGGGGCGGCCACGGGCCGACGAGCCTGGGCCATCTCCGGCGCTGCAGCTCTCATCGTCATCGGCTTCCTCGGCCAGATGTTCGCCTCCCTCGCGCAGCCGCTGGAGTACCTGCGCACGACGTCACCGTGGTACTGGTTCCTGGGATCCTCACCGCTGACCGAACCGCCCGGCCTGGTGTCATTCGTCCTACCCGCGGGGTTGGCGCTGGTCATCACCGTGGCGGGTATCTGGCGATTCGACCGCCGCGACATCAGCACCTAGTCCCGGCGATTCTCGACCTCGCGCTGAGAGGTGATAGGCGTCGGTTTGAAGCGGCGCAGGAGCAGGCTGTTGGCGACGACGAAGACGGACGAGAAGGCCATGGCGGCGCCGGCAAGCATGGGGTTGAGCAGACCCGCGGCTGCCAACGGAATCATCGCCACGTTGTAGGCGAAGGCCCAGAACAGATTGCCCTTGATCGTGCGCAAGGTACGCCGTGACAAGCGAATCGCATCCACAGCGCCCATGAGGTCTGCTCTCACCAACGTCAGATCGCTCGCCTCCATCGCCGCATCGGTGCCTCCGCCCATCGCGATGCCAAGATCCGCCTGGGCGAGGGCAGCCGCGTCGTTGACCCCGTCGCCCACCATCGCGACCTTGCGCCCCTGGCCCTGCAACTCGCGGACGGCCATGACCTTGTCCTGGGGCAGCAACTCGGCGTACACATCCTCGATACCGAGCTCGGCGGCAACGACATTGGCCACTGCGGCGTTGTCACCGGTCAGCAATACCGGCCGCAGTCCGAGGCCGCGCAACCTAGCCACCGCCTGGGCGCTGGACGCCCGCACGGTGTCACCCACGGCAATCGCGCCACGCACGCGCCCGTCCCAACCAACGGCGACGACCGTTGCTCCATCCCCCTCGAGGCGAATCATCGCCGCCCGGACGTCATCGTCGATCTCAGCGGCGCCCACTGTCTCCGCCACCCACCCGGGACGACCGACCGCCACCATCCGGCCCTGGACCACACCGCGAACACCGAGGCCGCGCACATTGGTGAAGTCATCGGCGGGTGCGACATCGAGGCCGGCGGCGATGGCTCGCGCCACCGGGTGTTCACTCCCCTTCTCCACCGCCGCCGCAAGGAATCCGAGCTCCACCGGATCGGCATCGGCTGCGGTCACCACATCCACGATGGACATGGCGCCGCTGGTGATCGTGCCGGTCTTGTCGAGGCAGATGGTGTCGACGCGTCGGGTGTCTTCGAGCACTTCCGGACCGCGGATGAGAATGCCCAACTGGGCCCCGCGCCCCGTGCCGACCAGGAGGGCCGTCGGCGTGGCCAGTCCCAGCGCACACGGGCAGGCGATGATGAGTACGGCGACTGCCGCGGTGAACGCCGCGTTGGGATCGCGCGTGATGATCAACCACGCCGCAAGCGTGACGATCGCGATTACCAGGACGATAGGGACGAAGACTCCGGCGACGCGATCGGCGAGCCGCTGAACCGGCGCCTTGCCGGATTGGGCATCGATGACCAATCGGGAGATGCGCGCTAATTGCGTGTCGGCGCCGACGCGGGTGGCGCGCACCGTGAGCACACCGTCGACATTGACGGTAGCGCCCACCACTGCGGAGTCTGGTCCTACTTCAACAGGGACCGACTCCCCCGTCATCATCGACTCATCGACAGCACCGTGACCATCGAGGACGACACCATCGGTTGCGATTCGCTCACCGGGTCGAACGATGAAGACATCTCCCACAGTGAGCGTCGACGTGGCCACGCGCCGTTCCACACCGTCGACCACGATCGACGCCTCCGGCGAAGCCAGGGAAGCGAGGGCACGGAGTGCCGCGGTGGAGTTGCGCTTGGCGCGCGCTTCGAACCAGCGACCGGCCAAGAGGAAGACCGGGACCACCGCGGCGACCTCGAAGTACAAATCCGGCCCGTCGGCATTCATGCCGTGTCCCATGGTGAAGCCGATCGCTCCAGCACCTCCGAAGAGCAAGGCCCACAGACTCCACAGGTACGCCGCGAGCACACCGAGGCTGACCAGCGTGTCCATCGTCGCTGCGCCGTGGCGTGCATTGAGGGCCGCCGCTCGATGGAACGGCCACGCTCCCCAACCGACCACGGCCGTCGCGAGAGCCAGGGACATCCACTGCCAGCCGGGGAATTGCAGCGGTGGGACCATCGCGGTCGCGACGACCGGGAGGGCCAGGACAAGCGAGATCCAGAAGCGACGGCGCAGCGCGACCACCTCGGCGTCCCCACCCTCTGCCGATTCGACCGGTGACGCGGCATAGCCGGTTTGCTCCACCGTGTTGATGAGTTGGGCCAGGTCGACATCGCCGTCGACATCGATGTGGGCGCTCTCCGTCGCGTAGTTGACGGTCGCGTGGACCCCGGGCAGCTTGTTGAGCTTCTTCTCGATGCGGGCCGCGCAGGAGGTGCACGTCATCCCGCTGATCGCGAGTTCGATCGCATCCTGCGCCACGCCACACCTCCTTGGCCACGGTACCGCCGGACAACGCCTGGTCACACACCCGTATTCCCGGCTACCGTCGTACCACGAAGGGAGCACGCGATGGATCCGCTCTACAAGAACATCAAGGGCCGTATGAAGGAAGCCGCTGGCGCGCTCAGCGGTAACGACAAACTCCGGGCCGAGGGAGTCGCCGAGCAGGCGGAGGCCGAGATCGAAGACCTAGCCGGTGCCGTCAGTGACAAGGCCAGCGAGTTGACCGACACCGCGGCGGAGAAGGCCACCGGGTACTGGAACCAGCTCAAGGACGCCTTTGAGGAAGGCAAGGAAGGCAAGTAGCCGGGGCACTCCGCGCGTCGGGGTTTCCTCGGTCTCGTAGAGTCACGCGAGCGTTGGGGATCGGTACACATGGGGACACACAGGTCACACAGGACAGGAGAAGTAGATGGCGGGTCGCATCGCGCTCGTCGGCAGTGGCGAATACCTCCCGGTCCTGACCGACGTGGAGGACTGGCTCTTCGCCGACAAGGCCCGCGTCTACGTGCAGTTGGCGACCGCGTCGGCCCCCGAAGGAGATGCGCGGCTGGGTTACTGGCACGACCTCGGGCGGAAAGCCGCTGAGCGCCTTGACGCCGAGCAGGTCGTCGTCGATATCCGCACGCGCGAGGATGCCTACGACCAACGCTGGGTCAATGCGATCACACGGGCGGGCCTGATCTACCTCTCCGGTGGCAACCCGATGCACCTGTCCGACACCTTGCGCGGAACTCCTGCCGGCGACGCCATCATCGATACCTGGCGAGCCGGTGCGGGCCTGGCCGGCTGCAGCGCCGGGGCCATGGTGATGGGCGGCGCGATCCCCAATTGGCGGCAGCCCGGTTCCGAGCCCACCCCCGGCTTGGCGGTCGTTCCAACGATCAGCGTGCTGCCCCACTTCGATCGATATACCCGCTGGATGGCCGGGCTCCGCGAGCACCCAGAGATGGCCGGCAACGCCAAACTCATCGGCATCGACGAAGACACCGCCCTCGTCGCCGAGGACTCCGGCGAGCCTGAGTGGACGTTCCACGTTCGCGGCCGTCAGGGTGCCTACGTCGTCGCCGGTGACGAGAGTTTCGCCGTGAGCGACGGGCTTCGGCTTCGCGTCAACACCTAGGGACGTCGTACCCTCACGGGGTGAGACCGCGCTTCGTCATGGCCGCAGCAGCATCGGCGGCGCTGCTGACCTCTCTGGTGATCACCTCCCCCGGCCACGCCGCGACCGAGATCGGGGCGCGCACATCGTCAGCGGAACAGGTCATCACCGTGACCGTCCCAAGCCGCCGAAGCACTGTCGGGACCCTGGAGGCGTGGAAACCGCGCGCGGACGGGAAGTACCGACGAGTGCTCGGTCCCGTGACCGCGTACGTCGGTACCGAGGGGATCGGCAAGGCGTCGGAATACCGCTCCCGCACACCGCGCGGGGTGTTCACCGTCACCGAGGCATTCGGTCGCCGCAGCAATCCCGGTGCTCGCCTGCCCTACCGGCAGTTGGGTCCCTACGACTGGTGGGTGTCGGACGTCGATAGTCCGGCGTACAACACGATGCAGACATGCGCCCCTGGAACGTGCCGCTTCTCGACGGGTGACTCCGAGCACCTGTCCACCATCAGCCTGTACGACTACGCCTTGGTCATCGATTACAACCGTGATCCGGTTGTGCCGGGTGCGGGCTCTGCGTTCTTTCTCCATGTCAGCGCGGGCGAACCAACGCAGGGTTGCGTGTCAGTGTCGCGATCGGCCATGCGCAAACTCCTCCGCTGGCTCAAGCCGTCACTGGATCCGGTGATCAGCATCGGTGTCGGCGACAAGGCCTACGCGCCACTGAGCATGGAGGAGTTCAACGCAGAGTTCGCTGCGGTGAACCGTTGAACGCCTCCCTGGAGTCACGGACCCGCGCTTTCGCCTGGTTGGCCTGCGCATCGGCCCTCGCGGCCCTCTGCCTGTACGTCGTCTTCATTCGCACGCCTCACGGCCAGCGCTGGGATGATCGCGCCTACCTCGGTAGCCTGCTGGCCAGCCTCGAAGCGCGACAGCGGGTGACCTCGATCCTGCATGAAATCAGTATCTCCACGCTCGTCTTCATGGTGATCCTGCTGCTCGTCATCGGCCTGCTGCGCAAGCGTCTTGCGACGGGCATCCTCACGGCGATCGCTTTCGGTGGAGCTGTCCTGAGCGCCGAAGTGCTCAAGCGGGTGCTTCATCGGCCCGATCTCGCATCGGACATGAACTCGCTCGTCAACGAAACCAACATCGATACCTATCCGAGCGGTCATGCCACGATCGCGATCTCTTTCGCCCTTGGTTTGCTGATCGTGTCGTCTCTACGTGCGCGTCTGGCGGTCGCCGCACTCGGGATGCTGTGGGCCGCCTGGATCTCTATGGCTGCCCTGGTCGCCGGCTGGCACCGGCCTAGCGATATCGCTGGCGGTATAGCCCTCGGCACATGCTGGATGGCGGGTGCCGCCGCACTCGCCACACGGCGACGAGGACGCCTAGGCGCCCCGACCGGCGACATCCGCTGGCTCCCGGCGATAGCCGGGGGCGCGCTCCTCCTCGCCCTCGTTGTCGTCACCTTCTGGATCTCACGCGGCGATCCCACCCAGATTCCCGTGACCGGCGGGCTTCCGGCCTTCCTGCTTGGGCAAGTCCTGATCGGCGTGGTGGCGATCGGTGCCGTCACCTCTTTCACCTATCTGTTGCGGGGATTATCGTTTGATCGCACAGGCTGCACTGCCGTGGCCACAACCGCCGAGACGTAGGAATTGTCATGGCGCAGCATCGATTCTTCGACGATGAGGGCTTTGAGTTCATGGCTCTCATCACCTTAGGCTCAGCCCCGTACCGACTCTCCGAGGCCGGAGAGGTTTACGCGACCACGGACAAGATCACGAACGCCGACGCCGACTCCTGGTTTGACGAGTGGATGGCCACCGCTCATCGCGTTCGCCATATCGCCGAAGAGGCGGAGAAGTCTGGCCACCTCGCCTCGTCGCGCGATGCCTACCTGCGCGCCGCCAACTATTCGGCCTCGGCGTTCTTCTATGTCTTGGCCACCAAGGAGCCCGCACGCGAGTTGGCTACATGGCGCTGGCATCGCGAGTGCTTCGACCACGCCATGCGCCTGTGGCCCACTCCGGTCGAACACATCTCGATCCCGTACGAGGGCACCCATCTGCATGGCTACTTCTGGTCCGCGGGGCCTGAACGCCGGCCCACCATCATCCTCAACAACGGCTCGGACGGCCCGGTCAGCGACATGCTGGAAATGGGTGTTGTCGACGCTCTCGCCCGCGGGTACCACGCCATCACCTTCGACGGTCCCGGCCAGGGCCGCGCGCTCTACGAGCAGAAGATGTATTTCCGCTACGACTGGGAGGCGGTCATCACCCCGGTCGTCGACTTCCTTCTCAAGCGTCACGACGTCGACCCCGATCGCATCGTCCTCGCCGGCAATAGCCAGGGCGGCTACTGGGTCCCGCGCGCCGCAGCTTTTGAACACCGACTGGCGGCCATCGTGGCCGACCCCGGGGTTGTCGACGTCCGCACGTCGTGGACCGGCAAACTCCCCCCGCAGATGCTGCAACTCCTCGACGCCGGAGAAGATGCGCAGTTCGACCAGATCATGACCGGGATTGAGGACGCGAGCAGTGAGGTGCGCACCAGCCTGGACAAGCGCATCGAGCCCTACGGCCTGCCCACGCTCTCCGCCGTACTCCACGAGCTCGACAAGTGGAACCTCACCGACGTCGCGGGCCAGATCACCTGTCCGGTGCTCATCACCAATCCCGAGGATGAGCAGTTCTGGCCAGGACAGTCCCAGCAACTGTTCGACCTCATCAAGGCCGACGGCAGGACCCTCGTGGATTTAACGGCTGCCGAGGGGGCCAACTGGCACTGCGAGCCGATGGCACCGCAACTGCGCGGCCAGCGCATCTTCGACTGGATCGACGGCGTCCTGGAGCACTAATGCGCGCTAGGGGTGCGGGGTGACCTCGACGAACGTGTCATGGAAGTACGCCGATCCGCGGTCGCCGCGCCCCACCTGCGCATTCGTGAGCACATTGACCGAACGCCCCTGCGGGGTGGAGTCATTCCACCAGCCGAAGGGTATGGCGACCAGGCCCGGTTGAAGTTGATCGCTGATCTGTGCGGTGAGGGTTAGTTCGCCGCGCTCGTTGCGCACGTCGACCCGGTCACCGGTGCGAATTCCGCGCGATCCCGCATCCTCGGCGTGCATCTGCAGCATCGGCTCACCAGCCGGGGGTAGGTGGTCGGCGAACCCGCCGTAGTGCGAGTTGAGGAAGGTGCGCACCTGCTTGCGGGAGATCAGTGTGAGCGGGTACCGCTGGTCTACCTGTCGATCGATCAGGGCCAGGGCCGGCTCGTCATCCAGGTGTCCGAGGCGTATGCGCTCGGTGGTCACCCCCGGAATCTCATCGACATACAGACGAGCTTGCTCGGGCACGACCAGGCGTTGCCACCCTTGCTCAGCAAGTGACTCGTAGGTGATGCCCTCCAGCAGCGGGTGACCGCTCGCAAGCGCATCGCGGATGACCTGCTCGTCACTTCGGTAGAGCAGCTCATCCTCGAGCCCCAACGCCGCTCCGATCCGTCGAGCGATCTCACTATTGGGCAGTGCCTGTCCGCGCGGCGCGATCGCCGGCTGGTTGAGGGCCAGGTAGAGATGGCCCCAGGACGGCACCAGGTCGAGTTGCTCGATCTGCGTCGTGGCCGGCAGCACGATGTCGGCGTACGCCGCCGTGTCGTTGATGAACTGATCGATGACGACGGTGAAAAGATCTTCGCGGGCAAGGCCGGCGAGCACGCTGTTCTGGTCCGGCACGATCACCGCGGGGTTGCAGTTGTGCACGATGAGAGTGTCGATTGTTGGGTCCTCTGCGCACAGCACCTCGCCGAGTCGCGCCATGTTGAACGTCGGCCGCGGCTTGCGCGGGGTCTTGGCCAGCGCGGTCTCGGGCCATGCGGCGGTTGACCGGGCGAATCCCCCGCCGAATTCGCGCCAGCTACCCAACACGGCGGCGAGCATGGTGACGGCGCGCAGGATCTCCTCACCGCCCCGCCGATGCTCGGGCCCGACGAGGGTACGTAGGGCGGTCGGCGTCTGAGTCGCCAATTGGCGGGCGAGCATCTCCACCGTGCCCTCCGGCAGAGCGCAGACCTCCTCAGCGCGGCCCGGCGGCCACATCGTGGCGCCTTGGGCGAGTTCGTCCCATCCACTGGTGTGCCCGGCGATCCACTCGCGGTCAATAAGTTCATCTCGATCGAGAACGTGCACGATCCCGAGGACGAGGGCGACGTCTGTGCCCGGCCGCGGCTGGATGTGCAAATCCGCCGCACGCGCGGTCTCGGTGCGGACCGGATCAATCACGATGATGGTGGCCCCCGCATGGCGAGCCGCCTCGACGGTGGGCCACAGGTGTCGATTGGTCAAGCGCGTGTCTGTACCCCACAGCACGATCGTGCGCGCGTGACGCATGCTCTCGGGGTCGATGCTGTACGGCGTACCCAGGACGCGCGCGGCCCCGCGGAAGGCACTCACCCCACAGAGGTCACGACGGATATCGCTGGCACCGATCAGATCGAAGAGCCGGTCGATCGTATCCCCCATCTGGACCAGACCCTGGGTCCCGGCGAAGGAGAACTGCAGGATCGACTCAGGGCAGCCAGCGGCCATACGATCGGTGAAGCGTTCAGTGATCTGGTCGATCGCTTCGGCCCAGGAGATCTCTTCGAACTGTGCCTCGCCCTTGGCTCCGATTCGCCGCAACGGCGTCATCACACGATCGGGGTGGTAGACGCGATCCAGGTAGCGGTTGACCTTCGGGCACAGCGACCCGCGGGTCACCGGATGGCGGGAGTTGCCGCGGAGCCCAACGGCGACTCCGTCCTGGACCGAAACTTCCCAGGAGCAGGTGTCCGGACAGTCGTGGTGGCAGGCACCGACGACCGTGAGCGGCTCGCTGACCATGGCATCACGCTACGACAGGTCTCGGCACCTTCGGCCTGTCGCACCCGATCCTGGTCCCGGTCCCACCATAATGAGACCCACCATCGCCCACAGCAGGGGAGTTCACATGAGCGCAGTTGCCCGCCCCGTCGGCGTAACCATCGTCGGAATCCTGATCGTCATCTCGGGAATCTTGATCATCGTCGGCGCCGTGATGAACCTCTTCAACGACGAGGTGCGCCTCAGCGTGAGCATTGTGGTGCTCATCTTGATGCTGGTCATCGGCCTGATCTACCTAGCGGTCGCCAAGGGCATCTTTGACGGCAACAACTTCGCCCGGCTCCTCGTCGGCGTCATAACGGTGATCAACCTTCTCGTCGGCCTCTACCACGCGATTTTCGTCGAGTTGCTGCGTTGGAACGGGGTCGTGCAGGCGGTCATTGCCCTAATCATCCTCGGACTCCTCTTCTCCCGGCGGGCGACCGAGTTCTTCACCAGTTCCTGAACCTTCTACCCAATTCGGACAACGAGGCTTAGCCTGAAGAGGTGGACGGGCTCGGGACGACGCCAAGCGCCGGCGCCAAACGGTGGCTTGCTTCCCTCGCTGTCCTCATTCTGGGACTTGGGCTGACGGGTCTCATCGAGACGATCGCCATTCGCATCCAGGAAGGCGATGGGCTTGAGCAGGCCCGGTTGGCGGCCCTCGACGCCGCGTACCAACTGGAGATCCTCGCTGTGCCCCCCGCGACGGTGGCGTCGGCCCTGCAGGCCAACGTCGGCGCCGCCGGGGGGGCACTCGACCCGACACCAACGCAGCAGTTCCTCGACGACATGGTCGAAGGAGCGGACGTCGTCCTTTCGGCCACTCTCGCGCCAGACAATGTCATCAAGTACATCTCTCCCGTAGCCGGCAACGAAGCGGCCCTCGGCCTTGACCTAGAGTCCATTCCTGCGCAGTGGGATCCGATCGTTCCCCTCATCGAATCGGGCAGGCCCGGCATGCTCGGGCCGTTCGATCTGGTCCAAGGCGGAAGGGGCCTTGCGTATCGACAACCCGTCTATCTCGCCGATGGTTCGTACTGGGGGTTGGCGAGCGTGGTGCTTGACGCCGACCTGTTTTTCGGCCTTGCGGAAAAGAACGCAGAACTTGCTTCCTCGGACGTGGCGATCACTAGCGGAACGCCGGCAGTGGAGGCCGTCATCTGGGGCAACCCCGAGATTCTCTCGGGGGAATACGTCACCGTCCCCCTCGAAGTCCCGGGCGCCGATTGGCAGTTGTCGGTCCGCGCGAGTGACCAGAGCGCGCCCTGGGCCATCGCCATCGGCCTTGTCGGCACCGTCGGCTCTGTGCTTGCTGCCGTCATCGCCTACTGGGGAATCGGCTCGCGCCAACGCCGACTCGAGGTGGCACGCCGACTTGAGGATCTAGCCGCACTCGTCCCCGGAATGCTCTTCCAGTACCGCATTGACCCGGACAACACAACGACCCTCCCCTACGTGAGCGAGCGGCTCGCCAAGACCTTCGACATCAACCCCGAGGCGGTTGCCGTCAACGCGATCGACCTCTGGGATCTGGTGGATGACGCAGATCGCGAAGCGGCCGCGACTCGGATGAACCAGGCCATCCAGTCGGGCACGCTGTGGCAGCAACGATTCCGCCTGCATGAGGCCAGCGGCGCAGTGCGATGGTATGAAGCGCGGGCCGAGCCCGAGTATCTTCGCTCCGGCTCGGTGATTCTGCACGGGTATCTCGCCGACGTGTCAGAGGACGTCGAAGCAGAGGAACGCATGAGTATCCATGCCAGCGTCTACGCGGCCACTCAGAACGGGGTGCTCATCCTGAGCGAAAGCGGCCACATCCTCGATGCCAACCCCGCCTTCTCGGACTTGACCGGATATTCCTTGTCTTCCCTTCATGGCCACCATCTGCGCTTCCTTGGGTCGGATCTCACACCCGATGACGTCTACCGCGAAATACGAGCCTCCTTGAAGCGCTCGGAGTACTGGCGTGGGGAATTCACGTTGCGAGATGCCCACGGGGCTCCCAAGGACTATTCCATGACGGTTCTCCAAGTACGGGGTGACGATACGTCGATCGCACACATCATCGTGATCATCACGCCGATCAGCGAGCTACGCAACGATCTGGCAACAGGTCTACCCGGCCGGCCGGTCTTCAGTCCCCAGCTTGACTTCATGGTCGATCAGGCCGCTCACCACCAGGACTCTGTACTCGTTGTCCTCATCGGACTGGATCGATTCTCGGACATCAATTCCGCTCTCGGGTATCGCGTCGGTGACCTTGTGCTGCGAGAGGTAGCGGAGCGCCTTGTCAGCGCCGTTCCTGACACCGCGACCGTTGCCCGCGTTGGGGGTGATGAATTCGCTCTGGCTCTTCCTCTGCCGAATCACAGCCCTGACGTCGCCGCCACGGTGTCGGGCCTGGAAAGCGTTCTCGGGCCACCGATCAACCTGGCCTCGGATAACGTCCGACTCTCGGCCAGTATCGGCTTCGCCACCTTCCCTCAAGACTCCACGAACGGCTCTGGCCTGTTATCAGCGGCTACGGAGGCGATGCGCTCTGCCAAGTCAGCAGGTGGCGGTCGAATTCGAGCCTACGACCCCTCCATGCGGGCGTCTGCTGAGCAGCGCGCACGCGTCGCCACAGCCCTAACCCGAGCACTCGATGGGGGCACCCTGGAGGTCAAGTTCCAGCCGATTCACGACTTGACGTCGGGGAGAATCGTCAAGGCCGAAGCGCTTGCACGGCTCACCGACCCCGAGTACGGCACCGTGAAACCCGACGAGTTCATCCCCCTGGCAGAGCGGATGGGCCGCATCACTGAGATCGGCGATATTGCGTTTCGCAAGGCGGCCGCCATGGCCGTAGCAGCACGCGAATACCAGCCGAATTTCCGTATCGGAGTCAACCTGTCCCCCTCTGAACTCCACGGTGGACCAGAACTCCATGAAAAGCGCCTCGCACTACTGCGTGACCTATCCCTCGATGGGTCAGCGATCGCTCTGGAGATCACCGAGGAGGCTGCGCTCGGTACTGACGAAGATGCGATTAACAACCTCCGCCGGTATCGAGACGCTGGCATGGTCATTGCTGTTGATGATTTCGGTACTGGCTATTCATCGTTGTCATACCTGCAGCGCCTTCCCCTAGACACCCTCAAGATCGACCGAAGCTTCATCTCGCAACTTCACGCGAACAATGAAAGCCATACCCTCGTCATGGTCATGGTTGAGATGGCCAGCAATCTCGGACTGCGAACCATTGCCGAGGGCATCGAGACTGAAGAACAGGCGGATCTGCTGCGATCCGCCGGCTGCACCATGGGCCAGGGCTACTACTTCGGCAAGCCAATGACGGCCGATGAACTCTTGGAGCTCCTGCGGGAGCAGGCAGCCCGCGACTGATTCACGGCTTTCTCCACCCGATGCGGCACTCTAGGATCCGACCGTGACCTCGCGCCCGTTTGATCAAGTCGACGTCTTCACCGCCGAATCGCTGCTGGGCAATCCGGTAGCCGTCGTACACGCCGCGGAGGGTCTCACCACCGGCGAGATGCTGGCGTTCACCAATTGGACCAATTTGTCGGAGGCGACGTTCCTGCTTCCGCCGACCGACCCGGGCGCGGACTATCGCGTCAGAATCTTTTGCCCGGGGCGAGAGTTGCCGTTCGCGGGGCACCCCACGCTCGGGACCTGCCACGCATGGCTGGCGGCCGGCGGGCAGCCTCAGGGCGACATGATCGTGCAGGAGTGTGGAGTTGGCCTCGTACGGATCCGCCGGGACGGCGACATCCTCTCCTTTGCCGCGCCGCCACTGCGACGCAGCGGACCCTTGGACGAGGACTCTGTCGACCGCATTGCACGTGGGCTGGGACTCCGACCCCGAGACATCGTCGATCACCAGTGGTGCGACAACGGCCCGGGCTGGCAGGCGGTGCTCCTGGCGTCCGCGGAGCAGGTCCTCACGGTTTCACCCGATCCACAGATCCTGGCGGGCCTGGACATCGGCGTGGTGGGGCCGCACCGGGATGGCGACGTCGATTTCGAGGTCCGTGCGTTCTTCCCTGGCAATTCCGGTATCACCGAGGATCCGGTCACTGGTTCGCTGAATGCGGCCATTGCCCAATGGTTCGTGGCGTCCGGCCGAGCGAGCAAGGCCTACACGGTTGCGCAAGGGACAGCGCTAGGCCGGGCAGGACGGGTACGGGTGGTGCCGGAGGGTAACGACATCTGGATCGGTGGCGAATGCGTCACCGTGATCTCGGGCGAGGTCGCCTTCTAGGTCGCCAACCCATCACAATCCTCTTACCCAGGGGAACAACCCTGGGTAAGAGGATTGTGGAACTTGTTCGGCTTTAGAGCCGGATGAAGGGTGCGTCAAACGACCGACGGATTTTTCGATCGAACTGAGGTCCGCAGGAATTGGTGGACCTCAGTTCGGCCATCAGGCTCGGTAGTGAACACTCACACCGTCACCTCGCTGCTTCGGCGTCGCCGGTCGCGCATCGCAGTCCATGCTCCAGTCGCCCACTGTGCCCACACCACCAGAACCGGTTGGAACAGCAGGTGCACGAATCGTGCCGCGTCGGAATCCAGGCCGAATGCTGCGCGACCTTCGAGGAGCTGCCAGATGTTGCCCGGGAAGATGACGATGAAGAATCCCGCCACCACCCAGCCCACGATGGGTCGCCAGCGCGCCGGAGTAGCGATGAGCGCCAACCCGAGGAGGAGTTCGACCACCCCGGAAATTGCAACCACGGCTTCGGGGGCCGGCATCCACGGGGGTACCTGAGCGAGGAACTCCTCGGCAGAGGCGAAGTGCCCGATCCCCGCGATGAGGAGCACGACACCGAGGCCGAGCCGCGCGATCGTGGTGATCATCTGAGCAGTCTGGCAGGAATCAGCATGCTCGGCTTGGTAGCGTCATCTGACATGACGAGTGACACCTCTCGACGTGCCTTCATCGCCGGGGCAGCCGCCGCTCCCCTAGCAGCCGGTGCTCTCGGTGTGTCGATGGCCTCCCCCGCACATGCAACACCCACCACAGCCGGCCATCCCGACCCCGGTAAGCAGCGCCGCCCGCATAAGCACTACAACCGCCAACTATTCGAAGACGCACGGCGCAACCGACTCGTCCTCATCCTCGACGGTGAGCGCATCGATCTCACGATCGACGAGATTGAGCCCCTCGGTGTCTCTGCCGATG
>JALQUH010000149.1 GCA_023263845.1 Candidatus Nanopelagicales bacterium | reverse complement strand
CTGCCTCTCGGCGACGACTTCCACGTCTACGACACGACCCTGCGCGACGGCGCCCAGCGCGAGGGGATTGCCTACTCCGTGGCCGACAAGCTCGCCGTGGCCCGGCTGCTCGACGACTACGGCGTCGGCTTCATCGAGGGTGGTTGGCCTGGCGCCCTCCCCAAGGACACCGAGTTCTTCGCTCGCGCCCGCGAGGAGATCGACTTCCAGACCGCGCAACTCGTCGCGTTCGGTGCCACCCGCAAAGCTGGGGTCAAGGTCGAGGACGATCCGCAGGTCAAAGCCTTGTTGGACTCCCAGGCTCCGGTCGTGACCCTTGTCGCCAAGTCCGACGTGCGCCACGTTGCTGAAGCGCTGCGCACGACCAACGAAGAGAACCTCGCGATGATCGCCGACACCGTTCGCTATGTCCGGGAACATGACCGCCGCGTCTTCCTCGATCTTGAACACTTCTTTGACGGCTACAAGCACGATCACGATTACGGCGTACGCATCCTCGAGGTGGCATTCGAGGCGGGTGCCTCCGTCGGGGTCATGTGCGACACCAATGGCGGCATGCTCCCGCAAGGCATGTACGAGGTCGTTCAGGATGTGCTCGCTCGCTCCGGCGTACGCCTCGGTATTCATTGCCAGGACGACACTGGATGTGCCATCGCCAACACGATCTCGGCGGTCGAAGCGGGCGTCACCCATGTGCAGTGCACCGCCAATGGCTACGGCGAACGCACCGGCAATGCCGATCTCTTCCCGGTGGTGGCCAACCTCGAAACCAAGCTCGACATGCCCGTGCTGCCCGAAGGCAAACTGCGCGAGACCATGCGCATCTCGCATGCCATCGCCGAGATCGCCAACATCGCCCCCGACACCCACCAGCCGTACGCCGGCGTCTCCTCTTTCGCGCACAAGGCTGGCCTGCATGCCAGCGCACTCAAGGTCAATGCCGAGCTCTACAACCACATCGACCCGTCGATCGTGGGCAACGACCAGCGCATCCTCATCACTGAGATGGCCGGTCGAGCCTCCGTGGAGTTGAAGTCACGCGAGTTGGGCCTTGATATTGCTGACGACCCGTCGACCCTGGCCAAGGTTGTCGAACGGGTGAAGGAATTGGAGGCGCGTGGCTGGACCTTCGAGGCAGCAGACGCGTCGTTTGAATTGCTCGTCCTCGATGCCGGTGATCAGGGGCGGCCGCAACCGTTCACGGTGGAGTCCTGGCGCACGATCGTGGAGCAGCAGACCGACGGCCGGGTGCTCAGTGAGGCAACCGTGAAGGTTTACGCCGGTGGACGCCGCGCGATTGCCACGGCTGAAGGCAACGGTCCGGTCAATGCGTTGGACCGGGCGATGCGTGAGGCTCTCGTCGAGCTCTTCCCCGCTCTGCAGTCCGTGCGGCTGACCGACTACAAGGTGCGCATCCTTGACGATGCTGCCGGCACTGATGCCGTTACCCGGGTACTCATCGGCAGTAGTGACGGACGCAAGAGTTGGAGCACGGTCGGCGTACACGAGAACGTCATCGCGGCGTCGTGGACCGCGCTTGAGGATGCTCTGGCATACGGCCTGTTGCGCTCCGCCGAGTGATCGGTGCGTTCTTTCGTCACTTTTCGGGGCTAAGCCCCCGGAACTGCCGAAAGAACGGGGGCGGATGCCGCACCGGTTGAGGTGGGCGCGCCAGATAGGGTCGGCGCGTGCGTATTGCCCGTGTTGCCATCGGTTCTGACGTTGCCTTCGCTGCCGTCGAAGGGGATCTTGACGACCGTCAGTCCGTCCTGCCCGACGATGCCGTCCTTCGCATCATCGACATGCACCCCTTCGGGGAAATCACCTTCACGGGCCAGCAGGTCACCGGCGCCCAGGCCCGCCTCCTCGCCCCGGTGCTACCAAGCAAGATCATCGCGGTGGGCAAGAACTACGAGGCGCACGCGGCGGAGATGGGTGGCACGGCGCCAGCCGAGCCGATGATCTTCCTCAAGCCCAACACCGCCGTCGTCGGACCCGATACGCCGATCCGTATCCCGGCGATGTCGCGGCAGGTCGAACACGAGGCCGAACTCGCCGTCGTCATCGGCCGGCTCTGCCAGGACGTACCTCGCGAGCGCGTGCACGAGGTGATCCTTGGATACACCTGCGCCAACGACGTCACCGCGCGTGATCTGCAGAAAACTGATGGCCAGTGGGGGAGAGCCAAAGGCTTTGACACCTTCTGCCCGCTCGGCCCCTGGGTTGTTACCGACCTGGACCCGAGTGACCTCGCGATTTCCTGCGAGGTCGAGGGTGAGACCCGGCAGTCTGGTCGTACCTCCGAGCTCGTCCACGACGTACCGACACTCGTGTCCTGGATCAGTCAGGTGATGACGCTGCTGCCCGGGGACGTCATCCTCACCGGCACGCCCGCGGGTGTCGGGCCACTGCGCGACGGAGAGGAAGTCACCGTGACCATTGAGGGCATCGGCACGCTGGCCAATGAGGTGATCGCATGAGCGACGTACGCGTCCGGTTCTGCCCCTCGCCGACCGGCAATCCGCACGTCGGCATGGTCCGCACCGCGCTGTTCAACTGGGCCTACGCACGCCACACGGGCGGCACCTTTGTCTTCCGCATCGAAGACACCGATGCCGAGCGCGACTCCGAGGAGTCCTACCAGATGCTGCTGGACTCCCTACGCTGGCTCGGCCTGGATTGGGATGAAGGCCCCGAGGTTGGTGGCCCCTACGGCCCCTACCGACAGTCCCAGCGCATGGAGATCTACGCGGACGTCGCCCAGCGACTTGTGGAGTCTGGTCACGCCTACCCCTGTTACTGCACGGCCGAAGAGTTGGAAGCCGAACGTGAGAAGGCGCGCGCCGAGGGTCGTGCGCAGGGCTATGTCGGCACCTGCCGACACCTCACCGCGGAGGAGCGGGCGGCGCGCGAGGCGGAGGGTCGCCCGGCGGTCATCCGGTTTGCCATGCCCGAGCACGACTTCACCTGGGACGACCTCGTCCGCGGCGAGATCACCTTCGCCCGCGACAACGTGCCCGACTACGTCATCGTGCGCGCGAACGGCGACCCGCTCTACACGCTGGTCAACCCGGTCGACGACGCGCTCATGCGGATCACCCATGTGCTGCGTGGCGAGGACTTGCTGTCGTCGACCCCGCGTCAGATCGCGATGTACGCCGCCCTCGCCGATATCGGCGTCGGTGATGGTGGCACCCCACGTTTCGGTCACCTGCCCTATGTCATGGGGGAGGGCAACAAGAAGCTCTCCAAGCGCGACCCGGAATCCTCGCTGCTCATGTATCGCGAGGAGGGCTATCTACCCGAAGGCCTGCTCAACTACCTGGCCCTGCTCGGCTGGTCGATGGGCGATGACCAGGAGTTCTTCTCCCCGCGGCAGATGGCCGCGGCGTTCGACGTCTCGCGCGTGAGCCCCAACCCGGCCCGCTTCGACCTGAAGAAGTGCACCGCCATCAACGGCGACTGGATTCGCAGCCTGTCTCCTGAGGATCTAGCCGAGCGGATCATTCCCTATCTCGCGGTGGCCGATCTGGTCGGCGTCCCACTCAGCCCGGAGCACCGTGAGGTGCTCGAGGAGGCGGTGCCGCTGGTCCAGGAGCGCATGGAGACGCTCAAGCAGGCCGTCGGCATGCTCGGTTTCCTCTTCATCGATGACGATGCGTTTGCGATCGAGGAAGGGCAGTCGGTGTCTGATGAGGCTTCACAGCAGGTCATCGGTGCGGCTATTGAGGCACTCACGGGTATCGCGGAGTGGAAGACCGTTGAGATTGAGGCAGCCCTGCGCTCGGCATTGATCGAGGGACTCGGCTTGAAACCCAAGGTGGCGTTCGGTGCGGTGCGGGTAGCGGTCACTGGCCGCAAGGTCTCGCCACCGCTCTTTGAGTCGATGGAGATCCTCGGGCGGAACCGGTCCCTGTCCCGTTTGGCCGCTGCTCGAGTCATTTGAATCGGCGGGTATACTCTTCGGGTCGCTTCGTGAACCGCACGAGGTGGTGCCCATGGGGTATGGGGTAATTGGCAGCCCAACTGATTCTGGTTCAGTTAGTCTAGGTTCGAGTCCTGGTACCCCAGCGAGTACACGTGCTCTCTCACGTGCGCACGGCCCCGTTGTGTAGCGGCCTAGCACGCCGCCCTCTCAAGGCGGTAGCGCGGGTTCGAATCCCGTCGGGGCTACGCGAGTGAGGGGGGTCTGCTTCTGGCGGACCCCCCTCTTTTTCACTCCTCCACCGCGCCGAATGCGCACTCCCGTGCAGCAATGGAGGCGTTTCATGTACGCCCCTGAACGCTCGGGGAAGGGAGCTCTACGCGGAGAGGCGGTTGACCTCGGCGAGGAGTTCCTCGCGTAGACGCACGGACGGTTTTGCCAGTTGGTCGGCCGGCCCGGAGATGCTGATGGCCAGAATCACGCCACGGTCGGCCCCACGTATCGGAGCGCTGATCGAGCCGACCCCGTAGGCACGTTGCCCAACGCTATGCGCCCAGCCGCGACGTCGAACGACGTTCAGATCGGCCTCGTCGTACGCCGCCCCTGCCAGCAGTCGCGTACGTTCCGCCTCGTCGAGCCAGGCGACGAGCACCTGGGCGCCCGACCCGGCGCGTAGGGTCAGCAACGAACCCACGGGGACGGTGTCGCGTAGTCCCGACGGTGGTTCGGCGGCGGCCACGCATAGGCGCTGGTCACCGATGCGCCGGTAGGCCTGGGCGCTGAGGCCCGAGGCATCACGCAGTGCGTGGACCGCCTCCTCGGCCATCGCGCGGACCTCGTCGAGGCCGGCGGCCCACCGAGCGGTGCGTGGCCCAAGCGCGAAGCGGCCGAAGTCATCGCGCCTGAGCACCCCATGATGTTCCAGCGCGACCGCGAGCCGGTGGGCCGTCGCACGGGGAATGCTGGTGCTCTCGGACAGTTCCGCCAGGGAGAGCGGGCCCGTGGCCACCGCATCGAGGAGGGACACGGTCTTGTCCACGACTCCGACTCCGCTAGTATCGTCCACACAGTGATACTGGCGTCTTACATACTGAGATGTCAATCAGGCGCACGACGGCAGGAGGCACACATGGGCCGCACATTGGCGGAGAAGGTCTGGGACGACCACGTCGTACGGCGTGCCGAGGGCGAACCGGACCTGCTCTACATCGATCTTCACCTCGTGCATGAGGTCACTAGCCCGCAGGCGTTCGAGGGCCTGCGCGCCAGCGGCCGCGTTGTCCGCCGGCCCGACCTCACGGTTTCCACCGAGGACCACAACGTGCCCACCATCGACGTCGACAAGCCGATCGCTGATCCGGTGAGCGCCGCCCAGGTCGAGGCCTTGCGGCGCAATTGCGCCGAGTTTGACGTCCCGCTGTATTCGTTGGGCAATGTCGAGCAGGGCATCGTGCACGTCGTCGGGCCGCAGATGGGCCTAACCCAACCCGGTATGACGGTCGTCTGCGGCGACTCGCACACGTCCACGCATGGCGCTTTCGGAGCACTGGCCTTTGGCATTGGGACAAGCGAGGTGGAGCATGTCCTCGCGACCCAGACACTTCCACTGAAACCGTTCAAGACGATGGCGATCACCGTCAACGGCGCCCTGCCGGAGGGCGTCACGGCCAAGGACCTGATCCTGGCCGTCATCGCCAAGATTGGTACCGGTGGTGGGCAGGGCTATGTCCTGGAATATCGGGGTGAGGGCGTGCAGGGTCTTTCCATGGAAGGCCGCATGACCCTGTGCAACATGTCCATCGAGGCCGGCGCACGGGCCGGCATGGTGGCCCCGGACGAGACCACCTTCGCCTACCTAGAGGGTCGCGATCGTGCGCCGAAGGGGGCGCAATGGGACGCCGCGGTCGAATACTGGCGCTCGCTCGTGACCGACGACGATGCGACGTTCGATGCCGAGGTTGTTATTGACGCCAGCGAACTCGCTCCGTTTGTTACCTGGGGCACCAATCCCGGCCAGGGTGCGCCGCTGTCGGCCAGGGTCCCCTCACCGGAGGACGCCAAGGACGAGGTCGAGCGCGTTGCGATCGAGCGGGCGCTGGACTACATGGGTCTGACAGCGGGAATGCCGCTGCGCGATATCAGCGTCGACACGGTCTTCCTCGGATCCTGCACCAACGGCCGCATCGAGGACCTGCGCGCTGCCGCTCATGTATTGCGCGGCCACCGCGTCGCCGACGGCGTGCGCATGCTCGTCGTGCCAGGTTCGGCCCGGGTGCGCCTACAAGCCGAGAGCGAGGGCCTGGATCAGGTCTTCCTCGACGCGGGAGCGGAGTGGCGGGGAGCCGGCTGTTCGATGTGCCTGGCCATGAACCCCGACAAGCTCGCGCCCCAGGAGCGCAGCGCGTCAACGTCCAACCGCAACTTCGAGGGTCGGCAAGGCCCGGGTGGTCGCACTCACCTGGTGTCGCCCCAGGTGGCCGCGGCTACCGCCGTCACCGGCCATCTCGCCTCACCCGCCGACCTCGTTACCGCCTAGGAGATTCCCATGGATGCCTTCACCACCCACACCGGCACGGCTGCGCCGTTGCGGCGCAGCAACGTCGATACCGACCAGATCATCCCGGCCGAGTTCCTGAAGCGGATCACCCGACATGGGTTCGAGGATGCACTGTTCCAGGCCTGGCGCCAGGATCCGGACTTCGTTCTCAACAGACCGGAGTACGCCGGGGTGTCGATCCTTGTTGCCGGTCCGGACTTCGGGACAGGCTCCTCGCGCGAGCACGCGGTCTGGGCGCTGCAGGACTATGGCTTCCACGTTGTCCTGTCCTCACGGTTCGCCGACATCTTCCGTGGCAACTCCGGCAAGGCCGGTCTCCTGACCGCCCTCGTCGATCAGTCCGTCATCGACCAACTCTGGGAGATGATCGAGGCGGATCCGTCGTTGCCGATGACTGTTGATCTTGATGCGCAGACCGTCACGGCGGGCGACCTCACGGCGTCCTTCGAGGTGGATCCGTATGTTCGGTGGCGGCTCATGGAAGGCCTCGATGACGTCGGCATCACCTTGCAGAATCAGGACCTCATCTCGGAGTTTGAGGACGCACGACCGGCATTCAAGCCGACTACCGTAGGTTGACGGCACGGGTTGCTGCGGGTGGTCCAGATCCCGTTGAGTGCCAACGAGATTTAGATCACGTGACACTCCGGGCAGGCAGTGGTCAAAGCACCCTCCGCGGCGTAATAGGGTACAGCGGACGCCGGTCACCGGACCGGCCCTGCCGACTGAGGTCGGCCTGACTTCCCCCCGGAGGGCACTGACGTGAATAAGCAAGATCTCATCGAGGCTGTGTCGACGCAGCTCGGCCACAGCAAGCGCGACGTGACTGACGTCGTCGAGGCGACTCTCAACGAACTCAAGCGCGCCGTGTCGCGTGGCGAGAAGGTTGCCCTGAGCGGTTTCGGCGTCTTTGAGCGCGCGCAGCGCAACGCTCGCATGGGTCGCAACCCGCAGACCGGCGAAGCCGTGAAGATCAGCGCAACGAAGTTGCCGAAGTTCCGCGCTGGTGCGGAGTTCAAGGCCGTTGTCTCGGGTGCCAAGAAGATGGCCGCCCCGGCGAAGAAGGCCGCCGCGAAGCCGGCCGCCAAGAAGGCTGCTCCGGCGAAGAAGGCTGCTGCCAAGAAGGCTCCCGCCAAGAAGGCTCCCACCAAGAAGGCCGCTGCCAAGAAGGCTCCCGCCAAGAAGGGCGCTGCGCGCAAGTAGTACTTCTGTACGGCATAGCGAAGGGGTCGGATCCGGCAGGATCCGGCCCCTTCGTCAATCGCCGTTCCCGGTTAGCAACGGCTTGATCACTGCGGCGGTGTGCGGCCCGACGCCGAGCCGGGCCGCGTCCCAGAGCCCGATCTCGTCGTCGACGTCGCGCCGAAGCCGGGCGAGTTGGCCCGGTCCGGCGTCCGGCACCGGCACGGCACCACTCGCCGCGTGCGACGCACACGATCGCGGGCCGAAGGCGGGATGGAGCGCGTCACCGCGCTGGGCCATCAGGAGCGTCGTCCCGATGCCTTCCGCGTCGGCAACGAAAGCGCGCGTGAATTGGCCCCCGACATCCAATGCCCGGTCAAGCTGATCGACCGAAACGGCCGGGACATCGGGCAGCAAAACCGCGACGCGCGCGCATCCGAACGCTGCCGCGGCGACCTCGGTGTTGAGTCCACGTCCAGAGTCCGGCACACAGGGCAGTTCCGGCAATGCCGCAGCGGCCGCCGGGTCGCCCACGAGAACGACTTCCGCGATCGTTGGGCTGGACTGCGCCACCTGAACGACGTCCCTGACCATGGCAAGCGCCAGCGACGTACGCTCCGCTGGTTCCCATGAGGTCAGTCGCCCCTTCGGGGCGGTGAGCCGCACCGGCAGGAGCAGGATCCATCGGTCAGCCACCCCGACATCCAACCGCACAATCGTTGGCGCTTGACCGTGGGACCACGGACATCAGGACACTGAGGGCGTCTTCCTGACAAACTCGGTTCACAGGCGGAGGGGAGAATCGTGGCGCGGGTACGCAAGCAGGATGGACTCGGCTTCGCATTCCGATTTGCGGCCTTCGTCCTGCACCCGACGATGCGGCTCATCACCAAGCGCGATTGGCGTGGGGCAGACAATCTGGACGTGGACTCGGGGATCGTCGTGGCCGCAAATCACATTTCCTGGTTCGACCCGATCGTCATCTCGCACGTCTTGTGGGACTACGACCGACCACCGAGGTTCCTGGCCAAGGACACGCTCTTCCGTGCCCCCGTCGTCGGCTGGATCATCCGCAATGCCGGGCAGATCCCGGTCGTGCGCGGCACCAAGGACGCCGCCGTGGCGGTTCAGGCGGCGGTTGACGCCGCGCGCGCCGGAGAGTGCGTGCTGGTGTACCCCGAGGGCACCATTACCAAGGACCCCGATCTGTGGCCCATGGCCGCCAAAACGGGCGCGGCTCGGATCGCCCTCACTGCGGGAGTCCCGGTGATCCCCATGGCGCACTTCGGCGCGCAGAAAGTCATGGGTCCGTACCGCAAGGAGTTCAAGGCCTTCCCGCGCAAGACGATGCATGTCATCGTGGGCCCACCGGTCGAACTCGATGACCTCTTTCGGAACGGCGAGGTGGACAATGACACCTTGCACGAGGCCACTGACCGCATCATGGCCGCCATAACCGATCTGCTCCGGCAGATCCGCAAGGAGGAATCATGAGTCGAGTTGCCGTCATGGGCTCGGGGTCCTGGGGCACGGCATTCGCGATGATCCTCGCCGATGCCGGTGGCGACGTTGTCATGTGGAGCCGCGACCCCGATACCGCGCGCGAGATCACCGAAGAGCACATCAACCGTCGCTATCACGATGGCATTGCCCTGCCGCACGGCGTACGTGCGACCGGCGATCCAGCGGAAGCGTTAGACGGTGCCCCGCTTGTGGTGCTCGCGGTTCCGGCGCAGACGCTGCGGGACAACCTCGGCCGCTGGCGCGATCAGGTTGACGACGGCGCCGTCCTGGTGAGCCTGATGAAGGGCATCGAATCCGGGACGACCATGCGGATGAGTCAGGTCATTGAGGAGGTGGCCGACGTGCCCACCTCCCAGGTTGCGGTGGTCTCCGGACCTAACCTCGCCCGCGAGATTGCAATGCGACAGCCAGCAGCCACCACGGTGGCGTGTTCAGACGAGCACAGTGCCCGACGGCTGCAGGACGCTTGCACGACCGACTACTTCCGCGCCTACTGGACCACTGATGTCGTCGGAGTCGAGATCGGTGGATCGGTCAAGAATGTCATCGCCCTGGCGAACGGTATTGCGGCAGGCGCTGGGTTCGGAGAGAACTCGCAGGCCGCGCTCATCACGCGCGGTCTTGCGGAGATGGCGCGACTCGGCATGGCTTTGGGCGCCGATCCGCTGACGTTCCAGGGTCTGGCCGGTGTCGGTGACCTCATCGCCACCTGTCAGTCGCCGCTGTCGCGCAATCGCACGTTCGGGGTCAACCTCGGTAGGGGGCTGAGCGTCGAGGAGACCATCGCCACGACGCAGCAGACATGCGAGGGCGTGAAGAGTTGCCAGTCCATCTTGGACCTTGCCCGATCGCACGGCGTGGACATGCCGATCACGGAGCAGATCGTGCAGGTGGTTCATTACGGCATGGGGCCGACACACATGTTGCGGGCCTTCATGTCGCGGTCACCGAAGGCCGAGACCTCCCTGCACTAGCGGGAAATGAGGTCCAGTGCGCACGAGAGGTCGCTCCACAGATCCTCCACTGATTCGATGCCCACCGACAAGCGCAACAGGCTCTCCGGGACTTCGGCATTCTCCAGCGGCCAACGGCGTCGACGCTCGATGAGCGACTCGACGCCGCCCAAACTCGTGGCATGGACCCACAACTGCGTTGACTGTGCCACCTGATCCGCGGCAGCAGCGTCACCGGCCAGGTCAATCGACAGCATCGTTCCAGGACCCGCAAGGAGGTGCTGCGCACGTTCGTAGCCAGGGTCACTGGGCAGGCCCGGATAGCGCACCCGAGCGACGCCGGGATGGCCGTGCAGCCGTTCCGCGAGCACCTGGGCGCTGGCCTGAGCGCGCTCATGTCGGACTGACAAGGTGCGCAGGCCGCGCAGGATCAGGTAGCACTCCAGCGCTCCGGGGGCGCCGCCCAGAATTGTTCGACGGAATCGCAACGCTTCGGCTCGGTCTGCATCAGAAGTGATGGCAAGCCCCATCAGGCCGTCCGAATGACCCCCGATGGACTTGGTGGCGCTGTGGAGCACGACGTCTGCGCCCATCTCCAGCGGTCGCTGGCCGAGGGGTGTCGCGAAGGTGCTGTCGACAACGATAAGAGCGTTGGAACCGGCGCGAATCGCCGGGATGTCGGCAATCTCCAGCATGGGGTTAGTCGGCGACTCCACCCAGATGGCATCGGCGCCGGCGGCAGCTTCCACCACTGCCGCCGTGTCCGCAATGTCGACCGGCCGCACGACGATCCGGCCTATTGCGTCGAGTTCGCGGAGACGCACGGCCACGCCGGTGTAGGTGAAACGGGCAGCGACGACAACGGCTCCCATGGGCAGCAGATCGATGATGGCTCCGGCGGCCGCCATGCCGGAGGCAAACGAGACCGCCGTGCCGCCCTCGAGCGGACCGATGGCGGCTTCGAGGGCCTGCATGCCGTGCG
>JALQUH010000277.1 GCA_023263845.1 Candidatus Nanopelagicales bacterium | reverse complement strand
AGATCGGGCTTGTCAGTGCCGAAGCGACGCATGGCCTCGGCATAGGTCATGTGCGGAATGTCGCCGAGGTCGACGCCGAGGATCCCCTTCCACAGGGCGCGGACGACAGCTTCGCCGACCTCGATGACGTCAGCCTGCTCGACGAAGGACATTTCGATGTCCAACTGGGTGAATTCCGGCTGGCGGTCCCCGCGGAAGTCCTCGTCGCGGTAGCAGCGGGCAATCTGGAAGTACCGTTCCATCCCGGCGACCATGAGCAGCTGCTTGAACAACTGCGGCGACTGTGGGAGGGCGTACCAGGTGCCCGGCTGAAGACGGGCTGGCACGAGGAAGTCACGTGCGCCCTCGGGCGTCGAGGCAGTCAGGGTGGGCGTCTCAATCTCCAGGAAGCCACGCTCGAACAGCACCTCACGGCAGATGCGGTTGAGGTCCGAGCGCATCCGCAGGTTGCCGCCGGGGCCGGATCGGCGCAGGTCGAGGTAGCGGTGACGAAGTCGCGCCTCTTCGCCCACATTGATGCGATCGTCAATCGGGAACGGCAGCGGCGCGGATTCACTCAGCACATCAAGGACGTCGGCCATAACCTCGATCTCGCCCGTGGGGAGGTCGGGGTTCTCGTTGCCCTCGGGACGTCGCTCCACGGTGCCCACGACTTTGATGCAGTACTCATCACGCAGTCCGTGGGCAACCTCTGCTTCGCGCACGACAACCTGGACGACGCCGGAGGCATCCCTCAGATCAAGGAAGGCGACGCCCCCGTGGTCACGGCGACGTGCCACCCACCCGGCCAACGTCACCGTGGTGTCAACATCAGCCGCGCTGAGCGTGCCAGCCTCGTGTGTGCGGATCACGGTGCTCCTTCGTCGCTGGCGGCCACGATGTGCGGCCACAGATCAGTATCGGGGGGCGACCACGTCCCGGCGTCGGCCGGTACCTGATCTCCCGTGCGAATGTCTTTGACGCTGTCGCCCTCGTCATCCACCCCGGCCGGGAACCACACGAACGGGATCCCGCGACGGTCGGCATAGTTGATCTGCTTGCCGAACTTTGCGGCGCGGGGAGCGACCTCGCACGCAATCCCGCGGGCGCGCAATGAGCCTGCCACCGCATCACTTATGTCACGCGAGTCTTCGTCGACCACAGCCACCAGGACTGCGGCGGGAACCCTGCGAGTGGCTCGCACCATCTCGCGCCCCAGCAGCAGGGACACCAGGCGCGTCACGCCCAGGGAAATGCCCACGCCCGGGTACGTCGTCTTGCCGTCCCGGGCCAACGAGTCATAGCGACCGCCCGAGCAGATAGAACCGAACGACTCGTATCCCTCAAGGAACGTTTCATAAACGGTGCCGGTGTAGTAATCGAGGCCGCGCACGATGTGCAGGTCCGCGATGATGACGCCTGACGACGGACCTGCGGTCGCCTTCATCACCGCCGCCAGTTCGCTCAAGCCCTCATCGAGAAGTTTGTTATGGACACCGAGGGCGCGCACCGACTCAACGAAGGACGTGTCCGTTGATCGGATCTGCGCGAGGGCGAGGACAGAGTTGATCTCGGCCTCGCTGAGGCCCGCATCGTCACGCAGAAGTTCCCGAACGCGTTCGGGTCCAATCTTGTCGATCTTGTCGATGGCACGGAAGGCGGCGGCGGGGTCCGCAACACCCAGCCCGGCGTAGAAGCCCTCTAGGATCTTTCGATTGTTCACGCAGATACGCACCGGGGGCAGAAACGGCAACGAGGAGAAAACCTCAGCCATGACGAGCGCCATCTCCGCCTCATGCTGCGGTGCCAACTCGTTGGCGTCCACGATGTCGATATCGGCTTGGGTGAATTCCCGGAAGCGCCCCTCCTGCGGGCGTTCGCCTCGCCACACCTTCTGTATTTGGTAGCGCCGAAGGGGGAAATCGAGGCGGCCCGCGTTCTCCACCACGTAGCGGGCGAACGGAACCGTGAGGTCGAAGTGGAGCGCGAGGGAGTCCTCCGCAGACCCATCGTCGTGAATGCGCCGAACCGAGTAGACCTCCTTGTCGATCTCCCCCTTGCTCAGCAGAACATCGACCGGCTCGACGCTACGGGTCTCCAGCGAACTGAAGCCATGCAGCTCGAAGATCCGTCGCGCCGTGTCAAGGACGGCGAGTTCGACGAGGCGTCCTTCGGGCAGCCACTCGGGGAAGCCGGACAGATTTGAGGAACGGGCCATCACAACCCCCGCGGCTTGGGCGCCGAACCGAGTTCGACAAGGAACGGATTGGTGGCACGCTCCTGGCCGATGGTGGTGGTCTCCCCATGGCCAGGCAGGACGACCGTGTCGTCGTCGAGGGGAAGCACGACGCGGCGCAGACTCTCGGTCATCGCCGCCGGATCACCTCCCGGCAGATCGGTGCGTCCGATGGATCCGGCGAAGAGCAGGTCCCCACTCAGGAGCACCGGCGGAACGTCCCCGCTCCGGTCGGCCGAGAACGTCACCGAGCCCTCGGTGTGCCCCGGCGCGTGCGCCACCGTGAGCGGGACCCCCGCGATTTCGATCCGCTCCCCATCGGTCAGCAGCCGGACATCATCGGGCTCAGTCAGCTCGAGTTCGCCCTGGGTCATAGACATCAACTGTTCGCGCGACATGGCGAACGTCGTGCCGACGATGTCCGCGAGGCGATAGCGGTCGTCGGTGTGAATGTAGGCCGGGATGTCGCGGCCGGCTGTGAGCGGCGCCACGGACCACACGTGGTCGAGGTGGCCGTGGGTCAACAGAACCGCCACCGGCCGCAGGCGGTGCCGCTCGAG
>JALQUH010000018.1 GCA_023263845.1 Candidatus Nanopelagicales bacterium | reverse complement strand
ACCTCGAGGCGGCCGGAGTCGATCCACAGCGCGTGATCCTTGATCCCGGACTCGGCTTTGCCAAGCGTTCAGAGCACAACTGGCCGCTGCTGGCGAGCCTGGACCGATTGCAGGCGTTGGGGTGCCCTCTGCTGATAGGGGCTTCCCGCAAACGGTTCCTCGGCGATGTCCTGGCTGATTCTGACGGTCCAAGGCCGCTCGACGAACGGGACGCTGCGGGCGATGCCGTGACGGCTCTCGCGGCTGCGTCCGGTGCCTGGGGTGTGCGTGTCCATGAGGTGCGAGCCTCGCGCGACGCCGTTCTGGTGGCGCGCGCGTGGATGGGTGCGCGATGACCGCGTTGCGTCCCACCGAGGGTCGGGACGTCATCGAGGTCGTCGGGATTCGTGCTCACGGACGGCACGGCGTTCTACCCGAGGAACGCGAGGTCGGACAACTCTTCATTGCGGACGTCGCGGTTGCCGTGGATACCCGCTCGGCTGCTGCTTCGGATGACCTCGGGCAGACGGTGGACTACAGCCTCATCGCCCAGGGCGTCCACGGTGTGCTCAGTGGCGATCCGGTCGACCTCATTGAGACGCTCGCGCAGCGCGTGGCCGACCTGTGCCTCGCACTTCCCGGTGTGGCGGCGGTCGAGGTTGCGCTCCACAAGCCCAGCGCCCCGGTCGGCGTGCCGGTCGGTGACGTGATCGTGCGCATTCTTCGGGAGCGCACGTGACCTCGCAGGTCGTGCTGGGTCTGGGATCCAACCTGGGCGACAGTCTCGAACATCTGCAGGCGGGGATCGAACTCTTGGATGCCGGTGGTTTGCGCATTGTCGCCGTTTCCCCGGTCTACGAGACGGCTCCTATCGGTGGCCCGGAGCAGGGCCGTTTCATGAATATCGTCGCTATCGCGCAGACGGACCTTGCGCCGCGCGACGTCCTTGCGGTCTGTCAGCACGCGGAGGCCGAGCGGCATCGAGTGCGAGTCGAACGCTGGGGGCCGCGCACCCTTGACGTCGATGTCATCTCCATGGACGACCTTCGCAGCGACGATGCGGACCTCACGTTGCCGCATCCGCGAGCTGCCGAGCGTGCCTTCGTGTGCATCCCCTGGTGCGATGTGCAGCCGGAAGCGGAGGTGCCAGGTGTCGGTCGTCTCGTCGACGTCATCGACGTGTTGGGAGATCAAGACGTGGTGCGGCGAGACGATGTGTCGATCACGATCCCCGGTGAAGCCCCGTGAAGCCGACGCGGTGGGTCCCCCTGACCATCCTGCTGGCAGTTGGCTTGGCCATCGGCTGGATAGCGGTCGACATGGTCGAGCGCTTCGCTGGCCGCGTCCTCGTCGTGCCCTCGCTGGCCGCGCTCGGTCTATGGATCTTGGCCCTGGGCATCCTCATCTGGGCTCTGGTGAGCCGAAGCGCACTGGCGGGGGACCGGCGACGTCCGGGCGCGGCGTTGCCGGGGACGGACCCAGGCCTGCGACGGATGCCGCCGCTGGTCGCTGCACGTACCGCGGCCCTCGCGCTCGCGGCATCCCGAACCGGCGCCCTCATCGGCGGTGTCTACCTCGGCATTGCCCTCGCCTTGACGCCCGTACTCGGCACCTCGAACGGCTCGGCGTCGTTCGGAGCCTCGGTTGCCGGACTCCTCGCCTGTGCCGTCCTCGTGGGCGCGGCAGTGTGGCTGGAGTCCATGTGCCGCATTGACGAGGACGAGTCGCAGTAGCAGCACGCCGTGTTGGCTTGTCTAACGGGCGATAGAGTCCGGACATGGCCGAAGACGTCATCTACGAGGACCTGCCCTTCGACGAGCTCCGTGAGCGGGCCTTCCATCGTGCCGAGCGTCATCTGGATGTGGGCTTCTTCTCCAGCGTCTTCTCGCACATGCCCGGCATGGTTGCGATCGAAGGCGAGGGCGGTGATCTCGGCTCGACCGGAGGCACGATCATCGAGTCGATCAAAGCCTTCCGTCAGATGTTCGGGGACAGCCCCGAACTCGATGACGACACCGAGGCCCTGCTGCGGGCCAAGTTCGCGACGTATCTGCGCGAGCACGACAAGAAGTAGGCGCGCGCCCTACCGCAACGAACTAATGGTCGAGGTCACCGACCACGAACAGGAACGAACCCACCACCGCCGCGAGATCATCAACAGGCGTACCGGGCAGAGCGGCAGACATCGCCTGGACGTTGGCGAAGGATGCCGTCCGCCAACGAACACGCCATGGGGTGGGCCCGCCAGTGGAAACGACGTAGGCCCCGTTGACGCCGATCGCCGACTCCATCCGCACGTAGGCCGCTCCCTCGGGAGCGCGCACGACCTTGGGAAGGGGCACATCGATCGGTCCCGCGGGTAGCCGGCCGAGCGCCGTGTCGAGCACGGTCATATCTGCCATCACCTGTTCGGCGAGGACTCGGTACCGCTCACGGGCGTCGCCTTCCACTCCGGTAACCACCTCGATGACATCGGCGAGTTCCGGGTACGCAATGACGGGCACATCGCGGCGAAGGTCCTGGTCTAGGCCGCTTGCGCGTGCCACCGGCCCGCTCACCGCCCAGGCGCGTGCCTGCGCGGGAGACAGGACTCCAGCACCCGCCGGCACGACGTCGTACACGGCCGTGAGCACGTCGGGAAGTTGTGCACGCGTCGATTCGATGGCCCTCCGGACCAACGATGCCCAATCGTCCGGCGCGTCATTGGCCAGGCCGCCGATGCGGGTGGTCATCGTGTGAATCCGATTGC
>JALQUH010000286.1 GCA_023263845.1 Candidatus Nanopelagicales bacterium | reverse complement strand
CGGGTGGTCGACCGGGTTCATGGCGACACCGCGGACCGTCGGACGACGGCCCTTCCAGCGCATGCGCCCGGCCTTGCCCCAGTTGATGTTGGACTGCTCGGCGTTGCCGACCTCGCCGATCGTGGCGCGCGAGCGCAGATCGACATTGCGAATCTCGCCGGACGGCATGCGCAGTTGGGCGTAGGGGCCATCCTTGGCGACGAGTT
Source organism: Candidatus Nanopelagicales bacterium (assembly GCA_023263845.1). Classification (GTDB taxonomy): domain Bacteria; phylum Actinomycetota; class Actinomycetes; order S36-B12; family S36-B12; genus Mxb001. The sequence continues at coordinate 2,269 of JALQUH010000286.1, read as the reverse complement.
GGACGCTTGAGCCGGCCGCGCGCGCGATCTTGGCGCCACCGCCGGGGCGGATCTCCACAGCGTGGATCACGGTACCGACCGGGATGTTGCGCAGGGGCAGATTGTTGCCGGGCTTGATGTCGGCGGACGGCCCCGTCTCCACGACGTCACCCTGACCGAGCTTGTTCGGCGCAAGGATGTAGCGCTTCTCACCGTCGGCGTAATGCAGCAGGGCAATACGCGCAGTGCGATTGGGGTCGTACTCGATGTGCGCGACCTTGGCCGGCACGCCGTCCTTGTCGCCGCGACGGAAGTCGATGACGCGGTAGGCGCGCTTATGGCCACCGCCCTGGTGGCGGGTCGTGATCCGACCCTGGTTGTTGCGGCCGCCCTTGTTGGGCAACGGCTCAACCAGTGACTTCTCCGGCGTCGACCGCGTGACCTCAACGAAGTCGGCCACGCTCGAGCCACGACGGCCAGGCGTCGTCGGCTTGTACTTGCGGATACCCATGGTGTTCGTCCCTCGCCCTAGCTAACCGGTCCACCGAAGATGTCGATGCGGTCGCCCTGCGCCACGGACACGATGGCCCGCTTGGTCGCATTGCGACGGCCCCACCCGCGTCGGGTGCGGATGCGCTTGCCTTCACGGTTCTGCGTGTTCACTGCGGTCACGCGAACGCCGAAGACCTGCTCGACGGCAATCTTGATCTGTGTCTTGTTGGCGTCCGTGGCGACAAGGAACGTGTACTTGTTCTCGTCGAGGAGGCCGTAGCTCTTCTCGGAAATGACCGGAGCGAGCAGGATGTCGCGCGGATCGTCGATCCTCATGCCGACACCTCCGATTCGCTGGCGACGGCCTTCGCGCCACGACCCTTGACGGGGCCAGCCACGAAGGCGTCAAAGGACTCTTGAGTGAAGACGACGTCATCGCTGATGAGCACGTCGTACGTGTTGAGCTGATCGGGGGCGATGACGCTCACCGACGGAAGGTTGCGCACGCTCAGCCACGCGACGTCGTCCTCGCGGGTCAGCACGACAAGCACGTTGGGGCGCTCGGTGACCTTGAGCAGGAACTCCTGCGCCGACTTGGTCGAAGGGGTGTCACCGTCGACGATGCCGGTGACGATGTGCACACGACCCTCGCGGGCCCGATCCGACAGGGCGCCGCGCAGAGCAGCAGCCTTCATCTTCTTCGGTGTGCGTTGGTCGTACGAGCGCGGCGTAGGTCCGTGCACGACGCCACCGCCGGCGAACTGCGGAGCACGGGTCGAACCCTGACGGGCGCGGCCGGTGCCCTTCTGCTTGTAGGGCTTGCGGCCACCGCCGCGAACCTCACCGCGGGACTTGGTGTCGTGAGTGCCCTGACGAGCAGCGGCAAGCTGCGCGACGACGACCTGATGAATCAGCGGGACGTTCACCTGAACATCGAAGATCTCGGCGGGCAGATCCACCGAGCCGGCGGACTTGCCGGCGGGGCTCTGGATGTCTACGGAGGTCATGCGGTCACCGCCTTGGCTGTCGAGCGGAGGAAGACAACGCCGCCCTTGGGGCCGGGAACGGCACCCTTGATGAGGATCAGGCCGCGCTCGGCATCGACTGCGTGAACCTTCAGGCCCTGCGTCGTCTGACGAACCGTGCCCATGCGGCCGGCCATGCGCAGGCCCTTGAAGACCCGGGCCGGAGTCGCGCAGGCGCCGATCGAGCCAGGCTTGCGGTGGTTGCGGTGCGCACCGTGCGATGCGCTCACGCCGGAGAAGCCATGACGCTTCATCGTGCCGGCAAAACCCTTGCCCTTCGTGGTGCCGGTGATGTCTACGACATCGCCCGCTTCGAAGGTGTCGGCGCCGACCTCCTGGCCCAGGGTGTAGTCACCCGCGTCCAAGGTGCGCAACTCCACCAGATGGCGACGCGGAGCCACGCCGGCCTTGGCGAAGTGGCCGGCGTCAGGCTTGTTGACCCGACGCGGATCGACCGCACCGAAACCGAGCTGAACCGCGGAGTAGCCGTCGGTGTCGGGCGTGCGCACCTGCGTCACCACGCAGGGGCCAGCCTTGACCACGGTCACGGGAACAACGCGGTTGTTCTCGTCCCATACCTGGGTCATACCGAGCTTCTCGCCCAGCACTCCCTTGACTGTCCTGTCCATTCGTCGCGTCCTAGAGCTTGATCTCGATGTCGACGCCGGCCGGGAGATCCAGGCGCATCAGCGAATCGACGGTCTTGGGCGTGGGGTCAAGGATGTCGATGAGGCGCTTGTGCGTGCGCATCTCGAAGTGCTCCCGACTGTCCT
>JALQUH010000268.1 GCA_023263845.1 Candidatus Nanopelagicales bacterium | reverse complement strand
CCTGACGTGCACGTTGTTCGCGGTGCGCTGAAGGAATACGACTGGGGGGTCGTCGACGGCCTGTCCCGGTGGTGTGGCCGCACGGGCCATCCCCAGGCAGAGTTGTGGTTCGGGACGCATCCTTCGGGGGTTGCCGTGATCACTGAGGGCGCCGACGCAGGCCGCGGTCTTGACGAGCTGCCCGACCATCGTGGTGTTCCTCTGGTCAAACTTCTTGCCGCTTCGACCCCCCTGTCGCTCCAGGTCCATCCTGATGGTGACCATGCCGCTCGCGGTTGGGCAGCCGATCAAGGGCGACACGAGGACGAGCGCCGTTACGCCGATCCGACGGAGAAGAGCGAGATGCTCGTCTCGCTGACGACGTTCGATGTCCACGCCGGGTGGCGTGATCCGCAGGCGGCCGCTGAGGTCCTTCGACGAGTCGGCGCCCCCGAGCCCATCGTGGACGCGACCGCCTCCGGTGACCGCGTCGAGGCCATCCGCCTCATCCTTGATCTATCGGCTGAGCAGTGCGGCACCATCGACCGCCGTCTCGTCGCCGCTGCGACGGCGGCCGGCTGGTCCACCGAGGCGGTCTCTGCCCTGGCCCGGGTCGCGGCGACCCATCCGGCCGATCCCGGTGTGCTCGTCACCGTTCTCCTCGACCATGCTCGCCTGGACCCGGGCCAGGGCCTGGCTGTCCCTGCGGGGGTCATCCACTCCTATGTGGACGGCCTCGGAGTCGAGGTCATGACGTCCTCGGACAATGTGTTGCGATTCGGGCTGACCAACAAGCCGATTGCTGTCGACGATGCACTCAGCGCTCTGCGTTCCGATCGCGCACCGGTGGCTCTGCATGGCTTCGCGGGGGAGGTTCTGCAGCCTCCGCAGATGCCGTTCGACCTCGTTCTTGCGGACCACCCGACCCACGCGGCAAGCGGACGTCATCGCGTCGTGCTATCACTGCACGGGGCCACACGCGTGGCCGCTAACACGGAGGCAGGAGTTGAGGTTCGGCACGTGCCCGAAGGGCTGGCCGCTGTCGTTGCGCCCGGGGAGGCCGATATTGAGATTGCTCCGGAGGGCACCGTGATCATCGTGTCGGGAGACGCGTCATGAGTAAGGGCGTGTCGGGGGACGCGTCATGAGTACCGAGGGTGGAATGCGGGCGGTCTTGGCCGCGCTGTTCGCCAACCTGGGCATCGCCATCAGCAAGTTCGTTGCCTTCATCTTCACCGGATCGTCCTCCCTGCTCTCGGAAGCCATTCACTCGCTGGCGGACTCGGCCAACCAGGTGTTGCTGCTCATCGGGCGCAAGCAATCGACCAAGCCGGCGGACCCGCAGCATCCCTTCGGCTACGGTCGTCGGCGCTACGTCTACGGCTTCGTGGTGGCGATCGTCCTATTCCTCGTGGGCGGCCTGTTCTCGCTCTATGAAGGCCTGCACAAGGTCCAGCATCCGGAAGATCTCTCCGATGCGTGGATCGCCTTCCTGGTCTTGGGAATCGCCATCGTTCTGGAAGGTTTCTCCTTCCGCACCGCCCTGAAGGAAGCGAACAAGTCGCGGGGCCCGCGCTCGCTGATGCAGTTCGTCCGCGACTCGCGACAACCGGAGTTGCCGGTCATCCTGCTCGAGGACCTCGGTGCGCTTGTTGGCCTTGTGTTTGCGCTGGTGGGGGTCTCGGCCGCTGTCCTCACCGGTAACGGTGTGTGGGACGGCGTGGGTGCGATGGGCGTCGGCACCCTGCTTGTCGTCATCGCCATCTTCCTGGCGTTTGAGATGTCAGCGATGTTGGTCGGCGAATCGGCGTTGCCGGAGGAGGACGCCGCGATCCGCGCGGCTTTGGAGTCCTCCCCACTTGTCGATCGCGTCATTCACCTGCGCACTTTGCACGTGGGCCCCGATGAACTTCTCGTTGCGGCGAAAGTGGCCATCGGTGAACACGACACGGGCGAGCAGATCGCGGCCGGTATCGATGACGCGGAGCGACGGTTGCGCGCCGCGGTGCCCACGGCGACGTACGTCTTCCTCGAACCCGATCTGGATCGACGGACTTAGCTTCCCGGATAGGCCGGGCTCGTTGCGCGGACCTGGCGCAGCCACGGACCGTTGGTGAAGGAGTAGATCCAGCCCTCCGCATCGCTGGACAGGAAGTCGGCCCCGGGGGCCGCGGCGACGCGTGCGGGGTCGGCCGGAGCGCCGATGGAGCGCACCTGCCAGCGCCCCATGTCGACGAGGTAGACGGCCGGGGTGGAAGCACCGTCGGCGCCGAGGATGGCGAGGGTGTCGGAGTCCGCCCACGCAACGTCGGTTACCGAGTTGAGCCGATTGTCGACGCGGATGGGCGCCTGCAGTCGAGGAAGCCCTTCTCGCAGAGCGATGACGGCGACCATGACGAAGGAACGTTCGCCGCGGCGCACGATAAGGGCTGCCCGCGTGCCGTCTCGGCTGATGGAGATGGACTCTACGGTCGCCTTGCTGCTGATGCCGTCGATCGGCACAGTGAACGTCGTCCCGTCAGCCTCGGCACGCAACACCGAGCCTTCGGCGTTGACCACCCAGGGTGCCTCCCCACCGCCGTAGGAGGGACGCGACAACCCTGGCTCGTCGATGGCGAGTACCGCAGCACCACCGGAACGAAGGGGAGCGGTCCACAGTCGAGCATCGGCGTCGAGTCCGGCGATGACCTGTGCGTCCAGGGAGACTGCGATCCCGGTGAGTGGTGGGCTGGCCAGGCCCGCCCCACCTACAACGGGTATCGGCGCCGTTCCATCCAGTCTGACGGCGCGTCCGTAGACGACGCCGAAGGGCGTCGCGCCGTCCGGCATACGATTGGGGTCGACGTCCGGCCAGGAGTTCATCGGTTGTGGGCTAGCGGCGCCGGGGACATTGAGGGGCTGACCGCCCGCGTTGAGGTCGACGAACCGGACACCGGGAGCCTGCCTCAAGGTCCACACCACCTGGGCGGAGATGGCCCGCCGTGTCGCGTCATCGGCGAGGCGCAGCGCGGGATCGAAGTCGACGCGCGCGATGCCTTCGATGACGGGGACCGCATCGACGGCCAGCGTCGTCCCCTCCGGCAGACCGCTACGTACGGCGGGAGCAAGCCACTGGCTTGGGCCGGTGGTGAGCGCGCGGACGAGTGCCGTTGCGGCGGATGGCCCGGAGATGGGGAAGAGTCGAGAGTCCGGGACGAGCGTGGTGAACGTCGGATCGAAGAAGTAGACGTCATAGGCGCGGTAGGCGCGATCGACGTCGGAGCGGCTCAGCAGCAGACCCGGGGGTGGGTTCGCGATACGCCACTCCCCGTCGAGGAATTCAAGGGAGAAGGACATGTCGACGAGGCGGCCGATCGCGGCGACCTCGTATCGGCCGTCACCTTCGATGGTGCCGGTCTTGGTAGCGGTCAGGTTGACGGAGGTCAGCCCGTCCGGGGCGATCGTGGGAACCCCCTCGTAGATGGCCCCTCCCGCACCGGCGTCCCAGAGCGCCGCAGCGGACGGCGTGAGGTACTGACGGGCCACCGCATGATCGTCTTCGAAAGATGCCGAGGCCTCGATGAAGCCCGACACGATCTCGGTGGGGGTCATTCCGGCGCGGGGCGGCCGAGCGATGACGCGAATGACCTGGTTCGGCTCCTCAACACCGACATCCTCGCCCTGATAGATCGGTCCGCTGGTCGGGACGGCCGCGCACGCGGCGACGAGGGGGCTCATGAGGAGAGCGGCGCCGATCATGCCGACGATCGCCGGTCGCCTGCGTAGCGGGAGACGGAGCATCAGGGAGCCTCGGTGCCTGGGCCGACGGTGGCCACGGCCGTTTCCGTGGCCACCGGGTCGAGAGCGGGCGCGTCCTCCGGAACGAGCGGCAGCGGCGATGTCGTCAAGGTCACGTCTGCACGCCGCGGCAGGGTGAGGCGGAAGCAGGCGCCCCCTGCAGGTGTTCCCCATGCTTCGAGCCAACCGGCGTGCAGTCGCGTGTCCTCCTGTGCGATCGATAGCCCGAGTCCGGTGCCTCCCGTCGTGCGCGCCCGAGCCGGGTCGGCACGCCAGAAGCGATCGAAGACGTGCGGGATCTGTTCGGGATCAAGCCCCACGCCATGATCGCGTACAGATATCGCCACGGCATCATCGTCACTGGCGACGACGACGTCGATCGGCGCAGACTCGCCATGCTCGATCGCATTGCCGAGGAGGTTGCGCAGGATCCGATCAACACGACGAGCATCGCATTCGGCCGAGCAGTCCTCGTCGGACACGTGCAGATTGAGCGGTGTTCCGCGGTCCTCCGCAAGTGGCGCAACGGCCTCAAGTGCCTGCCGCGTCAAGGTCGCAAGGTCAACCGTCTCGAGGTCCAGATTGGCTGCTCCGGCGTCATAGCGGGAGATCTCGAGCAGATCGGCCAAGAGCGTCTCGAATCGGTCGAGTTGGGTCTGAAGCAGCTCGGCCGCCCGCGCCGTCGGCGTGTCGTAACGCTCGCGGTCCTCGAAGAGTAGGTCGGCCGCCATGCGGATCGTGGTGAGCGGCGTGCGCAACTCATGGGAGACGTCTGAGACGAATCGCTGCTGGACGGCGGACAAATTCTCCAAGCGGTGGATCTGGTCTTCCAGACTCGCGGCCATGTCATTGAAGGACATGGCGAGGCGGGCGAGATCGTCCTCACCGCGCACGTTCATCCGCTCGCGCAGATGGCCCTCGGAAAACTGCTCGGCCACTTTGGCAGCTGACCGCACCGGCGCCACCACCTGTCGGGTAACCACCAGAGCGATCGCGCCGAGGAGGAGCACGAGGAGTACGCCGGTCCCGACGACCGCGCTGCGGACCAGGTCCAATGTGCTCTGTTCTTCGACGAGTGGGAAGAGGTAGTACAACTCGTAGGGTCCGACGCTCGGGATGGCCAGCGGGGCGCCGACGACGAGGCCGGGCGCGGTGCGCCCGTCGAGATAGCGGATTTCGGTGTAGGTCCAGGCCTGGTTGCCGGTCGTCTCGATGGAGTCCCGTAACGCCTCGGGGACGCTGGCATCGGTGACGAGGTTGGTGCCGCGTTCGGGGGAAGCCCCGCTGATGTCGCCGGCGAGCAGGAGGACGTCGTACTGGGGCGGGGATCCGGCACGGCTTGCGAGCGAGGCCACGATCGTGTCCACGATGCTGGACGGCGAGGTGCTGGCCGTCCCTGTGGTACTCACGCTGGCGATGCGCTGGGCATCGGTGAGGCCGGCGCTGGCCTCGGTGAGCGCGGCTCGCTCCGCGGATTCGAGGAGACCTGTCGTGATGCGGGACAGTAGCAAGATGGCGAGGACGCCGATCACGATCAGCGACAGTGCCAGGGTGGTGGCAGTGATGCGCACCAGAAGGGATCGTCGCCATAGCGACGTCATCCGCGGCCTCGGATCAGCCGCTCCGCGATCGTCATGGCGGACCGGCCTTGTAGCCAACGCCGCGAATGGTCAGCACGATAGTGGGATGTTCGGGGTCGTGTTCGACCTTGGCGCGCAGGCGTTGCACGTGCACGTTGACGAGGCGGGTGTCGGCAGCGTGTCGATAACCCCAGACTTCCTGAAGGAGCGCTTCGCGACTGAAGACCTGACCCGGGCGTCGGGCCAGGCACACGAGCAGGTCGAACTCCAGCGGGGTGAGCGCGATGATTGATTCGCCGCGGCGGACCGAATGACCGGCGATGTCAATCGTGACGTCCCCGATCGTCAGGGTGCCTGACCCAGGTTCCTCCGTGCGGCGGATGCGGGCGCGCAGGCGAGCAACGAGCTCCTTGGGTTTGAACGGCTTGACGATGTAATCATCGGCACCGGACTCCAGACCGAGTACGACGTCAACCGTGTCGGTCTTCGCCGTGAGCATGACGATGGGCACGCCGGACTCCTGCCGGATGGCACGGCATACATCGATGCCGTCCATACCGGGCAGCATCAGATCAAGCAGGATGATGTCCGGCCGCGAATCGCGAAACGCCTGGACGGCTTGGGCGCCATCGCTGCAGAACGTGGCTTCGAACCCCTCGCCCCTCAGGACGATTCCGAGCATCTCCGCCAACGCGACATCGTCGTCTACGACTAGGACTCGACCTCTCACGCCCCCCATGGTGTCATCCCCAGAGCAGGAATGCCGCTCCTGGCACATTGTTGACCATGTGCGCCACGATCGGCGCCCCCAGGCCTCGGGTCTGCCAGCGCAGGACCGCCAAGATCGCCCCGCTCGCGAGCAGGATCGGGATGCGGACTGGTTCGAGGTGGAATAGCGAAAATGCCACCGTGGTGATGACGATCACCGCCCACGTCGGCAGTCCGCGCTTGGCCAGCGCGTTGTACCCGAGCCCGCGGAAGGCGAGCTCCTCGACGATGGGAGCGCCGAAGCCGACGGCGGCGGCAAAGACGAGGATCGGGACCAGCCCGGCCTCGTTGCGCAGGTCCTTGCCCAGGTCGGCCGCCGCGGAACTCACGTCGCCGGCAATCGCCTGCACGATGACCGCGACAACGCTGCCGGCAACAAGGGCCGCGACGCCACCGAGCAGACCCCAGCCCACGTCCTTCCACCGCAACGTGATGCCCAGATCGATGATCGGGCCATTGCCCTGGAGGGACGTGGTGAGCAGCGGCCACCCGCCGAGCGCCAGCCACGGAACGAAGACGCCAAGCAGGAGAGTGACCCAGAAGGGTAAGCCGGCGACGCCGGCAACCACGGCCACGATGACGGACAGGATGACGAAGCCGAGGAGTGCCACGATGGCGTCGGGGATGCCCCAACGCGGGGGTCGCAAAGTGACTCCCCGGGCCAGGGCCCGATCCACCGTGATGGGGCAGCCGCCATAGTCGGCCGGTGGTCGGGCCCGTGGCACCGGGGAGTTCACTGCTGATCGGGTCCGGCGTTGCTCAGTAGCGGTAGTGCTCGGGCTTGAACGGGCCGGCGACGTCCACGCCCATGTACTCGGCCTGCTGCTTCGACAGTTCGGTCAGCTCCGCCCCGAGAGCATCGAGGTGGAGTCGGGCAACCTTCTCGTCGAGGTGCTTGGGCAGGATGTAGACGCCGAGGGGGTACTCGTCAGGACGCGTGAAGAGTTCGATCTGGGCGAGCACCTGGTTGGTGAACGAGTTCGACATGACGAACGACGGATGACCGGTGGCGTTGCCGAGATTGAGAAGTCGACCCTCCGACAGCACGATGATCGAATGCCCGTCGGGGAAGACGAACTCATCGACCTGTGGCTTGATCGTGCGGCGCTCGACGTCAGCGCGATGCAGCAGGCCAGCCATGTCGATCTCGTTGTCGAAATGGCCGATGTTGCCGACGATCGCCTGGTGCTTCATGTGGCCCATGTGATCGGCGGTGATGACGTCCTTGCATCCGGTGGCGGTGATGAAGATGTCCGCGGTGTCGAGGACGTCCTCGATGCGGGCAACCTGGTAACCGTCCATGGCGGCCTGAAGGGCGCAGATCGGGTCGATTTCGGTGACGATCACGCGAGCGCCCTGGCCGCGCAGGGAGTCCGCACTGCCCTTGCCGACGTCGCCGTAGCCACAGACCACCGCGACCTTGCCGCCGATGAGGACGTCGGTCGCGCGGTTGATGCCGTCGATGAGGGAGTGGCGGCAGCCGTACTTGTTGTCGAACTTCGACTTCGTGACCGAGTCGTTGACGTTGATGGCCGGGAAGAGCAGTCGGCCTTCCTTGAGCATCTCGTAGAGCCGGTGTACGCCGGTCGTTGTCTCCTCGGTAACGCCGCGGATCCCGGCCGCGATGGTCGTCCAGCGCTGCGGGTCCTCGGTGAGGGAACGGCGTAGCACCTCGAGAATGACGGCGTACTCCTCGGAGTCGGTCGGGTCGGTGCTCGGAACAACGCCCGCGGCCTCGAACTCACGACCCTTGTGCACGAGCAGTGTGGCGTCGCCGCCGTCGTCGAGAATCATGTTGGGGCCAGCGCCATCGGGCCACTGCAGCACCTGCTCGGTGCACCACCAGTACTCCTCGAGCGTCTCACCCTTCCAGGCGTAAACAGGGACACCCTGCGGGTCATCGACGGTCCCGTTCGGGCCGACGACGACGGCAGCTGCCGCCTGGTCCTGGGTGGAGAAGATGTTGCAGGAGGCCCAGCGGACCTCGGCACCGAGAGCGACGAGAGTCTCGATGAGGACCGCGGTCTGCACGGTCATGTGGAGCGATCCGGTGATGCGCGCGCCCTTGAGCGGCTGGGTGGGACCGAACTCCTCGCGCATGGCCATGAGGCCGGGCATCTCGTGCTCGGCAAGGCGAATCTCATCGCGGCCGAATTCCGCGAGAGAGAGATCGGCGACCTTGTAGTCGGGGGTGCCGTCAGGCTTCGTCAAAGACATTCCTTCTCCAGTGATCGTCGGGTAGTACACAGTGCCCGCGACGTCGGGAGGAGGAGCTGTGGGTCGTGCTACCTACGAAGACCACGCCGACG